>NZ_JBFTOQ010000001.1:0-494652 GCF_056398045.1 Cupriavidus sp. 05L411 | reverse complement strand
GAGCGCGGCCCTCGTGGACGGGCCACGGTGCCCACCACGAAACCAGGGGAGTTGATAGCAAGGAGCCGGCAGCGCCGGTACGACAGGGCATCAAATCGCCGGGGCGGTTACCGCTAGAGACAAAACCACGAAACCACCAAGGCAGGCAGCATCGCGGCGCGACGCACCGCGAACGGCAGATGCCCGAACGCTCACCGAGCAAAGCGATCAGGGGCTCCACCACGTGACCATGGGGTCATGCCGTAGCGATGACCTCCAAGCCGGTTGGACACGCCAGCTAACACTCCGGGCCGTACGACGCAACCACAGCCCCACATAAGCCTGATTGCTCTGCACCCGGCAGGGTCGGCTTTCTTCTCGTTAGTCTTCTTTGCCGACGCAAAGAAGAGTGACCGGCAGCCCCCGCAGGGGGATGTCGTATGGCCCTTGGGTGCAATAACCAACGCCGCTAAAAGGAACATCAACCCCCCCATGCACCACCCAACACCCCTACCCCCTACCCCCCTACCCCATCTCCCTCAACCTAACCTTCAACACCTTCCCCGTAGGATTCCGCGGCAACGCCGCCACCACCCGCAACGCCCGCGGCAGCTTGTACCGCGCCAGCCGCGGCTCCGCAAACGCCTGCAGGGCTTCCAGCGTCAGGCTGGCGCCCGGCTTGAGCGCCACCACGGCAACCACATGCTCGCCCCAGCGCTCGTCGGGCGCGCCGATCACGGCGACTTCGGCGATGGCCGGGTGCTCGTACAGCACGCTTTCGACTTCGGCCGGGTAGACGTTCTCGCCGCCGGTGATCACCATGTCCTTCAGGCGGTCGCAGACGTAGTAGAAGCCGTCTTCGTCGACATAGCCGACGTCGCCGGTGCGGAACCAGCCGCCTTCGTAGAACGCCGCGGCGCTGGCGTCCGGGCGGTTCCAGTAGCCTTTCATGATGTTGCCGCCGCGCGCGCAGATCTCGCCGCGGGCCTGTGGCTCGGTCAGTGGCTTGCCGTCGAAGTCGCGGATGCAGACTTCGGTCATCATGGCCGGCGTGCCACAGGAGCCGAGCTTGTCCTGCGCGCGCTCCGGGGCCAGGAAGGTCGTCGCGGCGGCGGTCTCGGTCAGGCCGTAGCCCTGGTTGACGGGGATGCCGCGCCCGGCGAACAGGCGCAGCAGCGGCTCGGGCATGGGGGCGCCGCCGACCGAAATGGTCCGCAGGCTCGACAGGTCCGCCTGCGCGAAATCCGGGTGCTGGCTGACGAACAGCAGCATGGCGGGCACCGCGAAGCTGACCGTCACGCGGTGCTCGGCCACCGCCTGCATGACGGCTGCGGGGTCGAAGCTGCGCTGCAGCACGAGATGGCCGCCCGCCATCAGGATGGGCAAGCTCACGCAGCACATGCCGCCAACATGGAACAGGGGCGCGAAATTGAGCGCGACATCGGTGCTGGCGAGGTCGCTCAGCATCATCACGTTCAGGTTGTTGGCCCAGAAGTTGCCATGCGTGAGCATGGCGCCCTTGGGGTGTCCGGTGGTGCCCGAGGTGTACATGACCGCGGCCACATCATCCGGCTCGGTGGGCACGGGCGGCAGCGCGGCATCGGCTTGCGCCATCCGCGACAACAGGCCTTCCCAGCCCGGTGCGTCGGTGCGGCGCAGGTAGCGCTGGCATTCCAGCGTCGGGCGCGCTTCATCGATCAGGCCGGCGTAGTCCTCATCGGCGAACAGCGTATGCACGCCGGCATCGTTGAGGATAAAGGCCAGCTCCGGCCCGGTGAGCCGGAAATTGAGCGGCACGAAGATGGCGCCCAGCCAGGCGCAGGCGAACTGCGTCACCAGGAACAGCGGGTCGTTCAGGCCCAGGTAGCCCACGCGCTGGCCGCGTCCGACGCCGCCCGCCGCCAGCACGGCGGCCATCTTCTGGGCGTCGGCCACCAGCTCGGCATAGGTCCAGGTCTGCCCGGCGCAGGTCAGCGCGCGGCTGCGGGGGCTGCGCGCAGCGCGGCGGCGCAGCCATTGCGCCATGCCGAGCGCCAGGAAGGCGGCGCTGTCCGCTTGGGTGGACGATGTTGTCGACGATGCTTTGTTCATAGGCTGCTTCCTTGTTCAGTCGTTGCAGACACCGCCAGCGCGCCCTGCCCGGCGCGCGCCTCGCCGGTTGTTTTACCTGCCGGTCCAGACCGGCTTGCGCTTCTCGTTGAAGGCGGCCAGGCCTTCGCGCGCGTCTTCGGTCATCGCCAGCAGCGCGATCTGGCTTTCGGTGTAGGCGATGCCTTCGGGAAAGCTCATCGACGCCATCGCTTGCATGGCGTACTTGCCGCGCCGGATGGCGGTGGGCGACTTGTCGGCCACGCGGGCGACCAGCCATTCGGTGCGCGCGTCCAGCTCGCCCGGCGCGGCCAGGTGGTTGACCAGGCCGGCGGCCTTGGCCTCGGCCGCGGAGAACGGCTCGCCGCTGATGCACCACTCGCGCACCAGCCGGGGCGGCGCCAGCGTTTGCAGCAGGCTCAGCACCTGCATCGGGAACACGCCCACCTTGACCTCCGGCAGGCCAAACAAGGCGTTGTCGGCGGCCACCGCCATATCGGTCATGCACAGCAAGCCCATGCCGCCGGCCATGCAGGTGCCGTTGATCCGCGCAATGCTGGGCAGCGTGGCTTGCTGGGATTCGCGCAGCATGTCGGCGTAGTCCACATTAGGCTGCGAGAGGTCGAAGGCAAAGCCCTTGCCGGGCTGCAGGTCGCCACCGGCGCAGAAGGCCTTGTCGCCGGCGCCGGTCAGCACGATGGCGCGGATGGCGGGGTCTGCGTGCGCAGCGCGGTAGCCCGCCCGGATGCCGGCCACGACTTCCTTGTTGATGGCGTTGCGCTTGTCGGGCCGGTTGATGGTGATCCAGAACGCGGCGCCGCGTTTTTCATGGAGGACGGCTGGGGTTTCCGATTCGCTCATGGTGCTCCGCTGGTTAGGCTGTCTCTATGTGATGGAAAGCGGCCTGAGGGGTGGCGTGGCAACAGGCTCAGGCCACTCGGAGGGCTCAGGCCGCAGCCTTGACCGGCTCCGCCGGCGGCGCCTCGAACTCGATCTCCGCGATCACGCGCATGGCGGCGGCCTGGTCGCCAACCTGCACGTGCACGGCGCCCACCCGTCCGGCGGCCGGGGCCACGTGGATGTGCTCCATCTTCATGGCTTCCAGCGTGACCATGGGCTGGCCCGCCTCGACCTGGTCGCCGGCGGCCACCATCACGTTGACCACGCGGCCATTCATCGAGGCGCGCAGCTTGCCGTCCCCGGCAGCCTCGCCAGCCCTGGCGGCGGCGGCCCGGGTGTGGTCCTCGATGCGCAGCGGCGTGCCCTGGTAGTGCAGCAGCAGCGTGCTGGCGTCGCGATGGAAGGTGGCGCTCTCGACCAGGCCATCGCAGTTGAAGCGTACTGAATCCGCGCTTAGCGCGATGGTCTCGAAGGCAAAGCGCGACTCGCCCATGGCAACCGCGAAGCGATTGCCGCCGCCAAATGCCAGGCTGGCCTGATGCTCCGCCCCGTTGACCCGGTAGCGCAGGCCGATGGGCAGGGTCGGGGCCAGGCTCGCGGCTGGCACACCCGGCTGGCGCTCCGGCGAGGTTTCATACAGGAGCAGCGCCGCCAGCGCGGCGGCGCGCTGGCGTAGTGCCGCATCGGGTTGCAGCAGCGCGTCCTGGTGCTGGCCGATGAAGGCGGTGGTGGCCTCTCCCGCGGCAAAGGCGGGATGGGCGAGGCAGCGGCCAAGGAACACCTGGTTGGTGGTCACGCCAAGCGCCACCAGGTCCGCCAGGCCTTGCGACAGCTTGCGCCGCGCTTCGTCGCGTGTCCCGCCGTAGCCGATGAGCTTGGCGATCATGGAGTCGTAGTACGGCGGGATCGCCGCGCCACTGCCCAGTGCATGCTCCACGCGCAAGGCGGGCGGGGCCTGCCACAGTGCAATCTCGCCGCTTTGCGGCATAAAGCCTTGATCGGCGTCTTCGGCGCACAGCCGTACTTCGATGGCGTGGCCGGAAAAGCGCACGTCTTCCTGCTTGAGTGGCAGCGGCTCGCCTGCGGCAATCCGCAGTTGCAGCGCCACCAGGTCCAGGCCGGTGATGGCCTCGGTCACGGGATGCTCCACCTGCAGCCGCGTATTCATCTCCATGAAGTAATAGTTGCCGTCGCGGTCGAGCAGGAACTCCAGCGTGCCCGCGCCTTCGTAGCCGATCGCCTTGACGGCGGCCACGGCGGTGGCGCCCATGCGGGCCCGCAGCTCGGGGCTCACCGCGGGCGATGGTGCCTCCTCGATCAGCTTCTGGTGGCGCCGTTGCACCGAGCAATCGCGCTCGCCCAGGTGGATGGCGTTGCCATAGCGGTCCGCCAGGATCTGGATCTCGATATGGCGCGGTTCCACCACGGCCCGCTCCAGGATCACCTCGGGGTCGCCGAAGGCGCCCTGCGCTTCCGAGCGCGCGCTGCGCAGCAGCTCGGGAAAGGCCCGCGCGTGCGGCACCAGCCGCATGCCCCGCCCGCCCCCGCCTGCCGTGGCCTTGATCATGACCGGAAAGCCGATGCGCTCGGCCTCGGCGCACAGGCGCGCCTCGTCCTGGTCCTCGCCCTGGTAGCCCGGGATGCAGGGCACGTCCGCGGCCATCATCAGCCGCTTGGCGCCGGCCTTGTTGCCCATCGCCACGATGGACTCGGCCGACGGGCCGATGAATACCAGCCCCGCCTCGCGGCAGGCGCGGGCAAAAGCGGCATTCTCCGCCAGGAAGCCGTAGCCGGGATGCACGGCATCGGCGCCGCAACGCCGCGCTGCCTCGATGATGGCGTCGATGCGCAGGTAGGACTGCGCCGGCTGCGCCTCGCCGATATACACCGCCTGGCCGGCTTCCTGGACATGGCGCGCGCCGGCATCGGCGCTGGAGTAGACCGCCACCGTGCGGTAGCCCAGCGCGGTGGCGCTGCGCATCACGCGCAAGGCGATTTCGCCCCGGTTGGCGATCAGGATCTTCTGGAATGGCGTGGGCTGCTTCATGGTGGCCTGGTCTGCTCTCTTGTCTTTCGCTTTGAACGCTTACTTCGACTGGGGGAAGGTGCCCATGAACTTGCACAGGATCTGCATCATGACCTCGTCGGCGCCGCCGCCAATGGAGGTGAGCCGCCCGTCCCGGAAAATGCGCGAGATCGGGCTCTCCAGCACGTAGCCCATGCCGCCCCAGAACTGCAGGCAGCGGTCCGCCACCTCGCGCGACAGCCGGCCGGCCTTGAGCTTGGCCATGGTGGCCAGGCGGGTGGCATCCTCGCCGCGCACCATCATCTCCACGGCGCGCCAGCACAATGCGTGCAGCGCTTCCACCTCGGTCTGCAGCTCGGCCAAGGTGTAGTGCACCCACTGGTTGTCCAGGATGGAGCGGCCAAATGCCTTGCGCTCGCGCGTGTACTCGATGGTGAGGTCGATCGCCTTGGCGCATCGGCTGGCGGAGCTGAGCGCGCCCCACAGGCGCTCTACCTGGAACTGTTCCATCTGGTAGGTAAAGCCCATGCCTTCCTCGCCGATGCGGTAGCGCTGCGGCACCCGCACGTCGTCGAAGTACAGCTGCGCGGTATCGGACGAGTCCATGCCGATCTTGCGGATCTTCTTGGCCACCGAAACGCCGCGGGTCTTCATTGGCACCACGATCAGCGTCTTGTTGCGGTGCGGCGCGCCGTCCGACGTATTGGCCAGCACGCAGCAGAAGTCGGCCTGGGTGCCATTGGTGGTCCACATCTTGCCGCCGTTGATGATGTAATCGTCGCCGTCGCGCCTTGCGGTGGTCTTGATCGAGGCCACGTCGGAGCCGCTGCCCACCTCCGAGACGCCCAGGCAGGCCACGTACTCGCCGCGGATCGCGGGCGCCAGGAACTCGCGGCGCAGCTCCGTGCTGCCGTGGTGGGCCAGGGCCGGGGTAGCCATGTCGGTCTGCACCCCGATGGCCATGGGCACGCCGCCGCAGTTGATGTCGGAGAGCGTCTCCGCCAGCACCGCGCTGTAGGAGTAATCGAGCCCCATGCCGCCATCCTCTTCCGGCTTGGACAGGCCCAGCAGGCCCAGATCGCCCATCTTGCGGAAGACGTCATGCGCGGGGAAGATCTCGGCCTCTTCCCAGGCGTCGACGTGCGGATTGATCTGCTCGGCGATAAAGCGCTTGATGGTGGCGCGCAGCGCCTCGTGTTCGGGTGTCAGTAGCATGTCGCTGGTCTCCGTTCGTTCTTTTGCATGTCTGTTCTGGCTGAGGCGGTGGCCGTCAGGGCCGCGCAACCCCGAATTGCATGGCTTGCGGCGTCCTGGCATCGCCCTCGCGGCAGACCGCCAGCACATTGGCCAGCACCGCGCGCGTATTGCGCGGGTCGATCACGCCGTCGTCCAGCACGTGGGCGCTGGTGACAAACACGCTCATCTGGCGGTCGAAGCGCTCGACGATGCCTTTCTGCAGTGCTTCCAGCTGATCGGCATCGGCCTGCCCGCCTTTGCGCTTCATGGCGGCCTCGGTCACGATGGCCATGGTGCGCGCGGCCTGCTCGCCGCCCATCACCGCGGTCTTGGCATTGGGCCAGGAGAAGCAGAAACGCGGGTGGAAGCCGCGCCCGCACATGCCGTAGTTGCCCGCGCCGAACGACGCGCCGCAATAGATCGTGATCTGCGGCACGGTGGCGTTGCTCACCGCCTGGATCATCTTGGAGCCGTGCTTGATGATGCCGGCTTCCTCATAGCTGCGGCCCACCATGAAGCCGGTGGTGTTGTTCAGGTAGAGGATGGGCGTGCGCGACTGGCAGCAGGCCTGGATAAAGTGCGTGGCCTTGGTCGCGCCGGCCGGATCGATCGGGCCGTTGTTGGTGATGATGCCCAGCGGCCAGCCCTCGATCTTGATATGGCCGCATACGGTGGCGCCGCCGTAGTTCTCGCCGAACTCCAGGAAGTCGGAATCGTCGGCAATGCGCGCGATCACCTCCTTCATGTCGACCGGCCGCTTATGGTCCATCGGCATCACGCCGAGCAGCTCCTCGGCATCAACGCGCGGCGGCTTGTAGCTGCGCGGCGCGGCGGCGGGCTGGTCGCGGTGCCAGTCGATCTTGCCCAGGATCTCGCGGGCGATGCGCAGCGCATCGCGGTCGTCCTCGGCCAGGTAGTCGCCCAGGCCGGAGACCGAGGTATGCATCACGGCGCCACCGAGCTCCTCCTCGGTGGCCACTTCGCCCGTCGCTGCCATCAACAGCGGCGGGCCTGCCAGGAAGGCGCGCGAGCGGCCACGCACCATGATGATGTAGTCCGACAAGCCGGTCTGGTAAGCCCCGCCCGCCGTGGACGAGCCATGCGTCACCGTCACCACCGGCAGCCCGGCAGCCGACAGGCGCGCCAGGTTGCGGAACAGGTTGCCGCCCCGCACGAAATCCTCGACCTTGTAAGTCATCAGGTTGGCGCCGGCACTCTCCACCAGCTGCACATAGGGCAGCTTGTTCTCAAGCGCGATCTCCTGCACCCGCAGCTGCTTGTCCAGCCCCTTGGGTTGCAAGGCACCGGCGTTGATGCCCGAGTCCGAGGCGCTGATCATGCAGCGCAGGCCGGACACAAAGCCGATGCCCGCGATCAGGCCGCCGCCGGGCACGCTCTTGTCCAGGTCGGGGTTGTCCAGCCCCAGCCCGGCCAGCGACGATAACTCGATAAACGGTGCGCCCGGGTCCAGCAACAATGCCAGCCGGTCGCGCGGCAGCAACTGCCCGCGCTTCTCGAAGCGCTCGCGCGAGGCGGCGGACAAACTGGCGGCGCGCTGCTCGAAGGCGCGGATACGCTCCAGCAGTGCCAGCATGCCGGCGCGGTTGGCCTGGAATGCTTCACTGCCGGCGGAGAGTCTGGATTCGATATTTGCCATGTGGGTTCACTGTTCGGGGCGGTGTGCCGGTGTGAAGCCATGGTAGGGGCGGGAGCCGGCAGGGTCTTGCGAGAACTGGCTGTGCTGCTTCGCGCCGTTCTGCCTTTGTGCCTTTGTGTGACAGATGCCGGAAGTACGTCAACCCCCCCGCAATTGCACCCTGAACTTCGGCAGCAACGCGCTCGGCGCATAGGAGAGCTTGGTCTGACGGAAGTTGTCCAGCCCCATGTCCTGTTCGAAATTCAGCCACGCTACCGGGCGTGGATACGCCGTGCAGAAGTGGTGAAACATGTACTGGTAGATGCCCTTGCAGGCCGCCAGGCCTTTGGCGAAGCGCATGGCGAAGACCGTTGGGCGGATCTCCTGCGCCAGCACGAAACCCACGGGCTGCCCCGCTACCTCGTACAGGAAGCCTTCCAGGCCGAGTCGTTCGGCGTGTTGGAGGGCCTCGCCGCAGGGGGTGTCGTCGGCTTCGCCGTGCGCCTTGTGCTTGGCTTGCATCCAGCCTTCATGCACGGCCAGGGCTTGGTCGGCCAGCCCCGGGTGGTAGGCGCGCGCGGTGACGGCATGCGTGGCCAGCAGTTGCTTCATCAGGTTGCGCTTCTTGGCCAGCGTCGTGCCGCGATAGGCTGTGAAGTTGGCGGCGGGATAGAGGTAGTCGGCGTCGGCGCGCGATGCCGTCCAGGTGAAGATGGCGGGGTCGAGCCGCGCGACCTGGGCCGTGGACAGCGGATAGAAGCAGGCGTGCTCGCGGAGCAGCGCCCGCAGCACGTCAACCGGTGCGGTTTCCAGCGCGAACAGCGGCAGCACGTGGCGCGCGCCGTCATAGGTCACACCGCTGATATGCGGATAGCCGCCGCCGACATAGCGGTAGGCGTGCGCTTGCCGGAACAGGTACAGGTTGGCGAAGGCGTGCTCGGAGAGGCAGGTTTCGCCGGCGTCGGCGCTGAGCTTGCGCAGCGCTGCATCGATCCCGGCGGCAAGCGCCGGCACTAGCGGCTCGCCGTGCGCGGCCTGAATGGGCGCTGCGGTGCCGTTCACCCTGCCGAAGCCGTGCGCAACACGCGCGTGCCGGCAGCCGGCCCGGTGGCGGGCGGCCCGGCGAAGCACTGGGCCTGCGCCAGCCATTGCCGGGCCGGCCCGGCGCTGTATTGCAGGCGGGTATCGTCCAGATGGCGGCGCTGCGTGACCAGCAGGCAGAAATCTTCCGCGCTGCCGCGCACGTAGTTGTCCTGCTGCGGTTCGTTCCAGGTCCACTCGCTGCCATCGGGCGCGCTCAGCGCAATATAAGGCGCAGGCCCCGGCACCGGCTCACCGCGGTTGACGAAGGTCCAGCCGTAGGTGGTGGCGCCGATATGCGCGATGTGCTTGAGGCGGGCGGTGGGCGCGCGGGCCTGGCCTGCCGTATCCCAGATGTCCTGGCCATGGGCCCAGGTCTCCATCAGCCGCGCGGTGGCAAAGCTGCGGGCGCTCATGGGCGGACCATACCAGGGCAGGCGGGCCTTGGGGTCGAGCGCGGCCAGCGTGCGCACCAGCTGCTCGTACAGTGGCTGCCAGTACGCCAGCAAGGCGGGGCCGTCCAGATGGCCAAAGGTATCACGCGCCACGGCGCTGATATGGCCGCCCCCTGCCATCAGCGCATTGAGCGCTTGCGCGTCGCGCAGGAAGGCTTGCGGGTCGGTGGCCGCCTGCAGCGCAGTCTGGTCGAAGTAGCACAGGTGGGCGATCTCGTCCCAGGCGCTCCAGTCATAGAAGGCGCTCGGCTCGCGCCATTGCGCGGGGGTGAGCGTGGCGCAAAGGGCGGCCAGCTCGCGGTATTCGTCCAGCAGGTCCTGGCAGGTTGCTTTCATGGGGCGTATCCGGCTGCCGTTGGCGGCAGGCTTGGCAAGGTTCGATGGCTTCGATTCTGGCGCGCGGCGCGCCATTGGTCTTGTGCAAAGTGGTCGCCGCCTGGCCAGCTACGCGGGGCGATAGGCAGTCATTGGCGGCAGGCCATGCAGCGCGAGCTTGCGCGAGCCCGCGAAGATGTCGCGCGGCTTGAGCCCGTACACGCGGCGGATGGAGTGGCTGAAGTGCGTGGAATCCGGATAGCCGGTATCCAGCGCGACTTCGGCCAGGTTGGCCTCCTGGGTGACGTAGTGCAGCAGGCTGCGGGCGCGCTTCCAGGTGCGGAACGTGCGGAACGGCGTGCCGACCTCCTCCTTGAACAGGTGCAGGAAGCGGGAAAACGACAAGTTGGCGTCGCGCGCATGGTCGCTTGCGGCGCTACGCCCGCCCGGGTCGGTCTTGATCTGGCGCACCGCCGCATCGATGCGCGGATCGAGCGCGCGCGGCGCCAGCGGCTCGCCCAGCAACAGCGCATCGAGCAGCCCGGCGCCCAGCTCTGGCCGCCGCATGCCGCGCAACTGGGCGATCAGGTCGCGCGCATGCTGCGCCATGCGCGGGGCCGCCAGCGCGCCGCCTGGCCCGCGCAGCAGCAGCGGCAAGCGGGACATATCGACGGTCTCGGGCTCGATCAGGAAGCCGCACAGGCTGCGGCTGTCGGAAACGATGCGGTGCGCAGCGTAGGGCGGCACGAAGGCGATCTCGGCAGTTTCCCACTCGCCATCCGCCACGCTCAGGCGAAACGGGGCGTCCAGCGCCACATAAAGCAGGATGGCGCCGATCGAGCGCACCGACGGCGCGCCGAGCAGCCCAACGTAGAGCACGCGGTCGGGGTCGATCCACATGAAGCTTCCGCTCGGGCGCCCGCATGGCAGGCCCGCGGCATCCGGTGTGCATGGCAAAACTGGCTGCATCTGGGTCTCACTGTTCGCGGCGCCGCGCGTGGCTGAAGTGGCTGATGTGACTGACGGCTGGCGCCTGGTTCGGCAAGCACGCGCGGGCAGCCGCCCTGCGGCCTTGCGCGCCTGCGTCATGATGCCAGCGAAGGCGGCCCAAGAGCCGCCGGATGGGGGTTTATCCCGATGCCGCATGCCGTCGGCATCGGGATAAACCCCCCATCCGGCCTGGCTCAGGCGCCCAGTGCCCGCGCCAGCGCCGGAGGCACCCGCACCGGCATGGCCAGCAGGACCTGGCCCATCCCCTTGCCCAGCGGATCGTTGCGCAGCGACGCCATGCCGCCGCCGCCCAGCGCCTGCTCGCACAGGAAGTTGAAGGCGCCGATGCCGGGCAGGAAGTAACGCGTCACCCTGCCCTTGACGTTGTGCGCAAGGAACGCGGCCACCGCAGCCTCTGTCAGCTGCGCTGCGATCAGCGGCAGGTAGGCGGCGTCGCGCGCGATGATGCCGATGTTGGAGAAATCGCCCTTGTCGCCACTACGCCCGTACGCCAGCCGGATCAGCGGCACATCGACCCAGTCTGCGGCAGGCTCTGTGGCCGCAGCAAAAGGCGTCTCGGCAGCCGGCACAGTGCCGGTTGGCGTATCGCTTGCGCAGGCCATGGTCGCGGGCAGCGGCACCGCCTGCTCGTCAAGCCACACGGCGGGCTGGACCCGCGTTTTTGGCACCAGGAAGGGAAACTGCTTGATGGCCATGCTGACCGATGGCCGCCCGCCTACCCCGGTGGTCCCGGGCGACCATGAAGTGCCTGCCGGCGCGATCTCTCGCGCGAACATCTCCAGCGCGCGCTTGTCCGGATGCGTCACCGCCAGCCACATCACCGCCTCGAACAAGGCCGGTTGCGGCACATGCGGGCCAAAGGCCGCGGCGGTGCCCAGCACGTCCAGCCGGGTCTCGGTGAAATCCGGCTGCCCGGCCCGTGCCAGCATGCCGCGGGTGCGTGCCAGGAAGGCTTCGCCGCTGCGGCGCGCCTTGCGCACGGCATCGAAGCCCACGATGGTCAGTTGCGCCGAGCAGCGGTAGCCGTCGGCATAGGTGGCCGAGACCTTGTAGCTGGCGGTAGGCGGGCGGCCCTTGGCGCCCTGGACTTCCACCAGGTCCGGCCCGGCCTGGCGCAGCGTGACGCCGGTGAAATCGCAGATCACGTCGGGCAGCAGGTAGGCGGCGGGATCACCTATCTCGTACAGCATCTGCTCGCCGACGGTGGCGGGGCTGACCAGCCCGCCGGTACCGGGCGGCTTGCCGACCAGGAAGGTGCCATCCGCCCGGCAGGTCACCACCGGGTAGCCGATATTGGCCCAGTCCGGTACCTGCTCCCAGTCGGTGTGCAGGCCGCCGGTGGCCTGGCAGCCGCACTCGATGATGTGCCCCGCCAGGCTGCCCGCGGACAGCAGGTCGTAGTCGGTGGGGCTCCAGTTGAACTCGTGCATCAGCACGCCCAGCGTCACCGCGCTGTCCACGCAGCGCCCGGTGATCACGATATCCGCGCCGGCATCCAGCGCGGCGCGGATCGGCACGGCGCCCAGGTAGGCGTTGGCCGTCAGGATGCGGGCCGGCATCGCGGCGCCGCTTTGCATGTCGCGCGTGCCTGCCTCGCGCAGCGCGTCGAGCTGCGGCAACAGGTCGTCGCCATCGACCACCGCCACCCGCACCGTCACGCCGAGCTCCTCGGCCAGCTTGCGCACCGCCGCCGCACAGGCCCGCGGATTCACGCCGCCGGCATTGCTCACGATGCGGATGCCCTTTTCCATGGCTGGCTTGAGCACCGAGCGCAGGGCCCCGGTGACAAAATCCAGCGCATAGCCGGCTTCCGGGTTCTTCAGCCGCGCCGCCGCCAGCAGCGACATGGTGAGCTCAGCCAGGTAGTCGAACACCAGGTAGTCGATGTCGCCCTTGTCCACCAGCTGGACCGGGCCGATTGCGCTGTCGCCCCAGAAACCGGAGGCGCCGCCTATCCGCACGTTTTCCTTGCCCTGCCGACTTTGCTTGTTCATGGACGCGCTTCCCCTTTCGCCTCAGTCATCGATTGCCGTTGTCATCGGCGAGTCATGGCTCGCCGGCCTTGCTGGCACGATAGCGAGTTGCGGGCGGGGCGTCTTGCGTCAATTGGCTTCGACGCGGGGCGCCCTGGCGGATCCATATATGCAAAGTGCAAATCGTTATTTCCCAAAAAGAGACGCCGGCTTTATATTCGACCGCTTTCTTTCGACCGCTTTCTTTCGACCACTCTCGCCGGCTTGCCTTGCCCGCCGGCGCCTCCCACCCCCGCTGTTGGAGCATTGCCTTGAGCCACGTCCTTACCCTGGGCGACACCCTTTCCTGGCCCGCGCGCTACCTGCCACGCAAGACCGCGCTGGTCGCCGGCATGGGGCCGAGCCGCCGCACCTGGACCTATGCCGAGCTGGATGCGCAGGTGAACCGCCACGCCCACGCGCTGCTGTCGATCGGCGTAGGCCATGGCGATGTGGTTGCGGCCTTCCTTTACAACACGCCAGCCTTTGTCTTCAGCATGCTAGCTGCGGCCCGGGTGGGCGCGATCTTCAATCCGATCAACTACCGGCTGGCCGCCCAGGAACTGGCCTTTATCCTGGAGGACGGCAAGGCCAGCGCCCTGCTGTTCGAGCAGGAAGGCTGCGCCGTGGTGGAAAAAGCCGCCGAGCTGGCCCTTGGCACAACACGCTGGATCTACGCGGACCCCGAGCCGGCACCGGCCTTTGCCACGCACCACCTGGCCACGCTGGCCGCGGGGCAGCCGCATGATGCGCCCGGCATCGCCGTGGACGAAAACGATCCCTGCATCCTGATGTACACCAGCGGCACCACCGGCCGCCCCAAGGGCGTGCTGCACACGCACCGCAGCAAGCTCGCGCACAACGCCATGATGCATCAGGCCATGACGCTCTCGCGCGAGGACGTGGGCTTGTCGATTGCACCGCTGAACCACACGGCGGAACTGCACACCAGCTTCCTGCCGCGCCTGCAGCTGGGCGCCACGCAGGTGCTGCAGCGGCGCTTCGATGCCGGCGAGGCCTGGCAACTGGTCGAAGCCGAGAAGGTCACACACTTCTTCGCCGCGCCGACCATGGTCGGCATGATGCTCAACCACCCGGATGCCCACACGCGCGATGTGTCGTCGCTGCGGCTGGTGGAGTACGGCGGCGCATCGATGGCGCCGCACCTGATCCGCGAGTGGGACCGCGTGGTGGGCGCGGGCTTGGTGCAGGTGTATGGCACCACCGAGATGGGGCCCTGCATGTCCGTGCTGTACCCGCATGAGCAGCTCAGCCACGCCGGCTCGGCCGGCCTGCCCTCGCTCAATCACGACCTGGTGGTTGCGGTGCTGCGCGAGGACGACGCCCCGACCGATCCGGCCCAGCCTTGCGCGCCCGGAGAAGTCGGCGAGATCCTGGTGCGCGGCCCGTGCATGATGGCCGGCTACCTGAACCGCCCGGATGCCAATGCGCGCGCCCTGGCCCACGGCTGGTACCACACCGGCGACCTCGGCAGCCTGGACGACGACGGCTACCTGTGGGTGCGCGATCGCATCGACTACATGATCAATTCGGGCGCCGAGAATGTGTATCCGCGGGAAGTCGAGGATGCGCTGATCGAGCACGCTGCCGTGCTGGAAGTGGCAGTCATCGGCGAGGCGGATGCTACCTGGGGGCAGGTGGTCGGCGCCTATGTGGTGGTCAAGCCCGGAGCGCAAGCTACCGCGGCATTGCTCGATGGCTTCCTGGTGCATGGCGACCGCCTGGCTGCCTACAAGCGGCCGCGCAGGTATCACTTTGTCGATGCGCTGCCGAAGACCACGAGCGGGAAAATCCAGAAGCACTTGCTAAGGGGGAAGTAAAGGAGCCGGGCGATGGGAATGCATCAAAAACAGTGGCTTATCGGCATGTCCTGATGTCAGATGTTAGGTATTCCGGTGCGGAAGCATTCCAAAATTCTCCAATGAATTCAACCGGTTGTATCCCACTATCAATGCTAGATCTAGCATCAGGATAGACCCTCCTTACACCTTGAACCTCGGTGGCCGGGCGGGCCTGATCGGGCGACTCTTTCGTATCGGCGGGCGTGCCGCCCGCGCGATATCCGCGTCCGGCTCCCCCCGGTTTTCCAATTGCTGCCGGTACTCGGCCAGCAAGCCGTCCTGCTGCCGGACCCGCTCATCCAGCACAGCCACGGCATTCCCTACCTTTGCCAGTTCCTCGGCCTGCCGCCCCGCGGCTTCGGCCGCGTCCGCCAGCTTTTGCTGGGCCGCCTTGCGCTCGTTGTCCATCTGGCGCTGCCCTTCGCGCAGCGCCACCCGCGCGCCGTCCAGTTCCAGCGCCATGCGCCGCTCATTGGCGCCAAAGCGATCCGCCATGGTTTCGCGCTCCTTGTCCCACGCGGCACGCTGGCTAGCGGTATCGCGCAGCAGCGCATCTTTCTCTTCTTGCGCGCGTCCCAGTGCGGCGCGTACGGCGTCGTTCTCGGCCTGCTGTGCCACCAGTTGCGCCTCGGCACGGGCAGCGCGTTCGCTGGCTTCATCCCGGGTGCGCGCCAGTTCGGCCAGGGCGTTGTCGGCGGCGTCCAGCTTCGCCATCAGGATGGCGCGTTCCTGCGCCAGCGCGGCCTGCTCCGCCTCAACGGCTGCCCTCGCCAGCGCCAGTTCCGATTCCCGCGCGGCATAGCTCGCCGACACGGTGGCCCGGGCCTCGGCTTGTGCCGCATCCCACAAATAGCGTGCGGCCTGGTTCACCGGCTCGGGCAGGTTCGCTGGCGCCGCAAACGCTTGCGGATCCTGCAAGCGCGCGCCCAGCCCGGCGAACCAGGCATCCAGGTGCGGGCTGACGGTGTTTGGCGAGCCGCGCCCAAGATGCAGCCGGATCCGTTCGATGGTTGGGCGCTGGCCGGCCAGCAGCAAGGCATCGGCGGCTTGCCAGACATCTTGCTGGGTGATGGAACGGGAGCGCGTGGCGGGCAGATTGGCGTTTTGCATGGTCCGGGCAAGTTTTTTGGCGGCGTTGGATCTCGCCCTAAGATAAGGCACGATAATGAATGGTTATCGTGCCTTATCGGTTAATGATGTATAATTTAATACAGCATACATCATATTTATTATGATTTCTCCAGAGCTACCCTCATTCCTCGGTGACAAGGCCGAAAACCAGCCAAATCGCCCCGATTCCCTCAGCCTGAAGCCCACTCATGCCGATTTTCCCGCGCCGCTACGCCCGTCCGAACTCGACCCGCTGGGCCGCCAGGCCGCTGAAGCGCTGTACCGCGAGGGCGAATCCGCCAACACGGTGGCCAGCTATCGTTCGGCCTTACGATATTGGGCAGGTTGGTTCGCGCTGCGCTACGGCCAGCCGATCGCCCTTCCCTTGCAGCCGGCGGTCATCATCCAGTTCGTCGTAGACCACGCTACGCGGACCACGCCCCGAGGCCCGGTCAGCGAATTGCCGCCGGCCATCGACGCGGCACTGGTCGCCCGTGGCCTCAAAGCGCGTACAGGCCCGCCGGCGTTAGCCACGCTGATGCACCGGCTGGCCGTGATTGCCAAGGCGCATCGGCTGGAAAACCTGGATAACCCCTGTGCCGACCCGGCCGTGCGCGAGCTGGTGGCGCGCACGCGCCGGGCCTACGCCAAGCGAGGCGAGCGCCCGGCGCGCAAGGCGGCGCTGACGCGTGAGCCGTTATCCCGGCTGCTGGAGACCTGTGACGATTCGCTGATCGGCCTGCGCGACCGTGCGCTGCTGCTGTTCGCCTGGTCCAGCGGTGGCCGGCGGCGCTCCGAGGTGGCGGGGGCCACCCTGGCTAACCTGCGGCGCCTCGCGCCGGGCGAGTTTGTCTATCAACTGGGCTGGTCCAAGACCAACCAGGCCGGGGCCGACCTGCCGGACAATGCCAAGCCGGTGATCGGCGCGGCGGGCGCGGCGCTGGAGGCATGGCTGAAGGCAGCGGAGATTGGCGATGGCGCGATCTTCCGGCGCGTGCGCCGTGGCGGCCATGTGGGCGAAGCGCTGTCCGACGCCGCCGTGCGCAAGATCGTCAGGCAGCGTTGCGAGGCGGCCGGGCTGGAGGGAGATTTCTCGGCGCATTCGCTGCGCTCGGGCTTCGTGACCGAGGCAGCTTCACGCCAGGTGCCGATGGCCGAGGCCATGGCCATGACGGGGCACACCAGCGTGGCGACGCTGGTGCGGTATTTTCGGGCAGCAGATGCGCGGCGCTCAGTGGCGGCTGACCTGATCGGCGTGCAGGACGAGGATGCAGGGCCGTGACAGCTATTGCCGCCTTCCATAACGTCTTAAATCTGTTTTTGATGCCGAGAATGCGAGGGCGCCAGAATCAAGGGAGAACGGTCGGCGCTGCTGGACAACCCGCCCTGGGGCGGACAAGAATATGGGCCGGGTTGCGCACACGCCCACCAGATTCCAGATCGACAATCACGGCGGCCGCCACCGGCGGTGCCAACGGGAGACTGCCATGCGGCACTGGCTTGTCCTGCTTGCGCTTGCCTGCTGCATGGGCGCGGCCCACGCCGGCAAATGCGTAAGCGGCAACAAAACGCTCTACACCGACTCCCCCTGCCCGGCCGGCTGGCAGGGCGCGGCGCTGGGCGGCAATCTCTCCCGTATCAGCCCCGAGCCGGCTACCGACGCGGCCAACCAGCAGTTCCTGAAAAAGCGCGAGGCAGAGGAGCGCGAATACCAGGCGCGGCTGGTGCGCGAGCAAAACGAGGCCGCCCGCACCGAGGTCAACCAGTGTTATTGGCTGGCCAACCAGATGCGGCTGCTGGAGTCCGACTACAGTGCGCGCCGCCTGGCTCGGCTGCCGGAGCAGGAGGACTACCGCCGGCGCTACCGTAACCTGCGCGATCAGCAGGCGCGGCTGCGCTGCTGAGGCCATGGACATCGCGCGAATGCCTGTTTGCATGCCTGTTTGAATCCCGCAAGCCATTACAATCCGCGCCGGGTATGCCGATATACAGGCGGTGCGCGTGCAATCGCAGCCCGAGAGCGTGATGTCGCACACTATCCCCTGCCAGTAGCCGAACCCCTATGACGCCGCCTTCGATCCCCGCCAACGAACAGCTTCGGCTGGATACGCTGCGCGCCCTGAATATCCTCGATACCTCGGCGGAAGAGCGCTTCGACCGCCTGACCCGGCTGGCGCGGCGCCTGTTTGGCGTACCCATCGCGCTGGTCAGCCTGGTGGACGCCAACCGCCAGTGGTTCAAGTCCTGCATTGGCTTGTCGTCCACCGAGTCCCCTCGCGAGGTTTCGTTCTGCGGGCACGCGATCCTCGATGACGGCATCCTGATGGTGCCAGACGCACTGCTCGACGAACGCTTTCACGACAACCCGCTGGTGGTGGATGCGCCCGGCATCCGCTTTTATGCGGGCTGTCCGTTATCGGTGGCCAACGGCAGCAAGCTGGGTACGCTGTGCCTGATCGACGTGCAGCCGCGCGAGTTTGGCGAGGAGGACCGCGCCTTGTTGCGCGACCTGGCGCACATGGCCGAGCAGGAGTTGGCCGCGCTGCAACTGGCCACCATGGACGAGCTGACGCTGTTGTCCAATCGCCGCGGCTTCTCGGCGCTTGCGCAGCACGCGCTCAATGTATGCAAGCGGCTGGATAAGCCCGCCACGCTGCTGTTCTTCGACCTGGATGGTTTCAAAGGCATCAACGACCGCTTCGGCCATGCCGAGGGCGACCGCGCCCTGTCGGTCTTTGCCGCGCAGTTGGGCCAGTCGCTGCGTGACTCCGATGTGATCGGCCGCCTGGGCGGCGATGAGTTCGTGGCGCTGCTGACCAGCTCCGACGCCGCGCTGTGCCAGGCCACGCTGGCACGCCTGAAGCTGGCCATGGATGCGATCAACGAGCAGGCGGCGCGAGGCTATGAGATCGCGTTCAGCGTCGGCTCCGTCCAGTTCGATGCGGCGCGCCACGACGGCACCGCCGCGCTGCTGGCCGAGGCCGATGCGGCCATGTATGCCAACAAGGCATCCCGCAAGGCAAGCCAGCGCTAACCCTAGGGGTTGCTGCCAAGCCACGCGCCCGCCGCCGGGCGCGCCCTCCTGCGTATACTGACAAGCAGCCCCACTGAGCCAACAAGAAAAGGAGTATGGCTATGCCACACGAGCAATTCCTGGCCAAGCAGGAGGATCGCCGCAGCGGCCTGCGCGCCCTGCGGGCCGCGCTCCTGAAGGTGCACAAGGAAGTGATCGCGCTGAATCGCGTGGAGTACGAACGCCTGCATGGCCCGATCCCGGCCGGGCTGTTCGTGCAGGTTGTGACCGAGGAGACCTATTTCCGCTGGCTGGACCCGCTCTCGCGGCTGATCATCGAGATCGACGAAGAGCTGGACGCGCCCGAGCATCACGATGAAACCTGCAAGGCGGTGGCCGCGGCCACCGAGAAACTGTTTGGGCCAGACAGCGACCCGGCGTTTCGTGACCGATACCAGCAAGCGCTGCAGGACGAGTCAGGCGTGATCGTCGCGCACGGGCAACTGATGAAAGTCGTCGCGCAGTTGCGGCAACTGGTCTAGCGGGCCGGCGGGATCCTCCGGCTCGGTGTTTCGCCTATTTTTCAGGGCGGGTGACGCGCCCGTGGTCCACCGAAATCGGGTCGCTCGCTGGAAAGGTCTCCCTCAGGGCTTCGTCGAGTTCGTCCTCCACGTGATCATCCTTGCTGCCCGGCGATGGCTTGGCTTTGGACGGCGTGGGGGGCGTTGGCGTTACAGGCTTGCTCATCTTGGTCATGGTGATGTCCCCGCACGGGTGGGTGTGTCTTGATCTTAGAAGGCTCTTGGGCGGGATGCCAATCCCGCCCCTGCACGCCAGGCGCCAGGCTCGCGCCTACTTGAACATCATGCTGACCATCACCAGGGCCAGCAGGCCGACATAGACGCGCGCATGCACGCGGTCGGGGATGCGCCCGGCCAGCGGGGCGGCAAGGCGGATGCCGGCCAGGGCGCCGATCGATAGCAAGCCGAACGCGGCAAGGTCGATGTACCCCAGATAGCCGCGGCCCAGCGCCACCGGCTGGTACCACGCCATGGCCACATAGGCCAGGGTGCCCGGCACGGCAACCGGCAGGCTCAAGGGGTTCGCCATCGCCGTGGCTTGCGCCATGCTCAGCCCGCGGCGGCGCAGCAGGGGCACGGTCATGACGCTGCCCCCCACGCCGAGGAACGTGGCGACTGCACCGATCGCCAGGCCGCCCGCCACCGTCTGCGCCTGCCCGAGCCGCTGCGGTGAGTCCTGCCCGGCGCGCGCGAGAAATCCGCGCCGTGCCAGGCAATCCAGCAGCGTGACGCCAAGGTACGCCACAAAGACAAGGCGAACCACGTCGCTGCTCGCCAGCGTGGCGGCGCCGGCGCCCATGATGGCGCCCAACCCGATGAATCCCCCCAGCGGCCACACATAGGACCACAGGATGTTGCCCGCCAGGCGATGCTTGCGCGTGGCGAGCGAGGCGCTCAGGATCATCACCGCCGTTGAGGTCGCGACGGCAATATGCATGGCGGACTGGCCTGGCCCATGTGCATCGGCGGCGCTCAATGCGCGGTAAAGCAAAGGCACCACCACAAACCCGCCGCCGAAGCCGAACAAAACAGTGGTCAAGCCAGTCAGGCAGCCGAACAGGACAAAAAGGAGATAGAGCATCGCAAAGGCGGAGTGGGTTCCAGGTGTGCCCACGATACGTGCGGTTGGCATGGCCAACTTTCGAAGATTGGTCAATAATATTTGTGTTTCGGCCATTCCACCCTTCCGCCGCCATTTCCTTCCATGCGCAACGTCCGCATCGACGACTACGACCACGTGCCCAGGCCCGTGGTTGCGATCGGCACCGACTACCCCGAGGGCTACCTGCTGCCGCGCCATGCCCATCGGCGCGCGCAGCTGCTCTATGGCGCGACGGGTGTGATGCATGTGGCGACGCACGATGGCAACTGGATCGTTCCGCCGCAGCGCGCGGTCTGGATTCCGCCGGGGATGGCGCATGAGGTCACGATGCTGGGCGTCAGCACGCGCAGCCTGTATATCGAGCCCGGCGCCGTGCCGGGGCCGGGCCATACGTGCCAGGTGGTGGGGATATCCGCCTTGATGCGGCAGTTGCTGATTGGCGCGGTGGAGATGCCGGCGCACTACGATCCCGACGGCCGGGATGGCGCGCTGGTCGCCCTGCTGCTGCATGAGATCGCGGGCATGACGGCGCTGCCCTTGCATATTCCGCTGCCGCGCGATGCGCGGCTCGCGCCGCTATGCCACGCCTTTCTCCGGCAACCCGACACGCATGATTCGCCGCAGCGCTGGGCCCTGGCGCTGCATATGAGCAGCCGGACCTTCAGCCGGTTTTTCCGCGAGCAGACCGGCATGGCGTTTTCGGCATGGCGCCAGCGCGCCTGCGTGGTCCTGGCCTTGTCCCGGCTGGCCGCCGGCGACGGCGTTACGCGCATTGCCCTGGATTTCGGCTACGACAGCCCGGCGGCCTTCTCGACCATGTTCCGCCGCGTGCTGGGCCACGCCCCTACAGAATATTTGCGCCAAGGCATGGCCGGCCCGCGCGCCGCCGGCGAGCCGCTGGCGGCCGCATTGCCGCCTGCCGGCTTGCCCGCCGAAGCCTTGGCCCACATCTAGGCGTGGCATCGCCGCGCCATTTGTCTGCTACGGAACAAGGCGAATTCCCGGACACGCGTCAGAATAGCTTGTCGGCGCAACATCGGACATGCAGCAGGCTGCCATTCCGCCCCGGAATCTATATTGCAAACAAAGGACGCGGGAAGCACCTGCGTTGCCTCGACCTTTATCGGCCGTTTCGGCCATTTTCTTTAGTCGGAGTACTTCAAGGGGGTTGTAATGAGCAATATGGATTCGGGTTGCCTGCAAGCTAGCCGTACGTCGCACCAGGCCGCCGCCACGGTGGCTGCCTGGCCGGATTTTGTCACCACGCGGGTGGCGGGCCACGAGGTGGAACGCGTACAGAAGCGCTGGGGCGGCAGCCACCTGCTGCACGGCCGGCAACCGGGGCCCGACGCCGTGCATTTCTCCAGCAACGACTATCTTTGCCTGCTCGGCGAAGACAAGCTGGTGCGCGCGCAGACGGCCGCCATGCGCGGGCCGGAGAGCGAGCTGCTGATGTCGGCGGTGTTCCAGTACGGCGACAATCCCACAAGCCGGCTGGAGCGCAAGCTGGCGCAGTTCAGTGGCGCCGAGGACAGCATCCTCTGCCAGTCGGGCTGGGTGGCCAATGTGGGCCTGCTGCAGAGCATCGCCAACGAGCGCACGCCGGTCTACCTGGACATGCTGGCCCATATGTCGCTGTGGGAAGGCGCCCACACGGCGCGCGCCCGTGCCGTGCCGTTCATGCACAACGACGCGGAGCACGCCGAGCGCCAGATCCGCAAGGAGGGCCCCGGCATCATCGTGGTGGATTCCGTCTACAGCACCAATGGCAGCTTGTGCCCGCTGACCGATTTCGTGGAGGTTGCGGAGCGTACCGGTAGTGTGATCGTGGTGGATGAGTCACATTCGCTCGGCACGCATGGCCCCGGCGGCGCGGGCCTGGTGGCGCAGCTCGGACTGTCGAAGCGGGTCCACTTCCAGACGGCCAGCCTGGCCAAGGCGTTTGGCGGCCGCGCGGGGCTGGTGACGTGCCCGTCGTCGTTCAAGGGGTATTTCGCCGCGGAATCGCGCCCGGCTATTTTCAGTTCGGGGCTGCTCAGCCATGAACTGGCCTGGTTCGACGCCGCAGCGGATTTCATCGTCGGGGCGAACGATCGCCGCAGGCAGCTGCATGCGGTATCGGCTCAGGTACGCGAAGCGCTGTCCGGGCTGGGCTACAACGTCTCGGCAGGATCCGAGCAGATCATCGCGCTGGAGTCTGGCACCGAGGAGCAGACGCTGGTGCTGCGCAATGCCTTGCAGTCACGCGGAATCTTTGGTGCCGTGTTCTGCGCGCCGGCCACCGCGCGGGACCGCGCGCTGATGCGGCTGACCATGCATGCCCACCTGACCGCCGTGGAAATCGAGCGCCTGATCCAGGTCTGCGCGGAAATCCGCGATGAGGTGAACCTGGCCGGCTGGCGTTCCACGCAGCGCAAGCCGCGCACGCCGGTGGCTCGCCCGCCCATGGCCATGCAGACCACGCTGCAAGCCAGCCTCGAAGCGCTGCACGGCACGGCCTGAGCCGGCTCAGCTTGCCGCGCCGTCGTCCTCCGGGCGCGGCTTGGCAAGCGGGAACTCGAGGACGAACTCCGTGTACTCGTGTTCGACCGAGCTGCAATGGATGCGCCCGTCCCAAGCCTCGAGCGTCTCGCGGCAAAAGGCCAGGCCGATGCCGGTGCCCTCGTTGCGCGGGTAGGTGTGGAAACGCTTGAAGATGGACGGCAGCTCGCGCTCCGGCACGCCGGTGCCGGTATCGCGGAAGATCAGCCGGTTGCGCCGGGTGCCGCGCTCCAGCCGCAGCCGGATATCGCCGTGCCCTGCCCGCGCCAGCGCGTGCAGCGCGTTCTTGATCAGGTTGAACAGCACCATGACCATCAGCTTCTGGTCCGCGTGGATCAGGAAATCCTCTTCCAGATCCACGCGCACCAGCTCCCGCTGGCTGGCTTCGAAGGGGTAGCGGGAGATCGCTTCCTCCACGGCCTGGCCGAGCAGGAAAACCTCGCTGGGCCCGCGCAGGGTCTTGGCGCGCGCATTGACCAGCAGCACGTCGATGCCGTGGTTCATGCGGTCGACCTCCAGCTGGATCCGCGGCAGCGCGTCCTTGAGCAGGCCAAAATGGGCCCGCGGCAGGTGCAGCGAGTTCTCCGGCGTCTCGTTTTCCTCATAGAAACGGATCAGCCCCGGCAGGTACCGGCCCATGCCGAGCGCCGTGGAGCCGATGCTGCGGATCGGCGTGCGCAACTCATGGGCCACCGTGCCCAGTGCAATCGCCATGCCGTCCAGCTTTTCCTGGATCAGGATGCGCTGGTCGATCTTCAGCACAGCAATCGTGCAGATGGTGAAACCGATGATCGGCAGCTCCACCGGCCAGTTCACCTCCAGCATTGCGGCGGGCGGCGGCGTCACGTAGTTGTAGACCAGCCACGCCAGGGCGGTGCCCACCACCAGGGAGGTGGCGCCACCCAGCCAGCCGCTGAAGTTGAAGAGGATGATGACGGCGATCACGAGCGACTGGGACCACACCAGGTTGCCGTGATTCATCAAATACATGTAGACGAAAAAAAACGACAGGCTGTACGTCAGGGTCGCCAAAAAATGCGCAGGAAGCCATTTTTTGTCGCGCAGGTCGCGCGAGACGATCAGCGGCAGGCACATGACCATGGCCACCAGCCGCAGGGTCAGGCTCTCGTAAGGCTGGGGAAACCAGAACTTCCAGATCAGGTAGAACGCCGGGTAGCCCGTAAAGGCGAGCCACCCCAGCAGGCGGATACGCTTGACCTGGGCCGGCTGGCGGATATCGAGATGGACTTCCCTGGCAAGCACCCGGCGCAGGCGCATCGCGCTTTCACCGCAACTGCGTTGAATCTGGGCAAGCATGTTGAGAACCGGCTGAGGGCTGATGGTGGCAACGATGCGAAAGTGTAGCCGGATAGCCCGGTTCTTTTCTCGATTTTGTGCGCTTTTCGCAGCTTAGGCCGGAATCCGCTGCTGGCTTGCCCTGCAGCGTCAATCCAGCAGGTGGCCCATTCGCTCGCGCTTGGTCTCCAGGTATTTTTCGTTCTCGGCGTTGGACGGCACGATATGACGCATCTGCTCGACCACCTTGATGCCCGCGGCTTCCAGCGCCTGCTTCTTCTTGGGATTGTTGCTCATCAGCCGGATCGACTTGACGCCCCACTGATGCAGCAGGTCGGCCGCAAAGGCGTAGTTGCGGCTATCGATTTCCTGGCCCAGCGCCAGGTTGGCGTCGACGGTGTCGAGCCCGCCGTCCTGCAGCGCATAGGCGCGGATCTTGTGGCCCAGCCCAATCCCGCGCCCTTCCTGGCCGCGCAGGTACAACAGGATGCCGCGGCCTTCCTCGGCGATCTTCTTCATGGCCAGGTCGAGCTGCTCGCCGCAGTCGCAACGGCACGAGCCGAACACGTCGCCGGTCAGGCATTCGGAATGCAGGCGGGTCAGCACAGCCTCGCCGGTGATGTCGCCAACGCTCAACGCAAGGTGTTCGATGCCCGAAACGGCACCCTTGAAGGCGTGGGCGGTAAATTCGCCAAAACGGGTCGGCAAGCGGGCCGAGCCGATCAGCTGGATCTCTGTGTCGTTCATGTCAGTCGGAGTGTTGCGCCGGCCTTGGCGGCGCGGCATCGGGGCGCTTGATAGCGTCTAGTCCGCTACGGTAGCACGAGCGAGGCCGGATCGCTGGCGGGCAAGTGGCCGGGCGCGCTCCGGCGGCATGTCTTTGGCCTGAACGTTGCGATGAAACCTGCCCCTTGGCCCCTCAGCCAAGCTCGATGGGCTGGCCGTGGGGCGTGCGCCGGGCCGCCGCGTCCCACGCGTCGCGCCGGTTCAGCAGCGCGCTGGCGTCGACCAGGCCCTTGGCCGCGGCGAGCCGCTCCAGCGCGGTCAGCCAGAAGCGGTAGTAATGCTCGCCGTTGTCGGGATCCCCGCCTGCCTGGGCTTCGCGGATGACCTGGGACAGGGTGGCCGCCCATTCCGTCCAGGTAAAGGCGCCGCGCTCATGCAAGGCGAGCGCCAGCGCAAAGGCCTGTGCTTCCCACGGCTCACGGAACACCGGTCCGGTGCTGTCGCAAGGCAGTGCCGGCAGTGCTGCCCGCATGGCCTGCAGACTTGCGGGCGAGGGCAAAGTTGACGCCGGATCAGCCATGGGCCACCTCCGCCGGGTCAAGGTAGGACTCCCAGCAATCCGCACAGACCGAGGCCGCGGTGGTGTCGGGACCCCACAACTCGGTGGCAGCAAAGCGCACGGTGTAGAGCCACTGTGGCTGGTCGCCCGCCCCGGCGGCGCTGGCGTCCGGGAACACATGGGCGCCATGCACAGCCGCGATCTCGCCCTGCCGTCCACGGCAATAGCGTGGCAGCCGGGTGTGGCCGGCGGGATGCATCTGGCGGGTGCGTACCCGGTCGCCCACCTGGAAACGGGCTGCTCCCGGCGCGGACCGGACGCTAGGCGTGCCGCGCGCCAGGGCCGGGGCAACCTGATCCGCGCTCAGGATGCGCGCGAGGGGCAGCGGCGGCGTGGTGGATGCGCCGCTGGCGATTTCTTCCGCGTTGGCCATGCCAGTCCTGAGCAGCATGGCCTTGAGGCCTTCGAACCAGATCTGGTAGTAGCTGCTGCCAAGGTACTGCGCCGGCGGCAGGCTTTCGCGGGCCGCGCGCATGGTGTCGATATTCCACTTGCCGAGCGCACCCATGGCGAGCGTCAGTGCGAGCATGCGGCGCTCCCAGCCGGCGTGGAACACCGGCTCATCGGCTTCCGGGCGAACCGGGCCGAAGCCCTGCATGCCGCCGAGGTCCTGCCCACCGTTCATTGCGGCTCCCCTGCCGTTGCCGGCGTGGTCACATCCGGCAGCAGGCCCGTGCCGATCATCGCGTCACGGGTCACCAGTTCCGCCAGCGCTTGCTCGCCCCAGCCCTCGGTGCCGGCCGGGCGCATGGGCAGCACCAGGTAGCGCAGTTCGGCGGTGGAGTCCCACACCTGGATCTGCACCGCCTGCGGCAGCGTAAAGCCAAAATCGCGCAGCACGCCGCGCGGGTCGATCACCGCCCGCGCGCGGTACGGCGCAGACTTGTACCAGACCGGTGGCAATCCCAGCACCGGCCAGGGATAGCAGGAGCACAGCGTGCAAACCACCATGTTGTGGGTGGCGGGCGTGTTCTCCAGCACGATCATGTGCTCGCCCTGGCGCCCGGTAAAACCGAGCGAGGCGATGGCCGCGGTGGCGTCCGCCAGCAGCCACGCCTTGTAGGCGGGATCGGCCCAGGCCTTGGCGACCACGCGCGCCCCGTTGCGTGGGCCGATATGTTGCTCGTAGGTCTCGATCAGGACATCCAGCGCGGCCGGGTCGACATAGCCCTTCTCCACCAGCAGGGATTCCAGCGCGCGCACGCGCAGATCCATCTCGGAGAGCGTGCTGCCGCCGTGATCATGGTCATGGTCATGCTCATGGTCATGGTCATGGTCATGGTCATGGTCATGGTCATGGTCATGGTCAGGGCCATGAGGGGGACTGGATGGCGAGTCGGGAGAGTCTTGGCGCATCGATGTCTGGGGAGATCGTTCCGGGATCGTTCTGGCACGGACACTGCTGAGCGCTCAGTATGGCCGCGCGTGCGGCGCCTGGCAATCCGGGCCGCCCTGCGCCCTCCTGATGCAGGGTCCTACACGTGGGCACGGCTCTTGCGCCATTTCCTCCATCCGGGCCATCAGGCGGCCCGAGCCAGGCCTGCCGGCTCCAGGGCAGCGCCTGCAAACCGTGGCCGGCCAATGGGAAACGCAGCCTTTGGCATATCAAGGGGGGAGAATCGTGGCGCGAACGCCACATGCAGAAGATACCGATCAGGGCCCTGACGGCCTTGTCCTTCTTACAAGCTCCGCCCCACGCTAGCCGCGCGCAACGCACGAACGGATATGGAGCGCATTCCAATTCTTCGCATGGGCCGCCTGCCTTTCCGAGCGCTCCAGACCGATGGCCCGCTCAATGCGGGGCAGGTGCACCAGGTGACGACGGTGCGCCATTCCGCCGAGGCGCTGAGCCAGCTGGTCGACGACTTGCTCGACCTGGCGATGATTGCCTCGGGCAAGACCGACGTGGACGTCACCGAATTCACGCTGGACAGCACCTTTCGATATGCCACTTCGCTGAGTTCGCCATGAACATCCTGCCCTCTCCCATCAACGCCAGGCGCCCGCTGATCCTCAACGTGGACGATAGCGACGGGCCTCGCTACGTCAAGGGCCGCATCCTGCAGCGCGCGGGCTTCTCCGTGCTGGAGGCCGCGAGCGGACAGGCCGCGCTGTCGCTGGTACGCCAGCATGCCCCGGACCTGGTGCTGCTGGATGTGAAGCTGCCCGACATCAGTGGGCTGGAGGTGTGCCGGCTGATCAAGAGCGATCCCGAGACCGCCAGCACGCTGGTGCTGCAGACTTCAGCCGCGCTGACCGAATCGCGCCACCGGGTTCAGGCCCTGGATGGCGGCGCCGACAGCTACCTGATCGAGCCCGTGGACGCGGAAGAACTGGTGTCGAGCATCAATGCCCTGCTGCGCATGCGCAAGGCCGAGGAGGCCTCCCGCCAGTCGTCGCAAGCGCTGAGCGAGAACGAGGAACTGTTCCGCCAGCTGGCCGAGAATCTCTCCGACGCGCTGTGGATCCTGGACCCCGCCGAGAGCCAGTTCCTGTTCATGAGCCCGTCATTTGCCCAGCTCTGGGGGCGCCCGGTGGAAGACCTCAAGCACAACCCGCGCAACTGGCTCGCCAGCGTGCACGCCGAGGACCGCGAGCGCATGGAGGCTGCATTCGATGCCATGCTGCGCGACGGCCATATGGATGCGGAATTCCGGCTCGAGCGCGGCGATGGCGAAGTCAGCGAGGTCCGCGCGCGCGCATTCCCGGTCTCCAACACGGCCGGCGTGTTCTATCGCGTGGCCGGTATCTGCCAGGACATCACTCCGCAAAAGCGCGCCGAGCGCATGCTGCTGGACGAGGACCGCCGCAAGGACGATTTCCTCGCCATGCTGGCCCACGAACTGCGCAACCCGCTCGCACCGATGCGCAGCGCCGCCGACTTGCTGATGCGCTGCGCGCCAAGCCGCGAGGACACCTTCAAGGCGCGCGACATCATCGCCCGGCAGCTGCATCACCTGACCCGCCTGGTGGATGACCTGCTCGATATTTCGCGCTTCACCCAGGGCCGGATCGTGCTGCGCGACGACCTGGTCGAGCTGCGCACCGCGCTGAGCACCGCCGTGGAAGCCGTGCGCCCGTTGATCGATTCGCGCGGCCACACGCTGCGGCTGAGCGTGCCCGAGGGGCCAATGCCCGTACGCGGCGACCTGGTGCGGCTGACACAGATCTTCAGCAACCTGCTGCACAACGCGGCGCGCTATACCCAGCCGGACGGCCAGCTCGCGCTGGAAGTCACCAGCGATGGCACGCTGCTCACGGTCCGGGTGCGGGACAACGGCCCCGGCTTGTCGCCAAAGGCGCTGCAAGCCATCTTCGACCCAACCACCGTGCATCACGGCGACAAGTCCCGCGGCACCACCGGCCAGGAGGGCATGGGCATCGGGCTGTCGCTGGTGCAAAAGCTGGTCAAGCTGCATGGCGGCACTGTCCACGCGCAGAGCGCGGGCGCGGGCCTGGGCTGCACCTTTGTGGTGGAGCTGCCCGCGCAGCCGTGGCAGAGCTGGCAGCCCGAAGTGGGCAAGTTACGATCCCCGCTCGGCACACCACGCACAGTGATGGTGGTAGACGACAACATCGATGCGCTGGAAGCCATGGCGCTCACGCTGGAGGCCATGGGACACACGGTGGTGACCGCTATCGACGGGCCGGCCGCCATCGTGCGCGCGGTCAAGGCGCAGCCCGATGTAATCTTGCTGGATATCGGGATGCCGGCCATGGATGGCTTCGAGATTGCGCAACGGCTGCGTGCCATACCGGAGTTGCAGCATGTGCGGCTGGTAGCGTTGACGGGTTATAGCCAGCCAGCTGACCGGCAGCGGACCGCCGAAGCCGGTTTTGACCGGCATCTGGTGAAGCCGGTGGACCTGGAGGCGTTGTCGCGGATGCTGGATGAACTTGGGGAGCCGGTCGCCCCCCGACCTTGATTTTTCGGAGATGGAGCATGCAGATGCACTTTCATATCACGCCCGAGCCTGATCAAAATCCGCCACCGCCGGAGGTTCCGCCCCCGGAAGTGCCTGATCCCGATCCACCCATGCCTGTGAGCGATCCGCCGCCAGGCGACAGGCCCCCGCCGCCGCAGCGGGCCTGAGGCTTCGAAGCCAAACTGAAAACGGCATTTCGCAGGCGCCATGCATTTTATGCTGCAACCGGTAAAAACTACGGGCTCAAGGGGTTCCGTACGGTGTGGTATGCAGCGGAAAACTCACTGTAATGCACACCGATCCGCTATCGGTCGAACACCCCTGCCCTTCGGCCTCGATGTGCGCCCCATGCGTTTCCACCAGCCGCCTGGCGAGCAGCAGCGCAGTGCCCTGGCGCGGCGCCGATATGCCGTCCTGGGCCTTGCGCCGGCGGAAGAAATCGGAGAGCACGGCAATGCGCTCTTCCCTGCGTGCGCCGGTGGGCGCCCGGCTCTCGGTAATGCGCAGCCGGATCCGCCCGGCCTCGGGCTTGAGGTGCGTCTCCACGGTATCGGCGCTGCGCGCATGGCGGATGCAATGCACCAGAAGGTGACGCAGCATCGGATCCAGGCGGCGCGGGTCGGCGTCGACCAGCAGGGCGGCGGCAGGCTGTCCCTCAAGGCCATCCACACACCCCGCAGCCAGGGTGACGCCGCGCGCCTCGGCCAACGGGCGTACCTTGTCCATCGCCTTCTGCAATGCGGCCAGCAGGTCTACGCGTTCCCACCGCGGCGAGCTGTCGTCGGCCAGCAGCGCCACTGCCTCCTCCATGTGTTCGATCAGCTCCAGTTGCTGCTGCATGCCGGTGCGGATGCCGCTAAGCGCCCGCTGAGCGGAGGCGGGCGGCGTGTCGATCGAGTGGTCCAGCACGTAGGACCAGCTCTGCACCCCGTTAAGCGCGGAGCGCAGGTCATGCGCCACCTGGCTGATCAATGCGGCGACTTCCGCGGCGCTCTGGATCGGCTCGCTGGGTTCAACGGTCGCGGGACGATCCGATGCGTCGGGGCCTTCTGAAGGATGATGTTGCTGCGACATGGACACCTTTTGGGGCTGCATGCTCGCCCGGTTGTCATGCAATAACCATACCGCGCACGCCAATGGATGGCATCCGTGTAGCGCGAAACCGTAATCCCGGCACGCATCCGGCCAATTTTTGGTATCCGATCCAACGGTGGCACGCCAGGAACGCTGGCGGCGCGCGGCACATGCTAGGTCGGCGCGGTGGTGCTGCCCGGCGGCGTACTGGTGCCGTTGGCGCGCAGCGATTCGGGCAACTCCCCCCTTGATGCATATTCTTCCAGGCGGTTATACAAGGTCTTGAGGCTGATGCCGAGTATCTCGGCGGCGTGCTTCTTCACGCCAGAGCACTGCTCCAGCGTGGCGAAGATCAACTGGCGGTCGGCCTCGGCCAGCGACATCCCCACTGGCACCGAGACCATGGCGGTGGCGGCCGAATTGGTCGCGGCCACCTGCAGCGGCACGTGCGCATCGGCAATGAGATCCTGGTCGGCCATGATGTAGGCGCGCTGCACAAAGTTGCGCAGCTCGCGCACATTGCCGGGCCATGCATGCAGCAGCAGGCTATCGAGCAGCGCCGGAGCAAAGCGGCGTTGCGTGCCATGCTCACCGTTCATCTGCTCCAGCAGCGTGTTAGCGATCTGCACCACGTCGTCGGCGCGCGCGCGCAGCGGCGGCAGCTCGATGGGGAACACGTTGAGCCGGTGGTAGAGGTCGGCACGCAGCTTGCCCTCGGCTACCGCGTCTTCCGGGTTGCGGTTGGTGGCGGCCACCACACGCACATCGGCATGCAGCTCGCGGTTGGTGCCAACGCGCATGAAGGCGCCGGACTCCAGTACGCGCAGCAGCTTGACCTGCAGCTCGACCGGCATCTCGGTGATTTCGTCGAGAAAGAGCGTGCCGCCGTCGGCCCGCTCGAAGTAGCCTTTGTGCTGGCGTTCCGCGCCCGTAAAGCTGCCGCGCTCGTGGCCGAACATCTCGGACTCGATCAGCGCGGAGGAAATCGCGCCGCAGTTCACGGCCAGGAAGGGCTGGCGCCGGCGCGCGGAGAGTTCGTGCAAGGTCTGCGCGGCCAGCTCCTTGCCGGTGCCGCTCTCGCCCACCAGCAGCACCGTGGCCTCGGTGGGCGCGACTTTGCCGAGCTGGTCGTAGACCACCTGCATCGCTTCGGAGCTGCCAAGCAGGCGGCCAAAGCGGCCATAGCGGCGCAGTTCGTCGCGCAGGGAATGGATTTCCGCCTTGAGGTCGCCGGTGGTGGCAATGCGCTTCAGGACGGTGCGCAGGCGTGTCACGTTGATCGGCTTGACCAGGTAATCGGTGGCGCCCCGGCGCAGGGCATCCACGGCGGATTCCACGCTGGCGTAGCCGGTCATTAGGATCACTTCAACGCCGGCGGTGCCGACCTCGTTGAACAGGTCCATGCCGCTGCCGTCGGGCAGCTTCAGGTCGGCCAGCACGACGTCCGGCACCTGCCAGCCGATCTGCAGGCAGGCTTCGCGCAGGTCGCCTGCGGTGGCGGACGTGAAGCCCTCGGCCGCCACGATCTCGGACAGTGCGGCACAAGTATTTTCATCGTCGTCGACGATCAGGATGTGGGGCATCGTTCTCCGTATCGGCACCGTATCACCCGGCGGCCACGGCAAGCACGGTCCTGGCCCTATGTCAGAACATAGGGCGGCAGTGCGTCCTGGCGCCAAGGTTAATCCGGGGATACAAACAATTTTATGCGGGCGCCAGCCGCAGCGGTACCAGTGTCTGTCTGACAACGCCACGCGCCGGCACGCATTGGCGCAGGAGCCCTTCAAAACAGTGGCTTCAAGCCAAAGCACGCGCTAGGATTAGCTCAACTGCCGCCAGATTGCCCCACCGCCGACGCACCTCCCGCCGACCCGGCCATAGGCGATCGCGCCCCCATGCCGCACTCGATGACAAGCCTCAACCCGCCTGCCGCCTCCCTTCCCGCCACGCCGGCATGCGGCGCGCCGCGGCGCGCCGTACAGGCTCCCTCGGCCTTGCTATGGCAAAGCGCTTCGCCCGTCATGCAGCAGTTGCTCGCGCAGATCGACCGCGTGGCCGCCACGGAAGTCACGATGCTGGCGGTGGGCGAGAGCGGCACCGGCAAGGAGCTGGTAGCCCGCGCCGTGCATGACCGTGGCGCACGCCGGGCCGGGCCGTTCGTTGCGGTCAATTGCGGGGCGATATCCCCCACGCTGATCGAGTCGGAGTTGTTCGGCCACGAGAAAGGCGGCTTCACGGGCGCCGTGCAGCAGAAGGCCGGGTATTTCGAGCAAGCCCGGGGCGGCACGCTGTTTCTGGATGAAGTCACGGAAATGGCGCCCGACATGCAGATCAAGCTGCTGCGGGTACTGGAGACGCGCACCTTCCACCGCGTGGGCGGCGACACGCAGATCGTGTGCGACGTGCGCATCCTCGCCGCGACCAACCGCGACCCCGTTGATGCGGTGCGCACCGGCCAGCTGCGCGAGGATCTGCTTTACCGCCTTGCGGTCTTCCCGTTGCACATTCCGCCGCTGCGCGAGCGTGGCGAAGATATCGCGCAGCTGGCCAGGCACTTCCTGGCGGAATTCAACGCCATGGAGGGCACCGACAAGGTGTTCTCCGGCACGGCGCTGGAAAGGTTGCGGCACTATGGCTGGCCCGGCAATGTGCGCGAACTGAAGAACACCATCTATCGCGCCTTTATCCTGGCTGACCGCGTCATCGACATCACCAACCCCAATATCGCCACCCAACCGCCGCGGCCAGCCACGCTGGACGGCTTCGTCAACGTGCGCATCGGCACTTCGCTGGCCGACGCGCAGCGCGAGATCATCCTGGCCACGCTGGCGCGCTTCGGTGGCGACAAGCGGCAGGCTGCGCACTCGCTAGGCATCAGCCTGAAGACGCTCTACAACCGGCTGGATGCCTATCGCACGAGCTGAGCCGCGCCATTCGCCCGCTGGAGGCGCGCTCACCGCGTCCCGGTGCGCCCCTCGGACAATCGATCCCCTCTAAAGAGGGGCAGCACCACGATCGCGAACTGCGCAGACTTGTATGCAAAGTCTGTCAGCACGTTGACCGCCTGGCGGCGTAGCTGGCCACGTTTCAATTCGACTTTGCGTTGCTACCAGCGAGGCAGCATGGCGCCTGGACCGATTTCCCTGCCCCTGCCCCCTCCCCTTTACGACCATTGACGGCGATGAAGGAAAAACAAGAATACTGCCCGCTTTGCGGCACCCAGGCCGCAGCCCGTGCCCGTCGAGGCAGCTACGGGCAATGGGTGCGGTACGACTGCGACAACCCTCAGTGTGGCCCGGTGGAGATCAGCAGCAAGGCCCGCCGCAGCCTGCGCGAGCCCGCCCGGCAGGCCGAGCTCCGCGCCCTGGCCCGCTCCAGCCGCGAACACGGCAAGGTGCCACGCGTCGGCTTTGACGGGCCGCGCGGCGAATTCTACGTCGAGTTCGACTAGGCCCCGTCTCCCCGGGGCCGGGCGCTGCCGGCGCGCATCCAATCCCCGCTGCGCTCCGTACATGTAGGCATCAGGACCCCCAGCGCGCGGCTTGCCCGCGCCCGCCTACAAGTGACTACGCATCCCTTCAAAGCTGACCTTGAGCATGTGCTCGACGATCGCGTCGGTGCCCAGCTTGCTGTACAGCTGCAGGTACTCCACGGCCGGATCGCAAGTGCGCGCGTAATAGCTGAACAGGATCACCTCGTCGGGCAGCGACGGGTCGAGCTCGCCCGCCGCCTTGGCCTCGGCCACGAGCTTTTCCAGTTGCCGGTTGAGCTTGAGCACGCGCGTGACGTAGCGCAGGTTGCGCGTGAGCATTTCGCGCACATGCGGGCTGGTGGATGGCAGGAACGGCAGCCCGCCGGTCAGGCGTACCCGCAGCGCCCACTCGAGCAAGGCGCGCAGGCGCGCCAGCCCCGTGAGATCGCCCGGGAGCTGCTCCAGGTACTCGAGCGCGCCGTCGATCAGCCGGATCAGCGCTTCGCCGACCAGGTCCTCCTTGGATTTGAAGTGCTTGTAGAGGCTGGGCTTGGAGATGCCGACCTCCAGCGCCACGTCGTCCATGGTCATCAGGTCGAAGCCCTTGCCAGCCAGGATGCGGGTCGCCGCGTCGAGGATCGCGTCCTCACGCAGCTTGAAGGCCTGGTCCTTGAAACTCAGCCTGCCGAAAATACTCATTAGTAAATCTCGCTACTATGTAGTAATCTTTTTTCCAACACGGTACGAAACCATCTTAGCACCCATCCAGGCAAAGCGATGTCGAATTCAGGAAATCCCCAGCACTGCCGCCCTGCAACCACCGCCAGCCAAGCTGCCACAAGGGCTGGCGCTATTGGCGAGCGCGCGCTCGCCAGCCAGGAACCGGCATGAGCGGCGCGCCCGGAACCTATCCGCGCGGCCAGCGCATCGCCATAGTCGGCGCAGGCATCTCCGGCCTGGCGAGCGCCTATCTGCTGTCGCGCCGGCACAACGTCACACTGTTTGAAGCCGGTAACTACCTGGGTGGGCATACCAACACGGTCGAGGTCGAGCTGGAGGGGGCGCGCCATCCCGTGGACACCGGCTTCCTGGTGTTCAACGACCGCACCTATCCCAACCTGATCGCGCTGTTCGCCGAGCTTGGAGTCACGGCCTATCCCACGGATATGTCGTTCTCCGTATCGCTGGACCAGGGCCGGCTGGAATGGGCCGGCAGCAACCTCAACACCGTGTTCGCGCAGCGCCGCAACCTCTTCTCGCCTAGCTTCCTGTCGATGCTGCGCGATATCGTGCGCTTCAACGGTGCCGCCGAGCGCAACCTGGCGCTGGCCACCCGGAGCGGCTGCTCGGTGGACCAATTGCTGCTCGACGGCGGCTATGGTCAGCCGTTTCGCCACAACTACCTGCTGCCGATGGCGGCGGCGATCTGGTCCAGCGCGACCGCCGATATCTTGCGTTTCCCTGCCGCCACCTTCCTGCGGTTTTGCCTCAACCACGCCTTGCTGCAGGTCAACAACCGGCCGCAGTGGAAAACGGTGCAGGGCGGCGGGCGCGATTATGTACGGCGGATCTCCGCGCAACTGGGGCAGCGCGATGCCGCCATCCGGATATCGACGCCCGTGCGCAGCATCCGCAGGCATGACCACGGCGTTGACCTGCTGACCGACGATGGCCCCGAGCACTTCGACGCGGTGGTGCTGGCCACGCACGCGCCCACCACGCTGCGCATGCTGGCCGACGCGGATCCCGGCGAGCGCCATATGCTTGGCGCGGTGCGGTACCAGCCGAACCTGGCGATCCTGCATACCGATCCGGCCCTGCTGCCGCGCCGGCGCAAGGTGTGGTCAGCCTGGAACTACCTGGGCGGTGCCGTTGGCACCCACGATGCGGGCCCGGGCACGCACGATCATGCCGGCCACACCCGCCCGGTCTGCGTGAGCTACCTGTGCAACCAGCTCCAGCCATTGCCCTTCAAGACCCCGGTGGTGGTGACGCTCAACCCCATCACCGCGCCAGCGCCCGGCACGGAACTGGGCCGCTACCACTACCAGCATCCGGTCTTTGACCTGGCCGCCGTGGCGGCGCAGTCCGCGCTGCCCGCGTTGCAGGGCCGGCGCCGCACCTGGTTTGCCGGGGCCTGGACGGGCTACGGCTTCCATGAGGACGGGCTCAAGTCCGCGCTGCGCGTGGCCGCCGATTTCGATGTGCTGCCGGACTGGGCCAGGCTATGAGCGGCAGGGAAGACCACCTCGCCAGCAGCCCCGCCGACGCGCCGCCCGCGTGGTTGCTACTTGGCCGCGTGATGCATGAACGCCTGCGTCCCGCACGGCACCGCTTTGTGTATCCGGTGTTCTACCTGCGCTGCAATCTCGACCGCCTGCCTGCCTTGCGCCACTGGTGGTTCGGCATCGACCGCTGGGCGCCGCTGTCGCTTGCCACGCGCGACTACGGCCCGCGCGATGGCAGCGACCTGGCCGCGTGGATGCGCAAGCTGCTGGTCGAGGCCAACCTGCCGGCCGACGGCGAGATCTGGCTGCAGACGTTCCCGCGCGTGTTCGGCTATGCCTTCAACCCGGTGAGCTTCTGGCATTGCCATGACCGCGCCGGCCAGTTGCGCGCGGTGCTGGCCGAGGTCAACAACACGTTTGGCGCTAGCCACCGTTACTTGCTGTGCGCGCCCGACCGCTGCGCAATCGGCCCCGACACCGTGCTGAGCTGCCACAAGGCGCTGCATGTGTCGCCGTTCTGCGTGGTCGAGGGCAGCTATGCGTTCCGCCTGCGCGATACCGGCGGCACCAGCTTTGCCGGCATCGACTACTACGACGCCACGGGCCTCGTGATCCGTACCGCGATCGGCGGGCGCCGCCTGCCATTTTCGCGCGCCAATGTGCTGGGTGCGCTGGCACGGCAGCCCTGGCTCACGGTGTCGGTGATGGCGCGCATCCACTGGCAGGCGCTGCGCCTGTGGCTGAAGAAAGTGCCGTTCCGCGGCAAAGACCCAGGCCCCGGTGCCGATCCCCCCGGCCCGACGAGTTTCCCCAACCCCTCCGCCAACCTGTCGCAGTTCGAGGAAAACAAGCCATGACGCCCTCTCGCGCGCTAACCCTGCCGCCCGACGGTGCCCCTGCGTCAGCCCGTCTTTTCTTAACCCTGCTCGCGCGCATCCGCGTTGGCCACCTGTTGCTGGTCGCACCCTCGGGCGAGCAGTGCCTGTTTGGCGATCCGCATGCCGGACCCGGTGCGCGCCTGGAGCTGCGCGACTGGCGTGCCTGTGCCGAGATCCTGCGCGCCGGGGACATCGGCTTTGCCGAGGCCTACCGCGCAGGCTGGTTCGATACGCCAGACCTCACCGCGCTGCTGCGCCTGGCCATCCGCAATGAGTCCGCGCTGGCGCGGACCGTAGTCGGCAGCTGGCTGGCGCGGTGGTGGTACGGCCTGCGCCACCGGCTGCGCCCCAACAGCCGCACCGGCAGCCGCCGCAACATCCACGCGCACTACGACCTGGGCAACGCCTTCTACCAGCGCTGGCTGGACCCGACCTGGACTTATTCCGCCGCGCTGTTCCAGGGCGAGCGGGGCCGGCCGCTGGAAGCGGCGCAGGACGCCAAGTACCAGCATATCGTCGACACGCTCGGCCTCAAGCCCGGCATGCGCGTACTGGAAGTGGGCTGCGGCTGGGGCGGCTTTGCCATGCATGCGGCAAGGCAAGGCATCCACGTGCACGGCATCACCATCTCCGCCGCACAGCTTGAGGTGGCGCAGCAGCGCGTGACCCAGGCCGGGCTGGAAGGGCTCGCCCGGCTGGAGCTGCGCGACTACCGGGACCTCGATGGCGAGTACGACGCCATTGTCTCCATCGAGATGTTCGAGGCCGTGGGCGAGCGCTATTGGCCCGGCTACTTCCAGATGCTGCGCCAGCGCCTGCGGCCCGGCGCGCGCGCGCTGGTCCAGTCGATCACCATCGAAGAGCCGCGCTTCAAGGCCTACCGCGCGAGCAGCGACTTTATCCGCGAGTACGTGTTCCCGGGCGGCATGCTGCCCAGCCCCGAGCGATTCCTGAGGGCTGGGTTGCGGGCCGGGCTGGAATGCCGCGTCACGCTGGCGTTTGGCTCGGATTACGCCGAGACGCTGCGGCGCTGGCGCGCGGCCTTCGAGCAGGGGCTTGATGATGTCACCGCGCAGGGCTTCGATGCGGTCTTCATCCGTACCTGGCGCCTGTACCTGTGCTACTGCGAAGCCGGATTCGACGAAGGCCGCACCGACGTCATGCAGTTCGTGCTTCAGCGGCAAGCCTGAGATGCGCCGCGCTGCCGCCGCCCTCGCCATGGCCATCCTCTGTGTTCCAGCGCCTGCCGCGGCGGGCTGGCGCGCAGACGTGCAGCCCGCCCGGTTATCGGGCGAAGGCGAATTCCGCGTGTTTGGATTTCGCCTTTATACCGCCCGGCTCTGGAGCGCACAGCTGCCGATCGCGCCGGATGCGCCCTTTGCGCTGCAACTCACCTACGACCGTAGCATCAAGCGCGAGCGCCTGGTCGAAACCAGCCTGGACGAGATGAAGCGCATCGGCAGCGCCGGCAACACGCCGCCCAGCCCGCAGATGCTCGATAGCTGGCGCGCCAGCATGGCACAGGCGTTTGTCGACGTGCGCCCGGGCGACACGCTCACCGGCGTGTTGATGCCCGGCAAGGGCGTGCGCTTCTACGCAGGCGATCGGCTGACCACCGAGATCGACGACCCCGCCTTCGCGCAGGCGTTTTTCTCGATCTGGCTCGACCCGGCCACGCGCGCGCCGGCGCTGCGCCAGCGCCTGCTCGGGCTCGTGCGATGACCGCGCCGCACATTGGCAGCGCGACTGCCGCGACGCCCACCGCGCCCAATCCCGATCCGGCCCTCCCAGCGCCCGCCCCGGCATCCGCCATGGCTGCCTATGGCCTGCTCGGCATGCCGCTGGCTATGGCCGCCCTGCCAGTCTACGTGCAGGTGCCCGCCTACTACGCAAGCGAGCTCGGGCTGGCCTTGTCCGCGACTGGCACGGTGTTGTTCGCCGCGCGGCTGCTCGACACCGTGCAGGACCCGTTCCTCGGCCGCTGGATCGACCACCTGGCGCAGCGCGGCGAGCTGGCACCCGCGTTGTGGCTGGCGTGCCTGGTGCTCTCGGCCTCCTTTGCCATGCTGTGGCTGCCGCCTGTACGCGGCGGGGCGCTGGCCGCCTGGCTGGCGCTCTCGCTGGGTCTGGTCTACAGCGCGCACAGCGTGGTCAACATTGCTTACCTGGCCTGGGGCGCGCGCCTGTCTCGCGAGCCGGCCAGGCTGACCCGCGCCGCAGCCTGGCGCGAGGCAGCGGGCTTGGCCGGGGTGATGCTGGCCAGCGTCTTGCCCGCTTGGCTTCTGGGCGCATCGGGCTGGCCCGCCGCGCCGGCCATGGCGGGCTATGCCTTGGTGTTCGCCGCCTTGCTGCTGGGCGCGCTGGCGTTGCTGCTGCGGCACGCGCCGGCCTGGCGCCACCACAGCGCTGGCGTGCACGGCTGGCGCGCCACGCTCGCCAACCGTGCATTCCGGCGCCTGCTGCTGCCGTATTTCCTCAATGCGGTATCGGTCTCGATACCGGCCACGCTGGCTCTGTTCTTCATCCAGGATCGGCTGGGCGCGCCGCAGTGGTCCGGCGCATTCCTCGCCACCTATTTCGCGGCGGGCGCTGCCGGCCTGCCGCTCTGGCCCCGGCTTTCCGCGCGCATCGGCCTCGCGCGGGCGTGGCGGCTTGGCATGGCGCTGGCGGTGGCCGCCTTTGTCTGGGCGGCTGGCCTGGGCACGGGCGACACCGGCGCCTACCTGGCCGTGTGCGTGCTGGCGGGGCTTGCGCTTGGCGCCGACCTGGCGCTGCCGCCGGTGCTGCTGGCGTGCCTGATTCCCCCCGGCGAGCAACCCGGCGGCTACTACGGCATCTGGAGCCTGCTGGGCAAGCTGGCACTCGCGCTGTCGGGCCTGGCGCTGCCGTTGCTGGCCTGGTGCGGCTACCAGCCTGGCCCGGGCGGCACGGCGGCCGGCAGCCATGCCCTGGCGCTGCTCTACGGCGGCCTGCCCTGCCTGTTCAAGCTCGCCGCCATGCTGTGCCTGCGCACGGCCCCGGCACCACTGATGGAGGATCCGACATGATTTGCCTTGACCCTTCGCACTGCGGCAAACGCCTGCTGCTGTACGCCGCGCTATGGCTGGCTGCCTGCGCCGGCCCGGACGTTTCGCAGTATGCGCAGCAGCAGCCCGTGCTCGATGTGCTGGCATTCTTTGTCGGCAAGACCGAGGCCTGGGGCATGTTCCAGAAACGCAGCGGCGAGGTCGTCAAGCGCTTCACGGTAGCCATCGAGGGCCGCCGGCAAGGCAGCGACTTCGTACTGGACGAGCACTTCACCTATAGCGACGGCAGCACCGAGCAGCGCACCTGGACGCTGGCGCGCCAGCCCGACGGCACCTGGCGCGGCCGCGCCGGCGACGTCGTGGGCGAAGCGATCGGGCACAGCGCGGGCAACACGCTGAACTGGCGCTACACGCTGCGGCTGCCAGTGGGAGACGCCACGTATGACGTGCAGTTCGACGACTGGATGTACCTGGTCGACGCGCGCACCATGATCAATCGCGCCAGCGTCTCGAAATTCGGTTTCGAGGTTGGCCAGGTCACGGTGTTCTTCCGGCGCCCGCAATAGCCGAAATAGCCGCAATGGCCGCAATGACCGATCGCGGCTGCGGCGTAAATCAGAGAGGCAACCATGGCCTGGACGGCACTCAACCCCCGCTGGACGGATTGGCGCGAAAAGCGGGTCTGGCTGGTCGGCGCATCGAGCGGCATCGGCGCGGCGCTGGCGCGCGCCCTGCTTGCGCGCGGCGCCTGGGTAGCCCTGTCGGCGCGCCGGGCTGAAGCCCTCAAGGCGGTTGCCGGCGAGCATGCGACGGCGCTGCTGCTGCCGATGGATGCCACCGATCCGCACGCCTGGCACCTGGCACATGACACACTGCGCGAAGCCTGGGAGGGCGTGGACCTGGTGGTGTTTTGCGCCGCCGATTATCGTGCGTTGCGCCCCTGGGAGCTGGAGGCCGAGAGCGTGCGCCACACCATCGAGACCAACCTGAACAGCGTCTACTACGGGCTGCAGGCCACGCTCACCGACATGCTCGCGCGCGGCAGCGGCAGCCTGGTGCTGGTCGCCAGCGTAGCCGGCTACATGGGCCTGCCCAACGCCACCGTCTACGGGCCGACCAAGGCCGCGCTGATCAACCTGGCCGAACTGCTCTACGCCGAGCTGCATCCGCGCGGGCTGGGCGTCTACCTGGTCAACCCGGGATTCGTCAGGACACGCCTGACGGCCAACAACGCGTTCCCGATGCCTGCCCTGCTCACCCCCGAGGCCGCCGCCGAGGCCATCCTGCAGGGGCTGGCGCGCGGCCGCTTCGAGATCGATTTCCCGCGCCGCTTCACCCGCCTGCTCAAGCTCGCCAGCCTGTTACCCTACCGGCTGCGCCTTGCGGCCCTGCAAAAAGTGATGGACGCGCCGTGATGCCCCTGACCCGCCCGAACGCACTGACGGAGTTGACCGAATTGAGCGAATTGGCCGAGTTGACCGAATTGACCGAGTTGACTGCCCTGCTGCGATGGTACGAAACGCTCTCGCCCGCCTCGCTGGCCGACATCGCGCGCTTCTATGCCGACGATGCCCGCTTCAAGGATCCCTTCAACGATGTGCGCGGACGCGAGGCGATCCGCCGGATCTTTGCGCACATGTTCGTCGCCACGGACAACCCGCGCTTTGTGATCGGTGAGCAATTCCGGCAGCCGGGCCAGGCGTTTGTGCTGTGGGACTTCCACTTCACCCTGAAGGGCAAGCCCTACCAGGTGCACGGTAGCTCGCATTTCCGCTTTGACGGCGATGGACGCGTGACACTCCATCGTGACTACTGGGACGCCGCGCAGGAGCTCTGGCAGCAACTGCCCTGGCTCGGGCCGCTGGTGGGCTGGCTGCGCCGCCGCTTTGCCGCGCCGCTTTCCTAGCCGCGCCAGTGCGCTTCGGGCTGGCATTGCGCGTGATCCCCCGTTACATTCCAAGCAGTTTGTGACCGTGTGCGGCCATGCCCCGGGGAACATCCCGGCGGCAAGGGCGGTCACTACCCGCGTGCCGCGCCCAACCGAGGCGATCCCGGCCCGACAAGGAATGCCCAATGAACCTCACCGTCCACGACCTCCTGGCCTTGGCCTGCGCCAGTATCCTCACCGTGACCGTGGTCGCCATCCACTACGAAGCCCTGCGCCTGCTGTCAGGCATGAATCCGCGCCGCTGGACCGGCCGCGTCAACGTTGGCGTGCTGATTGTCTGCATCATCCTGGCCCATAGCCTTGAAGCCATGGTGTTTGCCATCGGCTACTGGGTGGCGGGCCATGTGCTGGGCCTGGGCGGCCTTGCCAGCGCCCATCCCATCACGCCCATCGTCTACCTCTACTTTTCGCTTGAAACGTTCACCACGCAAAGCCTGGGCGACATCGCGCCGGTTGGCGCCACGCGCCTGCTCGCCAGCATCGAGCCGCTGGTGGGCCTGATCCTGATCGGCTGGTCGACATCCTTCACCTACATCATCATGCGCCGCGACTGGCCAACCGGCACCTCCAGGCAAGCGGCGCAAGCGGATCTGTAGGCACGGCGCACGGCACATGATTACAGGATCGGCGCAAAAAGCGTGGCCACGTGCATCGCCACGCGGTGCAGCGTCGGCGCGGCGGTGTATTCGCTGCGCTCGATCTGGCGGGCCTGCGTGAAGTCCGCCTCCAGCATGCTCGTCACGCTGGCGGCAAAATCGCGGTCCGCGGTCATCACCATCAGCTCGAAATTGAGCCGGAACGAGCGGTTATCGAGATTCGCGCTGCCGACCGCCGCGGCCTCATCGTCGATCAGGATGACCTTCTGGTGCAGGAAGCCCGGCTGGTAGCGATAGAGCTTCACGCCCGCGCAGACGGCCTGGTAGGCATACAGCGTGGAGGCGGCGAACACCACGAGATGGTCGGGGCGCGCCGGCAGCAGGATGCGCACGTCAACCCCGCGCAGCACCGCCAGCCGGAGCACGGCGAACACGGCCTCGTCCGGTACGAAGTACGGGCTGGTGATCCACACCCGCCAGCGCGCCGCCTGGATCGCCTCGACGAAGAACAGCGAGCAGGTCTCCTGCGCGTCGGCGGGGCCGGACGGCACCACCTGGCAGGTCATGCCCCCGGCAGGTGCTGCTGGCGGAGGCAGCAGCATGGGCACCTCCCGCGCGGCCCAGAACCAGTCTTCGGCAAACACCATCTGCAAGTCCAGCACGGCGCTGCCGCGGATCTCGATATGCGTGTCGCGCCAAGGCGCCAGCGGCGGTTTTTGCCCGAGGTACTCGTTGCCGACGTTGTGACCGCCCGTAAACGCGCACTCCCCATCCACCACCACCAGCTTGCGGTGGTTGCGGAAATTGAGCTGAAAGCGGTTGACAAAGCCGCGCCGCGTGGCAAAGGCGCGCGCCTCCACCCCGGCGGCCAGCAGCACCTTGACGTACTGGCCCGGCAACGCATGCGAGCCGATGCTGTCGTAGAGGAAATACACCTTCACGCCCGCGGCAGCGCGTTCGCACAGCAGGCTCTGCAGGCGCCGCCCAAGCGCATCGTCGTGGACGATGAAGAACTGCACGATCACCACCTGCCGCGCGGCGGCGATCGCCGCAAAGATGGCCTCGAACGTCGCCTCGCCGTTGACCAGCAGCCGCACCGCGTTGTTGGCCAGGCACGGCATGCCGGTCAGCCGGGGCAAAGCGCGCAGGTAAGGCTGGGGGGGCGAGTGCACCACGCTGGCGTCGCGCGCCTCGCGCTCGTGTGGCTCCATCTCGTGCGTGACCTCGCGCAGCCGGTCGTTGTTGAAGCGCCGGGCATTCACGTAGCCGGCGAAACTGCTGCTGCCGAGGATCAGGTACGGGATCAGCGTGAAGTACGGCATCATCACCAGCGAGCCGGCCCACGCAATGGCGCCGGGCGCGGTGCGCACCGTCATGACCGCGTGCAAGGCCGCGACGACGCCAAGCAGATGGAACGCCAGCACGATCGCCGCGACGAGGGAGGGGCTGAGCATGATTGTTAGATTTCGCCTTGGCGGAGCCGGACCACAATGGCTAGCATTCTGGCATAGCCGCGGCCCGGGGGCAGGCAGAATTTCCCCGCAGGCGTTAAGCTTTCACGCCTTACCGCGTTACTGCCTGACCGCCAGCCACATCAAGGAAGACCGCAATGTCAGAGTTCAAGATGGAATACCGGCGCCTGGGCGCCAGCAACCTCAAGGTATCGGCCCTGTGCCTCGGCACCATGATGTTCGCCGACCAGACCGACGAAGCCGAGGCCGGCCGCATCGTCGATAGCGCTCGCGCGCACGGCGTCAACTTCATCGACACCGCGGACGTGTATAGCAAGGGCGGCTCCGAGCGCATGGTGGGCAAGCTGCTTGCCGCCGACCGCCATGACTGGATCCTGGCCAGCAAGCTCGGCAACCCGATGCAGGCTGCGCCCAACCATTCGCACTACTCGCGCGTCTGGATCCTGCGCGAAGTCGAGCAAAGCCTGGGCCGCCTTGGCACCGACTACCTCGACATCCTCTACCTGCACCGCGACTACCCCGGCGAAAACCTGGAAGAACCCGTGCGTGCCATGGGCGACCTGGTCCGTGCCGGCAAGATCCGCTACTGGGCCTTGTCCAATTTCCGCGGCTGGCGCGTCGCCGAGGTGGCACGCTTGTGCGACCAGCTGGGTGTGCCGCGCCCGGTGGTTTGCCAGCCTTACTACAACCTGCTTAACCGCATGCCCGAGGTGGAAATCCTGCCGGCCTGCCAGCACTTCGGCCTTGGGGTGGTGCCCTACAGCCCGATTGCGCGCGGCGTGCTCACCGGCAAGTACCTGCCCGGCCAACAGCCCCCGCAAGACTCACGCGCGGGCCGCGCCGACCGCCGCATGATGGAAACGGAATTCCGCGAGGAATCGCTGGTGATTGCCCAGACGCTGAAAGCGCATGCCGATGCGCGCGGCCTCAAGCTGGGCCAGCTCGCTACCGCCTGGGTGTTGGCCAACCCGATCGTCAGCTCGGTGATTGCCGGGCCGCGCACGCTGGCACAGTTCGAGGATTACTTTGGCGCCGTCGGCGTGCCCATCTCCGCCGAAGAGGAGGCGCTGGTTGACCAGCTGGTGCGCCCCGGACATGCCTCCACGCATGGCTACAACGATCCGAACTATCCGCTGACCGGGCGACCGGTTCCCGCAGCCTGAACGCGTTGCCCGCCAGGGCGGGCCGCCCGTCCTGGCCAACGGCTCGCGCTCGGGCCGGTCCGCGTTTCACGGACGGATCGCGGGTTTTGCCTCGCGATTATCATCACGTCGGCTTACAAACCATGCTCTGCATCCCGGGCTTCCCGGAGTGTTCTTCAATGGGTTGCCTGGAGAGATAGTCATGCCGCAAGCCCCTGCGCTGATCGATACGCCCGCTAAACCCCGTTCCGGCCTCGCCGTCATGGGGCTGTCCGCACTGGGCGTGGTATTTGGCGACATCGGCACCAGCCCGCTCTACACCCTGAAAACCGTGCTCGCGCTCTCGGGTGGCAAACCGTCGGCGCCGGTTATCCTGGGCCTCCTGAGCCTGCTGATCTGGACATTGATCATCATCACCACGGTAAAGTACGTGTCCTTCGCCATGCGCATCGATAACAACGGCGAAGGCGGCATTCTCGCCTTGATGTCGCTGTTGGGGATCAAGCAGAAGAAACGCCCGCTGGTGGTGGCCGCCGGGCTGTTCGGGGCGGCATTGATCTATGGCGACGGCGCGATCACACCCGCCATCTCCGTGCTCTCCGCGCTGGAGGGACTGGAGATTGTCTTTCCCGAGGCCAAATCCATTATCCTGCCGGCCACGGTGGGCATACTGGTGGCGCTCTTTGCCATCCAGCCGATGGGAACGTCCCGCATCGGCAGGGCCTTCGGGCCGGTGATGGCATTATGGTTTTTTTGCATAGCCGTGCTCGGCATTCGCGGCATCCTGCTGCACCCGTCGATCCTGATTGCGCTCAATCCGATCTATGGCCTGGAATTCCTGTTTTCCAATGGCTATACCAGTTTCCTGGTGCTGGGTGGCATTTTCCTCTGCGTGACCGGCGCCGAGGCGCTGTATGCCGACATGGGCCATTTCGGCCCGCGCCCGATCCGCCTGGCATGGTCCGCCATCGTGTTCCCCAGCCTGCTGCTCAACTATGCCGGACAGGCCGCGCTGGTATTGTCCGGGGCCGACTCAACGCACAACATCTTTTACCTGCTCTGCCCGCCGCCGCTGCTGGTGCCCTTGGTCATCCTGGCCGCCGTGGCGACGGTGATCGCCAGCCAGTCCATTATTACCGGCGCGTTTTCCATGACGCGCCAGGCGATCCTGCTGGGATGGCTGCCGCATCTGCAGATCAGGCAGACCTCCGAGGAGGGCTACGGGCAGATCTACGTGGGCACGGTCAACTGGCTGCTGATGGTGGTGACGGTCAGCCTGGCGCTGTTCTTCAAGTCATCGGATCAACTGGCTTCCGCGTATGGCATCGCCGTTTCCCTCACCATGCTGATGACGTCCGTGCTGCTGTTTATCGCCATGCGCGATATCTGGCGCTGGAGCCTGTGGGCCAGCGCGGCCGTGTCCGGCGTCTTCCTGATCATCGACGGCGGGTTCTTCGTGGCCAATCTCGCCAAGGTACTGGATGGTGGGTATATCCCGTTGATGCTGGCGGCGGTCGTCTATGGCGTCATGTTGATCTGGCACCGCGGCACGGCCGCGATTTCGGCGGCCATCAACGAAGACATCACGCCAATCGACGCGTTCCTGGGCGAGGTGCAGGCAAAGCGCATTCCGCGCGTGCCCGGGACCGGGGTGTTCCTGACGCGAACGCTGGATGGCACGCCGCCGGTGATGCTGTGGCATGTCAAGCGCAACCACGCCTTGCAGCAGAAGATCCTTGCCGTGAGCATCGTGACGGAGACGGTGCCATGGATCAAGGATGCCGAGCGCCTGACGCTAACGCAACCGATGCCGGGTTTCTGGCGCGCCAACGCCCGCTACGGCTTTATGGAGCGGCCTGATATTCCCAAGCTCCTGCTGCAGCCTCAGATGCTGCCCTGCGGGCTGGATCTGGGCACCATCACCTACTACATGGGCCTGGAGACCATCGTGCTGCGCGAGGGCGACAGCCGGATGCCGCGCTGGCAAGGCAAACTGTTCGCCTTGATGGTCAGGAACGGCATGCACGTGACCGATCTTTTCCGGCTGCCCAGCGATCAGGTGGTGGAGATCGGCCGCCGCGTCTCGATCTGACGGTCAAGCGATCGAACGATCGAGCGATCAAGCCCCCCTGCCGGCCAACTCACTACAATACGCACTTTCTTTCGTGACCAACCTCTCTGCCGCTCAAGGATCGATTCGCTCCCGCCGCTCAGTTCACGCCGGCGGGAGACCCAACCAACGACATGCTGCCATTAAGAATCCTGGCCACAGGCAAAGCACTCCCTGCCCGGCAGGTCACCTCCGCCGAGCTTGACAAGGTGCTCGGCAAAGCCGCCGGCTACGTCAGGAAAACCTCCGGCATCGACCACCGCTACCACGCTGGCCCTGGCGAAACGCAATCCGCGCTGGCGGCCGCCGCGCTGCGCGATGCCATGGCGCGCGGTGGCATCGCCCCGGGTTCGATCGGTCTCGTCATTTCCGCCGCCGGCGTGCAGGAGCAAGCCCTGCCCTGCACCGGCGCGCGGCTGCTCGAAGCCGCCGGCATCCCAGCCGGCACACCGGCCTTCGACGTCAACGCCAGTTGCCTGAGCTTCCTGGCCGCTTTGCAGGTGGCGGCCAGCCTGCTGCACAGCGGTACCTACCGCCGCATCGCGGTGGTCGCATCCGACCTCGCCTCCCGTGGGCTGGACTGGAGCCAGCCGGAGGCCTCGCTCATCTTTGGCGACGGTGCGGCGGCGGCGGTGGTGGAGCGCGGCGATGGCAGCACCGGCATCGAGGCCTATCGCATGGAGACCTATCCCGCGGGCAAGGCCTTCTGCGAGATCCGCGCAGGCGGTACCCGCACCAACCCGCGCATGGGCGCGCGCGAGTCCGACTTCCTGTTCCATATGGAAGGCAAGCGGGTCTTCAAGCTGGCCTCCACGGTGATGGACGCCTTCCTGGCCAGCTTGCTCGACGCGGGCAAGCTGCGGCTCGCTGAGATCGACGTGGTAGTGCCGCACCAGGCCAGCCACCTCGCCATGCGGCACATCGGGCGCCGCCTGGGCGTGCCGGCGGCGTCGGTGGTGGATATCTACCGCGCGCACGGTAACCAGGTCGCCGCGTCCCTGCCCACGGCATTGCACGAAGCGATGCGCAGCGGCAGAGCCGGCGCCGGCTCGCGCGCGCTGCTGCTGGGCACGGCTGCCGGCCTTACCGTGGGCGCCATGGTGCTGCGATTGTGATCACGCTGGTAACCGGCGCAACCGGCGGCCTCGGCCGCAATGCCGTCGAGTACTTGTTGCAGCGTGGCCTGCCCGTGCGCGCCACCGGCCGCAACCCCGCGCAGGGCGAGGCGCTGCGCGCGCTTGGCGTGGACTTCGTGCCGGCGGACCTGGCCACGCTCGATGCTGCGCAGGCACGCGCATTGCTGCGCGGCGTGGGCACCGTCTGGCACTGCGCCGCGCTGTCATCGCCGTGGGGCGCCTCCGCCGATTTCCACGCGGCCAACGTGGCCGCCACCGAGCGGCTCGCCGACGCGGCGATCGCAGCCGGCGTTGAACGCTTCGTGCACGTCTCAACGCCGTCGCTGTACTTCGACTATCGGCATCATCTCGACATTCCCGAGAGCTACCGGCCAGCGCGCTACGCCAACCACTATGCGCGCACCAAGGCGCTGGCCGAGGCGGCAATACGGCTGCGCGCAGGCAATCAGGCTGCCACCGCCTTCGTCATGCTGCGCCCACGCGCCTTGTTCGGCCCGCACGACCGCGTGCTGATGCCGCGCGTGCTGGCGCTGATGGCGCAACGACGCGGCAAGCTGCCGTTGCCGCGCGCAGGCGAGGTGCTGATGGACCTGACCTTTACCCCCAACGTGGTCCACGCCATGCAGCTCGCCAGCACGAGCGCGCAGGTGGCGTCCGGCCATGCCTACAACATCACCAATCACGAACCGCGCCGCTTGTGCCAGGTTCTCGGCCAACTGCTCGGCGACGAGCTGGGCCAGCCGCCGCGCCTGCGCCGCCTGCCCTATGCGCTGGCCGACGGCGTGGCGCGCGGCATGGAGGCCTGGTCGGCCCTGAGCCGGCGCGAGCCGGCCTTCACGCGTTATGGCATGGGCGTGCTGCACTACGATATGACGCTCGACAACACGCAGGCCATCGCGGCGCTGGGCTATCGGCCCGCCTATACGATGGATGAGGGAATTCGCCTGACGGCGCAATGGATGCGAGACCATGGCCAGTATCACCACCTTTGAGGCGGGCTTCTGCACGCACCGCGCCTGCATGGCGCTCAAGGGCGCGGGCCTGTCGGTCTGCCGCTTCCCGGCGCGGGCGTACCTGATCGAGGCAGGCGGCAAGCACTGGCTCTGGGATACGGGCTATGCCACGCACTTTCTAGATCACACACGCAGCGGGCTGTTCGCGCTGTACCGCATGGTCACGCCGGTGCATTTCGACAGCAGCGAGGCGGCAGCAAGCCAGCTGCGCGCGGCGGGCATCGGCGCACGCGACCTCGCCGGCGTGATCCTGTCGCACTTCCACGGGGACCATATCGCTGGACTGCGGGATTTTCCCGGCACGCGCTTCTACTGCTCCCGCGCCGGGTGGCAAGCCACGCGGCCGCTGCGCGGCATCGGCGCGTTGCGCCGGGGCTTCGTGCCGGGGCTGATGCCCGAGGATTTCGAGCAGCGCGTGGGTTTTGTCGAAGCCTTTGCGCGCCAGCCGCTGCCCGTCGCGCTCACGCCGTTCCATGAGGGCTATGCCTTGCCGGACAGTGGCGGAGACGTTTTCCTGGTGGCGTTGCCGGGCCACGCCGCCGGCCACCTGGGCGCCTTCGTGCAAACGAGCGACGGGTGGGTGTTGCTGGCGTCCGACGCGGCATGGTCGCCCACCAGCTACCGCGAACTGATCGGTCCGTCGTCCATCGCCAACCTGATCATGGAAGACCCGCGCACCTACCAGGCCACACTCAGGCAACTGCACGCCTTGCATCGCAATGGCCAGGTGCAGATCCGCCTGACCCACGAAGGCGCCCTCTGATGCAGTTGCCCCGCATGCTCGGCGCCTACTGGCGCGCGCGCAGGCTGCGTTTTGCCAGCCGCGCCGAACTGGAGGCGCACCAGGCCCGCCAGATGGCGCGCTTCCGCCTGCGCGTGCTGGCGCGCAGCCCGTACTTTGCCCCCCTGCTGTCCCTGCCGATGCAAGACTGGCCGCGCATGGACAAGGCTGTGATGATGGCTAATTTCGACCGCATCAACACGGCCGGGCTGCGCCTTGAAGACGTCCTTGACTGTGCCCGCCAGGCCGAGGCCTCGCGGGACTTCAGCCCTACGCTGCAAGGATTTAGCGTGGGGCTGTCCTCGGGCACCTCGGGCGGGCGTGGCGCATTTGTCGTGAGCCGGCAGGAGCAGGCGCAATGGGCCGGCACGCTGCTGGCCAGGTTGCTGCCGCGCGGGCTGCTGGCGGGCGAGCGCGTGGCGCTGTTCCTTCGTGCCAACAGCAACCTGTACACGGCGGTGCGCAACCCCTGGCTCTCGTTCGCGTTCTTCGACCTGTTCACCCCGTTCGAGGATCATCTTGCGCGGCTGGAGCGCTATGCGCCCACCATTGTCGTGGCACCCGCGCAGGTGCTGCGCAGCCTTGCGCTGGCGCGCCAGGCCGGGCGCACGGCACTGCGTCCGGCGCGGGTCGTCTCGGTTGCCGAAGTACTGGAAGCGCAGGACCGCGCCTTGCTGGCCAACGTGTTCGGCGAGCCCGGCGAGGTCTACCAGGCCACCGAGGGCTTTCTCGGCGTCACCTGCGCGCATGGCACGCTGCACCTGAACGAGGAGTTCGTCCACATCGAGCCGGAATGGCTGGACCAGGGCCATGAGCGCTTCGTGCCCATCGTGACCGACTTCACCCGCACTACCCAGCCCATCGTGCGCTACCGGCTGGACGACGTGCTGGTGCGGCGCGCGGATGCGTGCCCGTGCGGCAGCCCTGCGCTGGCGCTGGCCCGCATCGAAGGCCGCTGCGACGACATGCTGGTGCTGCCGGGCCGCCTCGGCGAGCCGGTGCAGGTCTTTGCCGACGTGCTATCGCGCGCCTTGGCGCAGGCCCTGCCGCTCGCCGCCGACTACCGCCTGCGCCAGACCGGCGACCGCACGCTTAGCCTGTATGCCGAAGGCGGCGTCGCGGTGCACACGGCTTGCCGCGCGCGGCTGGAAACAGTGCTGGAGGGGCTTGGCGTGGCCGTGGCGGATATCGCGTGGCACAACGATGCCGCGCCCCCGGCGGATTTCACCACCAAGCGCCGCCGCATTGTCCGGCTGCGCGAAGCCACCCAAGGCCCATGACGCACCGCATGCAAAGCGCCGGAGCATGGTGGCGCTGCCGGCAGATGCTGCTGGGCTGGGGCAGCGTCGGCCTGGTCTACGGCAGCACCAGCCTGCTGCAAAGCGCACCGGCGCTGTTGCCCGAAAGCGCGCTGGATCGCCTGATCCCCTTCGATGCTGCCGGCATCTGGCTTTACCTGTCGTTCTTCGCCTTGATACCGGTCAGCTTTGCGCTGGCCCCGCCGCAACGGTTGCGGTGGCTGCGCACGGCGATGCAGTGTGCAGCGCTTGCCTGTGGTGCCGTCTTCCTGGCATGGCCTACCACGCTGGCCTATCCGAGCCTGCCGGGCGACGGGCTGAGCAGCACGGTGCTGAGCTGGCTGATCGCCGGCGACTCGCGGCAGAACTGCCTGCCCTCTTTGCATGGCGCGCTGACGCTGCTAAGCGTCTGGGCGCTGCTCGACTCGCGCCGCAAGCTGCGCAGCGCCAGTGCGATCGGCTGGGGGCTGGCGATCTGCTACTCGGTGGTGCAGACACGCCAGCATGTCTCGCTGGACCTGGCCGCCGGCCTGCTGGTGGGCCTGGCCGCGGGCACGGTGGCCACCTGGCTGGCGCGCCCCAAGGTGTCCGCGGTGACCCTTATCCAAGGACCTTCGCAATGAACGCATTCGCACTCCCCCTGATCGCCATGCTGCTGTGCGTGGTGGCTGAGTTGCTGATCCGCAAGTATCGCCGGGGAGAGTCCATTCCCTGGCGCGAGGTGGTCTTCAACCTGGGGTCCGGGCACATCTTGATGTGGTTCTTCCGCGGTCTGGAGATCGCGGCCTTCGGGCTGGTGCTGCGGGTCGCCAACCTGCATTGGGTAGACGCATGGCCGCTCGCCTGGCAGTGGGCGTTCGGCTTTGTCGCGTGGGATTTCTGCTTCTACTGGATGCACCGGTTGCATCACAAGATACCCCTGCTGTGGGCGGTGCACGTGGTTCATCATCAGGGCGAGCACTTCAACCTGTCGCTGGGCATCCGCAACTCCTGGTACTCGTCGCTCACCAACCTGCCGTTCGTGATCGGGCTGGCTGTGGCGGGCTTGCCGCTGGAGATCTTCGTGGTGGTCTCGTCGATCCACTACGCGGTGCAGTTCTACAACCACAACGGCCTGGTGGGCAGCTCCGGCATCCTGGATCGCTTCCTGGTCACGCCGGCGCATCACCGCGTGCATCATGGCACCGCGCCGTGCTACCTCGACCGGAATTTCGGCGGCACCTTCCTCTGGTGGGACAAGCTGTTCGGCACCTTCCAGCCAAGGCTGGCTGACGTGCCGCTGGACTATGGCGTGCCCGGGACACCACGCAGCGACAACCCCTTGCTGGCAAGCAACCTGCCGTTGCTGCGCCTTGTCGGCGGCACCTGCAAGCATCGTGCGCCGCGCCCTGGGTTCCATGTGCCGGATCTGCTCATCGGCCTCGGCGGGCTGCTGCTGTTCGGCATCGTGATCCACTACATTCACCGCGATGGGGCGTGGCAAGGGCAGCGGCAGGCGCTGCTGTTCGGCCTGATCTTTGCCGCCACCATCGCCCTGGGCGCCATGAGCGACGGCCGACGCTGGGGCGCGGCCGCCTGGGTCTTGCTGGCGGGCGCGCTGGCGCTGGCCGGGCCGCTGCCGGAGCCCGCTCCTGACTGGCCGGGCGCGTGCCTGTACCTCGGGCTGCTGCTGCACGGCGTCGCCACCCTGCCGCGCTTGTTGCCTCGCACGCTGTCGCGCTGAATTTGTCTGCGTCCACCATCGCCGGCGAGGCGTCACCCGCCTTCCTGTTCAAAATTTAGGCAGTCCGATACATAACCGCCACCATTGGCCAAGCGCGGCACGTCAAGCTCGGTTATCCACACAAGCTGTGGATAACACGATCCGGCAATCGTGGACAAAATGTGTACGTGTGCCGCAACAATCGACTGTGGCCCGGTGCGATACCGGTCGCCTTCTGGATTGGCTCCCCGTCTGCTTTGGGAATCTTCTGCCCGTCCTTGCAGATTGTTCCAAGTGATATCCCTCGCACCGCGGGCTATCCTGCCTGAGTCGCCTTGCGGGCAGCCGATGCGCGCACCGGCCCTGCGAACCGCATTCATGCCAGTTGGACAATTCCTATGAAAATCGCACTGCTAGCGGATCTGTCGCTGCAGGCCAAGGCCATTGCAGACGCCCTCGCTCGCGCCGGCGTGCCTTGCCACACCTACCCCGCAAGCGCGGAGCTTTTCCGTGACATTGACCAAGCCGGCTACGACGTCCTGCTGATCGACCACGAGCTTACCGACATGCCTGCCGTGGAAGCCGTGCGCGCGGTGCGCGGCGCCTGGCGCAGCGAAGTGCCGGTGATGGTGGTTTCCCGCCAGCGCGACGAAGACTCGGTCGTCAATACCCTGCAGGCGGGCGCCGACGACTACATGATCCGCCCGCTGCGCGCGCGCGAGCTGGTGGCCCGACTGCACGCGCTGCAGCGCCGCGCCGCCTTGCGCCGGCAAACACCGAGCCCGGACCTGGCGGTCGGGATCTATTCACTGGACTGCCTGGCGCACGAGGTCGTGTTCCAGGGACGCCGGCTCACGCTGCCCCCCAAGGCGTTCGAGCTGGCAGCGTTGCTGTTTGGCAGCGTCGGCCGGGTCTTGTCCCATGCCCATATCGAACGCGCAATCTGGGGCTATTCGCTGCCACCGTTGTCCCGCGCCCTGGCGAGCCTGGTATCGCGCCTGCGCAGGGCACTGGAACTCCACCCCCGCAATGGGCTGGTCATCACGATGGTGTATGGCAAGGGGTATCGCCTGGATGAGACCGGCACGCGGCTGCCTCGGCCCGGCCCGCTCAGCACTGGCTGAGCACCGGGTGCGGCGCCGGCCTGCCGAGGTAGTAGCCCTGCCCGAAGGGCACGCCGAGATCGCGCAGCACCGCCAGCTCATCGGCGTCCTCGATGCCTTCGGCGATCACCTCGCCGCCCAGTGCCTTGACCAGGGCCAGCACCGTGCGCACGACTTCAAGCCGGCGCGAGCAGTTACCGATGCCACGCACCAGCGACTTGTCCAGCTTGGTGTAGTGCGGCGCGAGGTGGACCAGCCGGTCGAGATTGGCGTGGCCGGTGCCGAAGTCGTCCAGCGCATACTGCATGCCCAGCTCGCGGAGCACGGCCATGGCGTGCCCAAAGCGCTCCGCGTCCTCGATGGGGGTCTGCTCGGTCACCTCGATCACGACCCGATCCGGCGCGATGCTGTTCGCCACCAGGGCTCGCATGGCACTCCCGCCGTTGGCCAGCAGGTGGCGCAGCGCCATGGCGCTGAAGTTGAGGAACAGCTTGCCGCGCAAGCCATTCGCCAGGCACGCGGACAGCCCGGTGCGCGCCGCCCGCAGCTCCAGCTCGATGGTCTCGGCCTCGTCACGGGCCAGGCGGAACAAGGCATCCGGCATGGCCAGCGGCGACTCGGCGGGCCCCCTGACCAGCGCCTCGTAGCCCAGCACCTGGCCGGTCCCGAACACCACAATAGGCTGGAAGACGGCGTGGAGCGGCGGCAAGCGTAGCCGCGGCACGGGCGCGCCGCCCAGGGGGTAGGCAATCTGCATGGACGGAGTGAACGTGACGTGGGGAGGCGCGGCGCCAGGCGCAAGAAGCTGGTGAGCCAATGTGACTCGCCCTCTATTTCATGTCAGCCATGTGTCACCCGGATGACAAAGCCGATTACCCCTGCGCAATGGCGGGATGTCATTGATGCGTCACAGGTTGAAGCGAGCATGCAAACCATAACAAAGTCATGCCGTCACCCGCGGTAAGCCGGCGCTGCAAGCTGGCGCGCGAGATGGCGGCCCCCCAGGGTCAGCATATGGGCCGCGTGGCCCATCGGAGTCTCAACCGTGTTGCAAGCCATCAACCTTCGCCTTCCACGCCGTGCCGGCCGGCGCATGCCCGCCTGGCTGGGCCGGCTTCCCCTCAGCGCGCGCATGTGCGCGGCATTTGCGCTGGTCTATGTGTTCGGCGCCGTGGTGGGGCTGACGGGCATTTTCAGCCTCGTCTCGGTCAAGCAGATGACAGATACGCTCTATCAACGCGATATGCAGGGCGCCATCGCGGCGGAGCGCGCGCAATCGGCGCTGGCCCGGCTGGGCCGCGCCCAGCTTGCCCTGACCATGGCGACCAGCAGCACCGAGCGCGACGGCGCAACCGCCGACATCGACAGCGCACTCGCCCGCCTCGACCAGGCCCTTGGCACCGTGCGCACGGCCGCACCCGCCCAGGCCGCCGCGCTGCAAACCGAGCGCGACAGCGCCGCGGCGATGCTGCGTGACTATGTCACGTTGCTGCGCAAGCAGCCGCTCGATGCCCTGCAGTTCGACAGCGCCGTTTCGGTCGACGGCCATTTTCTTGGCGAGCAATTACAGAAGCTGGCCGACCTGGTCGAGGTCACGCGCAAGCAGCAGGAGCGGCAGGCCGCCGATACGGTAGCCACCGTGACGGCCAGCCAGTTGCGCGCCCAGACCGTGATGGTTGGCATGCTGGTGGCGAGCCTTGCAGCGGCGGCCGCGCTAGCCTGGTTTGCCTCGCGCCTGCTGCATTCGGAGCTGGGCGGCGAGCCGGCGGACGCGGCCAAGGTGGCCAGCCGCATCGCCTCGGGCGACCTGCAGCAACCCGTGCGCGTGCGCGCCGGAGATGACCACAGCCTGATGAGCCTGCTGGCGCGCATGCGCGACCAGCTCGCCGGCGTGCTGGAAGGGATCCAGCTCTCCGCCGCCGAGATCGCCGCGGCCAGCGAAGGCATCGCCAGCGGCAACCACGATCTGTCGCGCCGCACCGCGCAGCAGGCGGCCGCGCTGGCCGCCGCCGCCGACAGCGTCGCCCGCCTCACCGCGCTGGTCGGCCAAGCCCACGCCCAGGCCACCGAATCCAGCGCCATGGCGCGCCAGGCACGTGAAGCCACCGACGCCGGCATGGCGGTGGTGAACGAGATGAGCGGCGCCATGGACACGGTGAACCAGCACTCGCGCAATATCGCGGAAATGGTCGAAGTGATCGAGAGCATTGCCTTCCAGACCAATATCCTTGCGCTCAACGCCGCCGTGGAAGCGGCCCGCGCGGGCGAGGCCGGGCGCGGCTTCGCCGTGGTGGCGCAGGAGGTGCGCGGGCTGGCGCAGCGCAGCGCCAACTCCGCGCGCGAGATTCGCACCACCATTGGCCAGGCCAGCTCGGAGATCGCCCGTGGGGCACGGCTTAGCGGGCAAGTGGTCAGCGCCATGAGCGGCATCGAGCAGGCGGTAGGCCAGAGCCACCAGTTGGCCGAGCGGCTGTGCGGGGTGGCGGACGAACAGGCGCGCGGCATCCGCTCGGTGGGCGAGGCGGTGGCCCAGCTCGACCAGACCAGCCGGCAGAACGCCGAGCTGGTCGAAGTCGTTACGGCGCAGGCGGCCAGCCTGGATGAGCAAGCGGCAGGCCTGTCGGCTGGGGTCGCGCGCTTCCGGTTCTGACGCTGAATGATCCATGTTCTGCTATGCAGAACATGGATTCCACAGTGCAGTTGACGCATAAGGCGATCGGTGGGAGTATTCCGCCATCGAAAAATCCGGCGGCCCACGCCGGACGCCTTATCTGGAGACTGTGATGAGTAGCACCCCCACGCCCGCCGCGCACGCACCGGCTGCCCCTTCATTTTCCCGCTTGCACCAGATCATCGGCCCCTGGGTCCAGAGCCACCCCGAACGCGTGGCCCTGATGGACGCGGAGCGGTCCTTGCGCTACGGCGAGCTGGACGGCGCCATTGCCGAAACCGCCCGCGCACTGGCTGGCGCCGGCGTGCGGGGCGGCGATCGCGTGGTGCTGGTGACCGAGAACAGCGTAGGCTGTGCGGTACTGATCCTGGCGCTCAGCGCGCTGGACGCATGGGCCGTGCCGGTCAATGCCCGCCTGTCCGCCCGCGAGATCGACAACATCATCGAACACTCGGGCGCGCGCATCGCGCTCTACCTCGACAACGCCCATCCTGAAGCACGCGAGCACGGCCTGGCGCGCGGCGCGCAACCGGCCGAGTGGCCGCATGCGGGCAAGCTGCTGCTGGGCGCGCTCAATGCAGCCGCCGTGGCTGAGCCGGTGGACGCAGCGGCGCGCGACCAGGTAGCCGCGCTGATCTACACCACTGGCACCACCGGCGCCGCCAAGGCCGTGATGTTGACGCACGCCAACCTGATGTTCATCGGGCGCTCCAACCGCATGCAGGCGCGCGTGCAGCCGGGCGACCGGGTCTACGGCGTGCTGCCGATCTCGCATGTCTACGGCCTGTCCGTGCTGCTGGTGGGCCCGCTCTCGAACGGCGCCACGGTATTCTACGAACCGCGTTTCCGCCCCGAGAAGCTGGCGCACGCGCTGGTCGCGGAGCGGCTCACCGTGCTGCATGGCGTGCCCGCCATGTATGCCAAGCTGATCGAATGGAGCCGCGCCCAGGCAACGCCGCTGCAAGCGCCCGCGCTGCGCATGGCGCAATCTGGCGGCGCGCCGCTCACCGCCACGCTCAAGGCGGCGTTTGAAGCGAGCTTCGGCATCATCCTGCACAACGGCTATGGCATGACCGAGACCTCGCCCACGGTCTGCCAGACCCGGGTGGAATCGCCGCGCACGGATTGCTCGGTGGGCCCGGTGGTGCCTGACGTGGAGATCCGCCTGGGCTCGCCCCTGCCCGATGGCAGCGGCGAGCTGCTGGTGCGCGGCCCCAACGTGATGAAGGGCTACTACCGCCGAGCCGACCTGACCGCGCAGGTGATCGACGCCGACGGCTGGCTGCACACCGGAGACCTGGCGCGCATCGATGCCGACGGCGCGGTCTCCATCGTGGGGCGCTCCAAGGAAATCATCATCCACTCCGGCTTCAACGTGTACCCGGAGGAAGTCGAGCAATCGATCAACGCCTACCCGGCCGTGCTGCAGTCGGCGGTGGTGGGACGCGCGGTAGAAGGCAACGAGGAAGTGATCGCCTTTGTGGAGGTGCGCGAGGGCATGACGCTGGACCAGGCCGCGCTGCGCGCCTTCCTGCGTGAGCAGCTGTCGCCCTACAAGATGCCGGCGGAGGTCAGGATCGTGGCCCACCTGCCGGCCGCACCGTCCGGCAAGATACTCAAGGCCAAGCTGCGCGAGCTGCTGGCCAGCGCAGGCTGAGACGCAAGCTCAGCCCCAAGCCAGCCGAGGCCACGCATGTCCGAACCGCAGACCGAAGATCCACCGCACGAAGCGCAAGTGCAGCAGCACATGCAGCAGCACAAGGAAGACCGGCATTTCGTGACCGCGCTGGCGCGGGGCCTCGACGTGCTGGCGAGTTTCCGCAGCTTTGAGACGCGGCTGGGCAATGCCGAGCTGGCGCAGCGCTGCGGCCTGCCTAAATCCACGGTGTCGCGCCTCACGCATACCTTGACCGAGCTGGGCTACCTGCGGCTGGACCCGGAGCAGGCCAAGTACCAGCTCGGCAGCTCGGCGCTGGCCCTCGCGCCGGCGGCACAGCATGGCGTGGATGTGCTGGCGGTGGTGCGTCCGTTCATGCAGGAGCTGGCCGACCTGTCCCAGGGCGTGACGTCGCTGATCGTGCGTGATCGGGCGCAGATGCTGATCTTTGAGAACTGCCAGTCGGAGTCATACCTGACGTTGCGGGTGGCGGTCGGCACGCGCATTTCCGGGCTGACCTCGGCCGCGGGGCGTGCCTACCTGCAAGCGTTGCCCGCCGTGGAACAACGGCAAGCACTGGCCGCCTTCCGGCAACAGGAAGGGATGGACGCCCCCAGTGCGCAGGCCATTGTGGAGCGCAGCCGCGCGGAGGTGGAGCGCCAGGGCTGCACCACGTCGTTTGGCGAATGGCTGCCGGACATCAACTCGATCGCCGCCGCGTTCCGGCCCGGCCCGGCGCTGCCGCCGATGACATTGTCGTGCAGCGGGCCCACCGCCATCGTGCCGGCCGCGCTATTGCTTGAGACGGTGCGCCCGCGCCTGCTCGAGAGCATTCGCGGCATCGAAGCGGCGCTGCGCGCGCAGGATCGCTAGGAGCGATTGGCCGGGATTTGTAAAAAAAGAGTTGAGAAGCAATCGGATATTAAAAAAAGACCGCCTGCCCCAAGGTCGAGAGAGCACGGAGGTAACATGGGCAGGCGGGTGCAAAAGTTTGCCGCTGCTTACGCAGGGCCCAACATCGGAAGCAACGTGTTCAGGTCAACCTGTTACTTAGCGACTCGCTGCCGGTCGATGACATGTCGAAGCCAGTACCGAACGTGTCGAGCACCTTGAACTTCGCGGTGTCCACATGTGGATCGGGCGTGCCAGTTCGCGTGCCGTCGCTGAACGGATCGAAGGGGCCCCACTTCGCCGCATTGCCTTTGGCGTCGAACTTGACGTGGAGCGCAGCGTCCACCCAAGAGCGTCTCTTTTCGCCCTTGCTTCGCGCGGGCGCAACCGTTGTGAAGCTCGAGGCCACTAGCACCGCGACGGCGAACCCACCAAAAATTACCGATTTGGTAATCATTTTTCGCTCCTTGAGGAAAATACCATCTGAATATTCTTGTTAGGCATCTCATAACGCCGCTCAAAACGTGTGGCGAAGTCCAAGCCCTACCCCAAGCATGGACGTCTCGCCTGCACCGAGGGCGTAGCTATTCCCTGTCCCCAGACTGTTGGCATAATTTACGGCGCTATTATCAAGATTGAGTCCCGCGTTCTTTGCGAAAGAAGTTACGACGTAGGCACTTGTACGCTTGGAGAATGAATAATTGGCGATTGCCGTTACTTGCCATGGGTTTCCCATTTGCGATTCACCTACTCTTCGGTGAATCTTGTCGTACGCGTACTCCAAAGTGAAATCCACACTCGGTGTCAACTTGTAGTTTGCGCCGATCCAATAGAAATCGTCTCGCAGGATTTCACTTCCAGCCCCATCTTTATTCTTTCCCCAGCGGTACCCGGCCATTAGCTTTGCAGGCCCCGCAGCATAGCTTCCGGCAACCGCGAGTTTCTTGAAACCTCCCGTCCCGTTCGCCATGCTCGGATTGAATTCGTCAAAGGCTAGCGCGGCTCCAAAATTTCCGCCAAAATAATTCACTCCAACGCCATACGCAGAGTCTCTGTGAAATTGCCCCGGAACCTCGCCGGTTCCTGTGAGCGGGATTGTGCTTGGCGCGGTGGCGGGTAACGCGAGACCTGTTCCAAAGGACCAATGGGCACCGATTGTGAAGGGACCGAAAGCACCGCTATATTTCGCCGTGTTGTCTTCTCGATAGGCAGGCCCAAGAAGAAGTACGGTTGGCGAGTATTGCGTTGCGTAGATCGTTGGTGAAAAGTTTGCAATGGAATCGAACAGCGATGTGTATTGACGCCCGAATGTGAATTTTCCAAGGGCGCTACTTTGTAATCCAACGAACGCTTGGCGGCCAAAAAGTCGACCCTGCATCTGAGTACCGTTATCGAGACTCACGCCGCTTTCCAGGACAAAAATGGACTGCAGGCCTCCACCAATATCCTCTGTTCCGCGAATCCCCCAGCGCGATCCGGACAGACCACCAGAATCCATTCGATAGACGTTTTTTCCGGCCCCACTATTGAACCCATTGCTTGCCAATGGCACCGTACCGACGTGATTTGCGTATTCCATGCTCATATCTGCAACGCCATACAGAATAACGTTAGACTGAGCCCAGGTCATGCCAGAAAATAGGCTCAAGTAGCCCAGAAGAATTGGATTTACCTTCATATTTTGTCTCCTCACCACGATTTTTATGACCTCTCGCACAGCAGCACGCCTTGGGTGGAGGCCATGCACCCAATGTCCCGTCTAGAAGACGCTTTAATGCAAGTTGATTGGAATCAAGGGAAATGTGGCAGGAACATGCCCTTGCAATTCAATATGACTCGGGCACCAGTTTTCCGGCGGGCTGCGCGGTGGTCTCGTGTCGATCGCGCTGTGCATCGGCCGCGTTGCCTGGCCGAATCCTGAACCAGATCGAGTACATGGCCGGCAGGAACACCAGGGTCAAAATCGTCCCGGCAAATGTCCCGCCGATGAGCGTGTAAGCGAGTGCGCCCCAGAACACCGAATGGGTCAGCGGAATGAAGGCCAGGATGGCGGCCAACGCGGTGAGAATCACTGGTCGCGCACGCTGGACGGTGGCTTCCACAACGGCCCTGAACGGATCCAACCCTTCGTCTTTGTTGTGCTGAATCTGCCCGATCAGGATCAGCGTGTTGCGCATCAAGATGCCCGACAACGCAATCAGGCCAACCAGCGCGTTGATGCCGAACGGCTGCCCGAACAGAATCAGCGTTGGCACCACACCAATCAAGCCGAGGGGGCTGGTCAGGAACACCATGACCATCGCCGGAATGGACCGCACCTGGAAGATGAGGATCAACAGTGTGATGGCCAGCATGATCGGGAACAGCGGCAGCATGGCCTTCGTCGCCTTGCCCGATTCTTCAATGGAACCCGCTTGTTCAATGCGGTATCCGTTGGGCAGTTTCTCGATAATTGGCTGAAGCTGCGCGCTGACGGCTGTCGACACGTCGGGCGGTTGCAGGCCATCGGCAATATCGCCTCGCACCGTGATCGTCGGCATGCGATCGCGCCGCCGAATGATGGGCTCTTCCATGCGCACATCGATCTTGCCCACCTGCGAGAGCGGAATGCGTTGCCCGTTGGCGCCTGCCAGCGTGAAGTCGCCGATCTTGGCCGGATCCAGTCGGATGTCGCCGGCCGAGCGGGCGGTCACCTGCACCGTGCGGATGTCCTCGCGCACCGCCGTCACCGGAATACCGTTGAGCAGGAATTGCAGTTGTTGCGCGACGGCGCTGGAGGTCAGCCCCACGGCCTGCAAGCGGTCCTGCTGCAAGGTGAAGTGCAGCGTCGGTACGCGCATCCCCCAATCGGTATTGACCGTGCGCATCATCGGGCTGGCGTCCATGACTTGCCGAACATCGGCCGCGATGCGGCGCAACGTCTGCGCATCGGGGCCGGTCACGCGATAGGCAACCGGGAACGCAGAGTACGGACCGAACACGAGCTGCGTGACCCGTACGCGCGCCTCGGGGGCGAGGCCGTCGGCAATCGTCTGGCGCAGGCGCTGCTTCAACGCGTCACGCTCTTCCTGGCTGTCGGTGCGGATCACGATCTTGGCGAACGACGGATCCGGTAGTTCCGGCCCCATCGCCAGATAAAAGCGCGGCGCACCCTGGCCAACGTAAGCCGTCACAATCTTGGCTTCCTTCTGTTTGGCGAGCCAAGCTTCCAGCTTTGCGGTGGCCGCGCTGGTCTGGTTGATCGATGTTCCATAGGGCATCTGCACCTCGACCAGCACTTCAGGCCGATCCGAAATTGGGAAGAACTGCTTCTTGACCACCGCCATACCGAGAATGGCCAAGGCAAAGAGCCCGACGACCGAACCCGCGACCAGCCATTTGCGCGCAATCACACGCCCGAGCAGCGCACGGAAGCGGTTGTAACGCAGGGTGTCGTAAATCGCATCGTGGCCGCCTTCGACCTTCTTGAAGTCGGGCAGCATCTTTACGCCTAGGTAAGGCGTGAACACCACTGCGACCACCCAGGACGTGATCAGCGCAATGCCGACGATCCAGAACATGTTGCTGGTGTATTCACCGGCGGTGGATCGCGCAAAGCCATTGGGCATGAAACCGACGGCGGTCACCAGCGTGCCCGATAGCATGGGCGCCGCAGTATGGCTCCACGCATAGCCCGAAGCGGCGATGCGGCTGTAGCCCTCCTCCATCTTCACTACCATCATTTCGATGGCGATGATGGCGTCATCCACCAGCAGGCCCAGCGCCAGAATCAAAGATCCAAGTGTGATGCGGTCGAAGTTCTTGCCTGTCGCAGCCATCACCACAAAGACGACCGCCAGTGTCAACGGCACGGCCGCGGCCACCACCAGGCCCGCGCGCCAGCCCATGCTGACGAAGCTCACCAGCATGACCACCAGCAGCGCGGCGAAGAACTTGAGCATGAACTCATCGACGGCAGCGGCGATGTTGACTGCCTGGTCGGTCACCTTGGTCAAGCTCATGCCGAGCGGCATGTCAGCGTTGATGGCGCCCACCTCCTTGTCGAGCGCCTTGCCCAGGTCCAGCCCGTTCCAGCCTTCGCGCATGACGATGCCCAGCAGCAAGGCAGGCTGGCCACCATTGCGCACCATGAATGTGGCAGGATCCTCGTAGCCGCGCTTGACCGTGGCAATGTCCGACAGCTTCAACGTTCGGCCCTGCGATACAACCGGCGTATCCCGAATCTTCTGCAGCTCGTCGAACGCGCCGTCCAGACGGATGAATACCTGCGGCCCTTTCGTCTCTACCGAGCCGGCTGCCGTCAGGGCATTCTGGCTGTTGAGCGCGGCAAACACTTCTTGCGGACTCACGCCCAGCGTCGCCAGCCGGTCATGGGAGAACTCGACATAGATGCGCTCCGACTGCTCGCCGATGATGTTGACCTTCTTCACGCCGGGCACGTGCAGCAAGCGCTGACGCAGCGTCTCCGCATCTCGCACGAGCGCACGTTGCGGTTCGCCCTGCGCCTTGAGCGCAAACAACGCAAAGGTCACGTCCGCATACTCGTCGTTGACCATCGGCCCGATCACGCCGGGCGGGAGGTTGGCCACCTCGTCGCTGACTTTCTTGCGCGCTTGGTAGAACTCCTCCTGTACTTCCGACGGTGGCGTGCTGTCGAGCAGGGTCAGCGTGGTGAACGCCAGGCCGGGCCGCGTGTACGTTTCCGTGCGGTCATACCAGCGCAGCTCCTGCATGCGCTTTTCGATCTTCTCGGCCACCTGGTCTTGCATTTCCTGCGCCGTCGCGCCGGGCCACGCGGTGATGATGGTCATCACCTTGACCGTAAACGCCGGGTCTTCCGCGCGGCCCAGCTTGAAGAAGGAAATGAGACCCGCCAGAGAGATCAGGCAGATTAGGAACAACGTGATGGCGCGCTCGCGCACGGCGAGCGCCGATAGATTGAAACGACTTTGGCTCACAGGCGCACCCCCGCGATGGCAGTGCTGGCACCTTGCCCTGCCACACGGACTTGCTGTCCTTCACGCAGCAGTTGTGCGCCAAGCGCGACGATCCGCTCCCCTTGCTTGACTTGGCCAGCAACTCGAGCGCTTTCGTCACCGAGGCGCACGATGGTGACGGATCGCCACGACACCTTCGCGGGATCACCTTGGATGACCCACACGCCCGGGCCTTTGCCGGCATCGAACACGGCACCAAGCGGCACCTGCAGATCGCCTTGCACGGTGGCAAGCCGATCGGGAATCTGGATCGTCACGGTGGCGCCCAGCGGCGCATTGGCCAGTTCCCCATCCAGCACATAGCGCGCTTCGAACGTGCGGGTAAGCCGATCGGCAGCATCCGACAGTTGCCGCAGCTTGGCAGGTACACCGGCGCTTTCCTTACCGAAAAGCGTGGCTTGTGCGACAGAGTCGATCGCCGGCCGCAACGTTTCCGGCAACTGGACCACCGCTTCACGGCGGCCAGCGTGGGCCAGCCGTACGACGGCTTGCCCTGCGTTGACGACCTGGCCGGGCTCGGCCAGCGTCTCCATGACCACGCCTTCACCATCGGCAACAAGCTCTGCGTAACGGCTGGCGTTACGCGCAACATCGGCCTGCGCTTCCGCTGCGCTCAGCTGGGCTTTGGCGGCGTCCGCCGCAGCCTTGGCTTGGTCATAGGCTGAGGCGGAAATGGCGCCCGTTCCGCGCAGATCGCGGTAGCGGGCTTCGTCTTCCGCCGTCTGGTGCGCGCGCGCTCGCGCGGCGCTCACGGCTTCTTGCTGTGCGTGCGCGGCGAGCTTCAGATCGACAGGGTCGATGCGCATGAGCGGTTGCCCGCGCTTGACGGTCTGCCCGGCATCCACAAGCCGCGCCAACACCTTGCCGGGCACGCGGAACCCGAGATCACTCTGCACCCGGGCAGCGACGACCCCCGTGAATGAACGCGACGCGGAAGCGACGGGCTGAACGAACGCGGCACGCACCAACGGTGCCTCGGTGCGCGGATCGGCAGGGGCCTTTTCGCCGCAAGCGCTCAAAGCGAGCGGCAACGCACCAATAACGATAGAGGTAACAAAGCAACGAGAAAGCATGAAAGCCCCATCGACAAGATGATCTGGGCTTTCATTCTGGTTCCTGTGACTATTTTAGTCAATGGTCACAAACAGAAAATCTGCGCGTCAGGGGGAAAGACTCCGAAGCACGAGGCTGGAGAGCAGCCCGGGCGCACTTTCCGTGTAGTCAAAGCTGTACTGCAGAAGCAACGGATTCATGTACGGGCGCATGACCAGGTAGATGGCCGTCGTGGCCTCGTCCAACGGCGTCTTGCGCTCGAAGTCTCCGGTCTCCCGGCCCTCCTGCAGCACATCGCGCAACAACCTCTGGATGCGGTCCTCATAGGCGATCACCGCTTGCCAGCGTTCAGTCGCTGCCGAGGCCGCGATCTCGTACAGCTTGCGGTCGTGGGAAAACAACCGAAGGCTGGCCTCAGTCAAGGCTTTGAATATGCGCCGGAGCTTCTCCGGCGGGGAGTCGGCGTCGGCCAGGGCGGCATTCACGTCGGCCTCGATGTCACGCAGGCAGTTGGCGCAGATCATCTCGCCAATGGCCTGCTTGGACTCGAAGAACTTGTAGATGTAGGCCTTGGAAAAACCAATGGCCTTGGCCAGATCGGAAACGGCGGTCTTCTCGTAGCCATAGCGGCTGAAGTGCTCAGTGGCGGCGGCAACGATCTGGTCTCGCACGTCATGGTCCGCCGGGCCACGGGCAGAAACGGGGTAGGGGGTGCTCTTCATAGGCTCCAGCTTACGCGAGTCGCGATAGTTGAACAACGTGTGACTATTTTGTACTATAGTCACTAAAAACCGATGAAAGACATCCATGTTGCCAAAACACTCCCTTATGGCCCTCTTCGCTGCCAGCCTGGCGACCGGTTGTGCCGTCGGCCCCGATTATGTGAAGCCCGATGTGCCGGTTCCCCGACAATTCCAGGGCCAGACAGCAGTGGAGCAGCGGACAGCCAATGCCGAAGCCGACCTGCCTGCGTGGTGGGCTGGCTTTGGCGATCCGCAACTTACGCGGTACGTGCAGCTCGCGCTGGAACAAAACCTGGACCTTGCACAGGCCTTCGCCCGCGTCGCGCAAGCCCATGCGGGGCTTGGCGCTGCCAATGCTGCGTTGCTGCCCTCCGGCAATGTCACGGGCCAGGCCGCGCGTGCGTACCAGTCCGTCGAAACCCCTTTGGGCCGCGTCTTGAATTCGCGGCCCGGCTTCGACCGCTACGGCAACGCTTTTGAGGCCGATGTCAGCGCAAGCTGGGAGTTGGACGTATTCGGCGGCCTGCGCCGTGGCCGCGAAGGGGCACTTGCCGACTACCAGGCCTCCCAGGCGGGCGCAGTCGCCACACGGCTGGCCGTGGCCGCACAGACTGCCGATATCTACATCACCATCCGCGGCTTACAGACGCGCTTGAAAGTGGCCCGCCACCAGGTACAGACCCAAGCAGAATTGCTCTCCACCATCAACCTGCTGTACGGCAAGGGACTGGCGGCCGAGCTTCAAGTCCGGCAGGCCGAAAGCGCACTCGCTCAGGTTCGCGCTTCCATCCCACAGCTTGAGGCTGGCCTCGATGCGGCGATGAACGCGCTGGATGTGATGCTCGGCACGCTGCCGGGCACGCACCGGGCGGAGCTTGCGCAAGGCGGCGACATCCCGGCCGCTCCGCAAATTGCGATCAGCGGATCGCCGGGCGAATTGCTGAGGCGCCGCCCTGACCTCATCGTTGCCGAGCGTCGCCTAGCGGCTTCCAACGCGCGCATCGGTGCCGCCATTGCGGAGTACTACCCGAAGTTCTCGCTCAGCGGCCTGCTGGGCAGCGCCACATCGGTGGGCGCCGGCAGTCTGTTCGGCAGCGGTGCCAGTCAATTCGCCGGCGTGCTCGGCCTGCGCTGGCGCCTGTTCGACTTCGGCCGTATCAACGCGCAGATCGATCAGGCCAAGGGGCAAGAGGCGGAGATGCTCGCCGCGTACCGGCTCGCCGTGCTGCGCGCCACGGAAGACGTGGAAGACGCCTTCTCGGCTCTGGTCAAGCGCGAGGAGCAAGCGGCCGTGCTCACGCAAGGCGTGGATTCGCTCGGCCGCGCGCGAAATGCTTCGTTTGCCGCCTACCAGAGGGGTGTCGTCAGCCTGATTGAAGTCCTGCAAGCCGACGAAAGCCTTTTGCGCGCATCAGACGCGCGCGCCCAGGCGCAATCCGAATCCGCGCGCGCCGCCGTCGCGGCTTTCAAGGCGCTGGGCGGTGGGTGGCAGCCCAACGAATCGACCGCCGTTGCTAGCAAATAGGCACTCTGCGGAGGAGGCTGCGCATTCAGCACGGCTCATCGCTCGAACCTTTACCGCAGCACCGAACCACTCATATCGAAAGAAACTGCCATGTCGAATTCCAAAGTTGTCGTCATTACAGGCGTGTCCTCGGGCATCGGCCGTGCCACCGCGGCGAAGTTTGTGTTGCGGGGCTGCCAGGTATTCGGCACCGTGCGCAGCCTCGCGAAAGCGCAGCCGCTACCGGGCGTTGAATTGGTTGAGATGGATATCCGCGATGAAGCCTCTGTTCAACGGGGTATCCAGGCCATCATCGCGCAGGCCAAGCGCATCGACGTGCTGGTCAACAGTGCCGGCGTGACGCTGCTCGGAGCGACCGAAGAAACCTCGATCGCCGAAGGGCAGGCACTGTTTGACACCAACGTGTTTGGCATCTTGCGCACCACACGAGCCGTATTGCCACACATGCGTGCGCAACGTTCGGGAAGAATCATCAACATCAGCTCCGTGCTCGGCTTTCTGCCGGCGCCATACATGGGCCTATATTCGGCATCCAAACACGCTGTGGAAGGGATGTCCGAGACGTTGGACCACGAGGTGCGCAAGTTCGGCATCCGTGTGGTGCTTGTCGAACCCTCATTTACCAAGACTAGTCTGGACATCAATGCCCCTCATGCGGTTTCCAAGGTAACTGCCTACGACGACGAGCGCAGCGTCGTTTCGCAGGCGATTCAAGAAAGTGTACAAAAAGCACCGGATCCCGATGGCGTCGCGAGCACGATCGTCGATGCCGCCTTTGGTACGTGGCAAATGCGCCGCACACCCAAAGGCGAGGCCTCCCTGCTGAGCAAGCTGCGCCGTTTCATGCCGGCAGGCCCGGTCGATGCAAGTCTGCGGAAAACGTTCGGGCTTTCTTGAGGCGCTTTATCCCAATCAGATCCGACGCACACATCATCTGAAGAGCCTCATGACAAATCCAGATAGCTCAGCAACCGCGGCCTCTGCAACGATTGCTCCGGCTTTACCCAATGCACAGATCAACTGAACGTGCCCCTAGGCCTGGCTGCCATGTGGCGCGGTGCGACATTGCGCACCGAGACAAAACAGCACACCACGAACCGCCCGCTTGATCTGTTCGGAATGGGCCTACTGATCGTCGGAACGGGTGCTTTGGCGCTGTCCATTGTGCAATCAGAATCGCCTGGATGGTCGCGTCACGAACTGCTCGGTATTGCCGGTATCGGGCTTTTGAGCATCATCGGATTTGTGGCGTGGGCTCGCGTTTCGACCGCACCGCTGGTGGACTTGGGGTTGTTTCGCAACCCGACTTACCGTTACGTCAATCTCGCAACGTTGAGTTTCGGCATCGCGTTTTCGATGATGTTCTTCGGCTTCTTTTTCTACATGAAGTCGATCTGGCATTACTCGCTGCCATTGGCGGGCCTTGCCATCACCCCGGGGCCGCTTCGGGTGATTCCGGTGGCCACCCTCTCAGGCCGGATCGCTAGTCGGCATGGCCACCGCCCATTGTTGGTGGCGGGCAGCGTGCTCTACGCGACCAGCGCAGTGTGGTTCTTGCTGGTGTCGGAAGCGCCAGTTTGCAACGTGCCGACTTCAATGCGTTTTACCTGTGCCATATGAGCTTGGCGCTGCTGACCGCAGTCCTGTGCCTGCCCGTCGACACGTTGCCCCGCGCTATCGCCGTACCGGCATGAGCACATCAACCGGTTGGGGGATTACCTGCTGGACCTGCAGTGGCGTGTGCCTCCGCTTGATCCATCGAGTGCCACGCACACGCCGCTCATCAACTCGAACGCCGTCAGCGTGGCGGCCAGCCGGCGCTGGGCCAGTTCCAGCAGGCGCAGTGCCGCATGCGGATCGCTCACCGCGGCCAGCGCCGTCATGCGCGCCGCCGGACGCGGGAACAACTTGAGGGTGGCGGCGGTGATCACGCCCAACGTGCCCTCCGCGCCGATAAAGAGCTGCTTGAGGTCGTAGCCGGTGTTGTCCTTGCGCAGGCCGCGCAGGCCGTCCCAGATCTCGCCGTCGGGCGTCACCACTTCCAGCCCCAGGCACAGCTCGCGCGTGTTGCCGTAGCGCAGCACCTGCACCCCGCCCGCGTTGCTGGCGAGATTGCCGCCGATGGTGCAACTGCCCTCCGCGCCGAGCGACAGCGGGTACAAGCGCCCCGCTTCCTGCGCCGCTTGCTGCACGGCGGCCAGGATGCAGCCTGCCTCCGCGGTGAGCGTGTTGTTGATCGGATCGATCTCGCGGATGCGGTTCAACCGCGCCGTGGACAGCACCAGCGCGCGGCCGCCGACGTCCGGGATGGCGCCGCCCACCATGCCCGTATTGCCGCCCTGCGGCACCAGCGGCACCTGGCGCGCCGCGCACCAGCGCACGATGGCCGCCACGTCGGCCGTGCTATCGGGCTGCGCCACCGCCAGGGCGCGGCCGGTCCAGCTGCGGCGCCAGTCGGTGAGAAACGGCGCCGTGTCATCGGCGGCGCTCAGCAAGCGGCCGGCAAACTGGTTGCGCAAGTCGGCCAGCGTGGCATCGGTCATCGGTGTCTCCTGTCTTGTTTTTTGTTTTTTGCTTTTTGCTTTTTGTCTTCTTCGGTCAGTCGGCGATCCGCATCGCCGGGGTGATCTGGCGCGGGTCCGTGACCAGCTCCAGCACGGCGGGCTTGCCCGCGGCCTGCGCGCGCGCAAAGGCCGCGGCGAAATCTTCCGTCTGCGTCACGCGCTCCGCCCAGGCCCCGCACGACTGCGCCATCGCCACAAAATCCGGGCTCGGGATGTCCGTGCCGCTGACGCGCCCGGGATAGCGCTTTTCCTGGTGCATGCGGATGGTGCCGTACATGCCGTTGTTGACTACCACCACGATCAGGTTGGCGCTGTACTGCGCGGCCGTAGCCACTTCCTGCGGGTACATCAGGAAGCAGCCGTCGCCGGCGAAGCACACCACGGTGCGCTGCGGGTCGCGCAGCTTGGCGGCAACCGCCGCAGGCAGGCCGTAGCCCATGGCGCCGCAGGTGGGGGCCAGCTCGGTGCGCGGCTGGCGATAGGCGTAGTAGCGATGCAGCCAGACCGTGTAGTTGCCGGCGCCGTTGGTCAGCACAGCGTCGTCGGGCAAGACCCGGTCCAGGTGCGCGACCACCGCGCCCATGTCCACGCCGGTGAGCTGCGGGTGCGGCTTGGCCGGGGCCACGAAGACGCCATGCGCGGCGCGCGCGGCGCTGGTCCAGTCGCCCCAGCGCACCGCCGCCGGCGGCGTGAGCGCGGCCAGCATGGCGGCGCCGGGCTCGATGCCCGCATGGATAGCCAGCTCGGGCTGGTAGACGCGGCCCAGCTCGGCGCTGTCGGCGTGCAGGTGGAACAGGCGCTGGCGCGGCTGCGGGGCCTCCAGCAAGGTGTAGCCGTCGGTCGCGATATCGCCCAGCCGCGTGCCGAAGGCCAGGATCACGTCGGCCGTGCGCACGCGCTCGGCCAACGCCGGGTTGACGCCCAGGCTGAGGTGCCCAACGTAGTGCGGATCGCGATTATCGAATACGTCCTGGCGGCGGAACGCACAGGCCACCGGCAGGTTCCAGCGCTGCACGAAGGCCGCAAAATCGGCCGCCGCCTGCGCACTCCAGTTGGCGCCGCCGGCAATCACCAGCGGGCGCTCGGCCCCGGCCAGCGCGGCAGCGAGCGCGTCGGCATCGGCCGCGCGCGGTGCCGCCGCCACCGGGCGATAGCGGCCGGTATCGGCCACCTCGCACAGGCCGTCCAGGACGTCTTCGGGCAGGGAAATCACCACCGGGCCGGGCCGGCCCGAGGTGGCGCACTGGAACGCGCGTGCCACCAGCTCAGGGATACGAGCCGGATCCTCGATCTCCACCACCCACTTGGCGATGGAGCCGAACATGGCGCCGTAGTCGACCTCCTGGAAGGCCTCCCGGCCCTTGTGGCCGCGAGCGATCTGCCCAACAAAGAGCAGCATCGGCGTGGAATCCTGCGCTGCGATATGCACGCCGATGCTGGCGTGCGTGGCGCCCGGGCCGCGCGTGACGAAGCAGACGCCCGGGCGGCCCGTGAGCTTGCCGTCGGCCTCGGCCATGTTGGCCGCGGCGCCTTCGTGCTTGCAGACGATCAGGTCAATGGCGGGCTGGTCGTGCAGCGCGTCGAGGACATCCAGGAAGCTCTCACCCGGCACGCAGAAGATACGCTCCGCGCCGTGGATGCGCAGCGCGTCCACCAGGACCCGGCCGCCGGAGCGCGCCGCCGGCTTGGCGGAGGAGGAAGTGGAAGGCACGGTAGCTGCAACGGATTGGCTGGTCATGGCAGAAAGAAAATGGTGCAGTGCAATCAGGCCGGAGCCGGAACGGGAGCGATCCGGAACCTCCAGGAATGGAGCGATTGTTACGTCGCGAATGCTTTGGGCGCCTGGCTTCAGGCGCATTTCTGTTATGCGTAAAACGCAAGGCTACTCCCACGGCACGCGTGTAGCCTGTTGCCAGGCGATCCCACCCTGCCACACGCGCCGCTTGCCAGAGCATAGCGGCCGCGTCACGCAGCGCAAAGGACGATGGCCCAGACAAAAATACAATGGAGACCAAGACATGCTTCTGCAGCTTCTGCGCCTGCGGGCCTTGCGGGCCAGCCGGCCGGCCCATCAGTCCCATCCCGCTTTCCATCCCGCCTCCCAATCTCGCCTCGCCTTTGGCCTGCTCGCCTGCGCGCTGGCCACCGTTGGCACGCAGCCGGCGCATGCGCAGGACGTCTGGCCGACCAAGCCGGTCAACTACGTGGTGCCCTTTGCCGCGGGCGGCACCACCGACGTGCTCGGCCGCCTGATTGGCCAGCGCCTGTCGCAGATGATCGGCCAGCCGGTGGTGGTGGAGAACCGCGCCGGCGCGGGCGGCAATATCGGCTCCGACTATGTGGCCAAGGCCGCGCCGGACGGTTACACCCTGGTCGGCGGCACCATCAGCTCGCACTCGATCAATGTGAGCCTGTATCCGAAGATGCCTTACGACCCGATCAAGAACTTCCAGCCCGTGGCCCTGATCGGCACCCTGCCCAACCTGCTGGTGGTCAACGCCAACAGCCCGTGGAAGACCGTGCAGGACGTGATCGCCGCCGCCAAGGCCAAGCCTGGCGCGGTCTCCTTCGGCTCGGCCGGCAACGGCACCTCGCAGCACCTGGCCGGCGAGCTGTTCTCCAGCATGGCGGGCGTCAAGCTGCTCCACGTGCCGTTCAAGGGCAGCAGCCCGGCCGTGCAAGCTTTGCTGGGCAACCAGGTTGATGTCTTGTTCGAGAACAGCGTGGCCGCCATGCCGATGATCCAGTCCGGCAAGTTCCGCGCGCTGGCCACCACGGCCGCCAGGCGCGCCCGCGAACTGCCGGACGTGCCGACCGTGGCAGAAGCCGGTGGCCCGAAGCTGCAAGGCTACGAGATCGTTTCCTGGCAAGCCGTGTTTGCCCCCGCTGGCACGCCTGCACCCATCGTCAACCGCCTTGCCGCGGACATCGGCAAGATCATCCAGGAGCCCGACATGCGCGCCCGGCTGGCCTCGCTCGGGATCGAGCCGTCCGGCGCCGGCCCGGCCGAACTGGGCGCGTTCCAGAAGAGCGAAGTGGCCAAGTGGGCGCAGCTGATCAAGAGCGCCAACATCCGGCCGGAATGACGCCGGTGCATGACTCGCATGGCTTGCCGGGTACCCAAGCCGGGCCCGGCGGCTTATCATGGGGGCCGCCTTGTCCCATCGATCTCTCCACCGATCTCCCCTCCTCTTTCGAACCCCAAGCTCATGAGTGAACACCGCATCCCGACTCCCGCCCTCCATCAATGGGTGGTCGATCTCTGGCTCGCCGCCGGCTCCGATGCCCGCGAGGCCCGCCTGACCGCCGACCACCTCGTCGGCGCCAACCTGTCTGGCCACGACTCGCACGGGGTCGGCATGATCCCGAAGTACGTGATGTCCTGGCAAGGCGAGCAGCTTCAACTGAACCAGCGCGTGAGCGTGGTGCACGAGGCTGGCGGCATCCTCAGCCTGGATGGCAATCGCGGCATGGGCCAGGCGGTGACCGAGGAAGCCATGGGCCTGGCCATCGAGCGCGCGCGCGAGCACGGCGTATGCGTGCTGGGGCTGCGCGCCTCGCACCACCTGGGCCGGGTCGGGCACTGGGCCGAGCAGGCTACCGCTGCCGGCATGATCTCCATCCACTTCGTCAATGTCCTATCCAAGCCGATCGTGGCCCCGCATGGCGGCTATGAGGCGCGCTATGGCACCAACCCGTTCACCATCGGCGTGCCGGTGGCCGGCGGCGAACCGCTGGTGATGGATTTCGCCACCAGCGCGATCGCGCTGGGCAAGGTGCGCGTGGCCAACAACAAGGGCGTGACGGTGCCCCCGGGCTGCCTGCTCGACACCGAAGGCCACCCTACCGACGACCCGGCCGTGATGTTCCCGCCCGCTGGCGAGGCGCAGGGCGCGCTGCGCCCCTTCGGCGAGCACAAGGGCTACGTGCTGGCGGTGATGTGCGAACTGCTGGGCGCGGCGGTCACCGGTGGCCACACCCTCCGCCCGGAAACCCTGACCCACGAGCACGCGGTCTGGAACAACATGCTGGCCATCGTGTTCGACCCCGAGCGCCTGGGCAGCAGCACCACCTTTGGCCATGAAGTGCAGGCCTTCGTCGACTGGCTGCGCTCATCGCACCTGCAGCCCGGCACCGATGCCATCCTGCTGCCCGGCGAGCCGGAACGCGCCTGGCGCCGCGCCCGCGCCGAATTCATGCCGGTGGACAGCGGCACGCTGGCCCAGCTTGACGACGCCGCGGCGCGCGTGCAGGCAGCACGCGGCAAGTGGCCCGGCCCGCTGTCGCGGCTGGCGGTGGACTGATCCCCCCGCTCCGGCGACTCACCGAAACCTTCAGGCCTAGCGACCATGCCCCACCTCATCATTGAAATTACCGAAAACACCCGCCTCACCTGCTCGCAGGAAGAACTGCTGGACGAGGCCAATGCCGCGCTGCTGGCCTCCGGCCAGTTCGGCGAGCCGGACATCAAGTCGCGCTGCATCACGCTGACCTCCTACCGCCAGGGCACCGAAGCGCGCGAGCGCGCTTTCGTCCATGCGCGCCTGCACATCCTGGACGGCCGCGACCTGGCCGTGCGCCAGGCACTGAGCCAGGCGATCTGCGAGGTCATTGCCGACGCGGTGCGCCCGGCCAACGCGGAAGACAGCGTGCAGGTCAGCGTGGAGGTGGTGGAGATGGAACGCGCCAGCTTCACCAAGCAGATCGTCAGCGGTTCGCACTGACCCGCCAGCCCAGCAAGCCATCTGGCATCAGCGCTGGCCCCGCAGCCGGTCAAAGGCTGAATGCGGGGCCACACCGCCCTGGCAGACCGGGGTCACCGGCTGACCCATTCGCCTTCCAGACTGAAAACAGGAACACCATCGTCATGTCCTCCCTCCCGAATTCAACCTTGCCTTCGCCCCTGCCCAACCGCTTTCGTGCCGACGTGCTGGCGCACAAGCGCGTGATCGGGTGCTGGTGCTCGCTGGGCAACGCCACCACCACCGAGATCCTCGGCCTGGCCGGCTTCGACTGGCTGCTGCTCGACGCAGAGCATTCGCCCAACGACGTGCTGACCTTCATCCCGCAGCTGATGGCGCTGCAAGGCAGCGTGAGCGCGCCGGTAGTGCGCCCGCCCGCCAACGATCCGGTGTTGATCAAGCGCCTGCTGGACATCGGCTTCTACAATTTCCTGATTCCCTTTGTGGAGAGCGCGGAGCAGGCCGGGCGCGCGGTGAGCGCCACCCGTTACCCGCCAGCGGGCATGCGTGGCGTGTCGTCGGTCCAGCGCAGCAACCGCTATGGCACGGTGCCGGAGTACTTCAGCCAGATCAATGACAATATCTGCGTGCTGGTGCAGATCGAAAGCCGCAAAGGCGTGGACGCGGCCGACGAGATCTGCGCGGTCGATGGGGTCGACGGCATCTTTATCGGCCCGAACGACCTCGCGGCCGCTTACGGCCACCTCGGCAACCCCAACCATCCCGAAGTGCAGGCGCAGGTGGCGCGCATCTTCGAGGCCGCCAGGCGCGCCGGCAAGGCCGTAGGCACGCTGACACCGGTAGAAGCCGACGCGCGCCGCTACCTGGACATGGGCGCGAGCTTCGTGGCGGTGGGCGTGGACCAGAGTCTCTTCCGTACCGCGACGCAGGCGCTGCGCGATCGTTTCGCCAGCTAAGCGCTGCGATGAACTCCGAGGACCTGGCGTGCTTCGTCTGCGTCGCCAACACGCAGAGTATCTCGCGCGCCGCGCTCGAAATGGGCGCGGATCAGTCCACCGTAAGCCGCCAGATCGCTCGGCTGGAAGCCGCGCTGGACACGCGCCTGTTCCACCGCAGCGGGCGCGGCGTGGTGCTGACCGAAGCCGGCCAGACGTTGATTGTCTATGCGCGGCAGGTAGCGGCCACGCTCGCCGAAGCCCGCGAAGCCATCCGCGCTTCGTCGGCGCAAGGCCCTGCGCAACTGGTGATCGCGGCGCAGCCCACCATCGCCAACACCGCTTTCGCCAGCATCGGCACCGCGCTCAAGCAACGCTTCCCGGCGACCAAGGTGCGCTTCGTCGAAGGACTGGCCAGCCCCGTGCTCGCCTGGCTGGCGGCTGGCGAGATCGACGTAGCCCTGCTCTACCTGCCCGAGCAGCAAGGGGCGCTGAAGGTCGACATCCTGCTGGAAGAAGACCTGACCCTGGTCACGCCGGCATCCTGGAGCCACCTCGGCCCGACCTTTCCCGTGCGCCGCCTTGGCGAAGTGCCGCTGATCCTGCCCAGCACGGGACATGGCCTGCGCGTGCTTGCCGAATCGCTCGCTGCCCGCGCGGGCGCCAGCCTGCAACTGGCGCTGGAATGCGACGCGTCCAATACCGTGTCGATGCGCCTGGTGGAAGACGGCTGCGGCGCCACCCTGCTGCCGTTTGCCGCGGTCGCGGATCGCGTAGCGCAAGGCCGGCTGCATTCCGCCCGGCTGGTGGATCCGGTCGTGACGCGGCAGGTGGCGCTTGCCACCGCGCGTAACCGCACACCGGTGCCGGAATTGTGGGACATCATGCAAACGGTGCGGCAGTCTGTGCGCAATATCGTGATGTCGGGGGCGTGGCCGGGGGCGCGGTTGATTTGACACCTCGGATTCCGGCTGCCTGTTGCCGCCTTGAAGGTTTTGCAACCGCCGCCTAGGCTCGATGCCTGAAGCCAACGCTTGGGAGAACGCCCGTGCACGCCGACCAACTCCGCACCCTCCAGGCCCCGCTCAAGGAAAAGTACCGAGAACACCCCGAGGCTGCCTTGATCACCTTGCGTGCATCGAGCCGCCTGGGCGAGGGGGTTACCTGCCACGTCGAAACCGGCAAGGCCATGGTCGAAGCGGGCCTGCATCCTGCCACCGGCGGCACCGGCCTGAGCGCCTGCTCCGGCGACATGCTGCTGGAGGCCCTGGCCGCCTGCGCTGGCGTCACGCTGAATGCGGTGGCTACCGCACTGGGCATCGCGCTGCGCGACGCGCGCGTGCTGGTGGAAGGCGACCTCGATTTTCGCGGCACGCTTGGCGTGAGCAAGGACGCCGCCGTGGGCTTGCGCGCGATCCGGATGCGCTTTGAACTGGATACCGACGCGCAGGCCGACCAGATCGAATCGCTGCTGCGGCTGACCGAGCGCTATTGCGTGGTGTACCAGACGCTCCGCTGGGGTACGAAGATCGACGTGACCCATGCCGCCGGCACGGGGCCGGCGGCATAGCACGCCAGGCGCTCAGGGCTTGATGTTCTGGTTGTGGCGGAACAGGTTGTTGGGGTCGTACCGCCGCTTGACCTCGACCAGCCGGGCATGGTTCGGCCCGTACGCGGCGCCGACGCGATCGCCCTCTTCCTGTGTCAGGAAATTCACGTATACCGAGCCAAGCGCGTACGGTGCCGCGGCCTGGAACACCTCGCGCGACCAGGCGATGCAGGCGGCGTCGTCAGCCGGCTCGGTCCAGCGTCCGTGCACGTTCATGACGTAGTTGGCATCGCGATTGGGGTAAGCCATGGCGTCTGCCGCGACCCGGTTGGTCTGGCCGCCCATGGCGCCGATGAAGATCTCGGTGTGCGGCGAGGGCAGCTTGTTGACGTAATCCACCAGCAACGTGAGCAGGCCATCATCCAGCCCGGCGAAGTTGTGCGATTTCCAGTAGTTGCGCGCCCCCGGCGTGAGCAGAGGATCGAACGCCTGCTGCCACGCAGTAAACGGCATGGGCCCGACATGCTCGCCGTAGGGCGTGCCAAGATGGCGCAATGGCTCGACCAGTTGCAGGCCGTTGGCTGGCGGCCCGATGTAGCAGATGGCCAGGGCCACGATGGGCTTGCCATGGGTCTGCGGCGGCAGGAACGGCAGCGGCGGCGCGAGCCGCATCACGGCCCACACGGTCAGCTCGTCGGGCATGCCGTCTAGGCGGTCGCGCAGGGCTTGCAACACGGCCACGCCCTGCTCCAGCGGATAGACGATCAGGCCACCATAGATTTCCGGGCCGACTGGCCGCAGGGCGAACTCGAACATGGTGACCACGCCGAAGTTGCCGCCGCCGCCGCGAATGGCCCAGAACAGATCGGGATGCTCGGTGGCGCTGGCGTGCACCAGCTTGCCATCGGCTGTCACCACCTGGGCGCTGACCAGGTTATCCACGGTGGTACCGTACTTGCGGCTGATCCAGCCAAAGCCGCCGCCCAGGGTGAGTCCGGCCACGCCGGTGGTGGAGTTGATGCCAAGCGGCGTGGCAAGCCCGAAGGCCTGCGCCTCGTGGTCGAAATCACCCAGCGTGGCACCGGGCTCCACATAGGCGCGCAGCGCGGTGGGGTCGATCCGCACCGATTTCATGCCCGACAGGTCCAGCGTAACGCCGTCATCGCAAAGCGCCAGGCCGCCGATGTTGTGACCGCCGGCGCGTACCGACAGCGGCACGCCGTTGTCCCGCGCGAACGTGACCGTATCGATGACATCGGCCGCGCCGGCGCTTTTGACGATCAGCGCGGGACGGCGGTCGATCATGGCGTTCCAGACTTGCCGCGCCTGCTCATAGCCCGGCTCGCCAGGTTGCAGCACCTGGCCTCTCAGTTTCGACTTCAACCCATTGACCAGCTCACTCGACAAATCGGCCATGATGCACCTCGCGACGGAATCCCGGATAGGGGTTCGGCCGCGGCGCTGGCCGCGCGCCACCAAGCAAGGCTTGATCCGTCTCCGGCGTCATGTCGGGCAGAGGATGGCATGGCGAACTGAAGGGGGAAGGCCACAGGCGTGGTAGCCAGGAGAAGGGCCGAATCCTTCCTCATTTAAGGTTGGCCCCCGGCGAATGTAAAGCGGCCGGGACACTGGTCCCGGCCGCGTATCGCCGCATCGATTTTCTTGGCCGCGCTGGCCGGGCTATCGGGTCAGGTCACCGGCGCCGGGTTGAACAGCACCAGCGAATTGTGCAGCTTATGGTGCTCGGCCCAGGTCTTCTTGCGCCCGCTCGCCACATCCAGCATCAACCGGAACAACTCCCAGCCCACATCCTCGATGGTGGCCTCGCCGGTGGCGATGCGGCCCGCATTCACGTCCATCAGGTCGTGCCAGCGGCGAGCCAGATCGCTACGCGTTGCCACCTTGATCACCGGCACTTCGGCCAGGCCATACGGCGTGCCGCGACCGGTGGTGAACACGTGCAGGTTCATGCCGGCGGCCAATTGCAGGGTGCCGCAGATAAAGTCGCTGGCAGGCGTGGCCGCATAGATCAGGCCCTTTTGCTTGAGCTTTTCGCCAGGGGAGAGCACGCCGGTGATGGCCGTGCTACCCGACTTGACGATCGAGCCCATGGCCTTCTCGACAATATTGGACAGGCCGCCCTTCTTGTTGCCGGGCGTGGTGTTGGCGCTGCGGTCGACCCGGCCCTTTTCCAGGTAGCGGTCATACCAGTCCATCTCGCGGATCATGGCCTGCGCCACTTCCGGCGTGGCGGCGCGCGCGGTGAGCTGGTCGATGCCATCGCGCACTTCCGTGACTTCCGAGAACATCACCGTGGCGCCGGCGCGCACCAGCAGGTCGGTGGCAAACCCCACGGCGGGATTGGCGGTCACACCCGAAAAAGCATCGCTGCCGCCGCACTGCACGCCCACCACCAGCTCCGAGGCCGGGCAGGTTTCGCGGCGGCGCTGGTCCAGCTTGGCCAGGTGGGTATGCGCCATTGCCATGATGGAATCGATCATGCTCTCGAAGCCGACGTGCTCGTCGTCCTGCAGGCACACCACGCCAACATCCAGGCCGCCGGGCAAGCTGCCGGCCGGCAGCAGGCGCTCCGGCTGCAGCTTCTCGCAACCCAGGCTCACCATCATGGCGGTGCCGCCGAAATTCGGGTTCAGCGCGATATTGCGCAGCGTGCGGATCGGCACGATCGCGTCCGGCGCATCGATGGCCACGCCGCAGCCGTAGGTGTGCTCCAGCCCCACCACGTCGTCCACATTGGGATACTGCGGCAGCAGCTCGGCCCTGATGCGCCGCACCGCGTGCTCCACCACGCCCGACACGCACTGCACGGTAGTGGTGATGGCGAGGATGTTGCGGGTGCCGACCGAGCCGTCCGGGTTGCGAAAGCCCTCGAAACTATAGCCTTCCAGCGGTGGCAGCGGTTCCGCCACGCGCGTGCCGACAGGCAGATTGTCCAGCCCGGGCGCCACCGGCATCTCGATCACGCGCTCGTTGACCCAGCTGCCCTTGGGCAGGTCGCGCAGCGCGTAGCCGATCACCACGTTGTAGCGCACCACGGCATCGCCAGCCGCCAGGTCCACCAGCGCCACCTTGTGGCCCTGCGGCACCCGCTCGCGCAGCGTCAGCCCGCAGGGAAACACCGTGCCCTCGGGCAGGCCGCCATCGTTGGCGACGATCGCCACGTTATCCAGTTCGTGGATGCGGATGTACAGCGCAGTGCCCTGCACCTGCGCAGCCGGCTGCGAACCGCCTGGCTGTTCTACTTTGATATCGATCACCGACATGTCTTTTTTCCTTGCGAAACACTTGGCCGCTGCGCCGGGGCGGCACCTGCGCAGCAGGCACCACTCAATTCAGGGCTTTCAGGGATGCTTGAGCTCGACGCGCTTGATTTCCTTGACGATCACCAGGTAGCTGATCACCGTCACCAGCGCGTTGGCGCCGACAAAGACCAGCGCGCCATTGAAAGAACCGGTGGTGCCAAGGATATATCCGATCACGATAGGCGTGACGATGCCCGCGATATTTCCGAACATGTTAAAAATGCTGCCGGCCAGGCCAATCACTTCCTTCGGTGCCGTATCCGCCACCACGGCCCAGCCCAGCGCACCGATGCCCTTGCCGAAAAAGGCCAGTGCCATGAAGCCCACCACCAGCCACTCGCTATCCACGTAGTTGCAGGCAATCATGCTGACCGACAGCAGCATGCCGGCGACGATCGGCACCTTGCGCGCCACCGTCAGCGAGTAGCCGCGGCGCAGGAACCCGTCGGAAATCACGCCGCCCAGCACGCCGCCCAGGAATCCGCAGATCGCCGGCAGCGACGCGACAAACCCCGCCTTCAGGATCGACATGCCACGGGCCTGCACCAGGTACACGGGAAACCACGTCAGGAAGAAGTACGTCAGCACGTTGATGCAGTACTGGCCCAGGTACACGCCCAGCAACATCCGGTTGGAGAGCAGCTGGCGCACGTAGAACCAGCGCGTGCCGGAGGCTTCCTTGTCCTTCCTGCCAGCGTCGCCGCTCATCTCGATCATGCCGCCGCCCTGCTTGATGTAGTCAAGCTCGGCGCGATTCACGCCCGGATGGCTCGCCGGGCTACGCACCACCTTGAGCCAGAGGCCGGCCAGCACCATGCCCAGCGCGCCCATCCACAGATAGACGTGGTGCCAGCCCAGCGCGTGGGTCAGCCAGGCCATCAGGGGCGTAAACAGCACCGCGGCAAAATACTGCGCGGAATTGAAGATGGCCGAGGCCGTGCCGCGCTCGGCCGTGGGAAACCAGCTGGCCACGACCTTGGCATTGGCCGGAAACGCCGGCGACTCGGCCAGGCCCACGGCAAAACGCAGCACGAACAGCGTGGTCACGGCCGCGCCAACGGTGGCGAATACGCCGATAAAGCCCTGCAGCAGGGTAAAGAACGACCACAGGAAAATGCTGCAGGCATAGATGCGGCGCGCGCCAAAGCGGTCCAGCAGCCAGCCACCCGGGATCTGCGCCATCACATAGGCCCAGCTGAAGGCCGAGAAGATAAACCCCATCTGCACGGCATCGAAGCCGAACTCCGAGCGCATCGCCGGGCCGGTAATCGAAAGCGTGGCGCGGTCGGCATAGTTCACCGTTGTCACCACGAAGATCATCAGCAGGATCCAGTAACGGACATGGCTGCGACGGGTGGCCTCGCCGGCCACGCTGATGGTATTGCTGAGATTCATGGTGTCTCCTGCACGAGCCGGATTGGAGATGGGCGTCACCTTACGTGGTACGGCACGCGGCCATCTCGCCTACTTGTCCGCTTACGTGATATGTCATCGTATAACTTGAATTATAGGCATCCGATTTCATCGGCAACATTGAGTGTTTACCCTAGCACCAAGACAACCGCTTTGGCGGGCGTGCATTAGACGTTGCAGCGGCGCGGTTGGTCCGGGTGCGCCGACTGGAAGATGCGACGCTCCAAGCTTTCAGCCAGCTTTCAAGGCGAATTCATGAGATTCTGCCCTACGCGTTCCATTCCGTGCGCGAACCGCTTTACCCCCTACCCCGTCTCTTCATATTGACGGTCGCTGGCAAGGCCGAAGGCCGAATCCCTTTGCCAAAACAAAAGTACTTGCGCATTCAAATCTCTAGTTGTACGATGACGTATCTCAAAATTGTGCGGACAAAAGTCATGCACAAGAACCACTGAACCAACACCGCCCTTGCGGGTATCAGGACCAGCCATCATGACCACACCTCAAGAACTCAAGCAGATCGTCTCGGAAGGCCTGCTTTCCTTCCCCGTGACCGACTTCGACGCGCAAGGCAACTTCCGCCCCGAGACCTATGTAGAGCGCCTGGAATGGCTGGCCCCCTACGGCGCCACCGCCCTGTTCGCCGCCGGTGGCACCGGTGAGTTCTTCTCGCTGACGCCGGACGACTACGCCAATGTCATCCGCACCGCAGTGGAAACCTGCGCAGGCAAGGTGCCCATCCTGGCCGGCGCCGGCGGCCCGACCCGCATGGCCATCGCCTACGCCAAGGAAGCCCAGCGCCTGGGCGCCAAGGGCATCCTGCTGTTGCCGCACTACCTGACCGAAGCCTGCCAGGACGGCATTGCCAACCATATCGAAGAAGTCTGCAAGTCGGTCCACATCGGCGTGATCGTGTACAACCGCGGCAATTCCCGCATCAACGCGGACATGCTCGAACGCCTGGCCGACCGCTGCCCCAACCTGATCGGCTTCAAGGACGGCGTGGGCGAGATCGAAGGTATGGTCCGCATCCGCCGCAAGCTGGGCGACCGCCTGTCCTACCTGGGCGGCCTGCCCACCGCGGAAGTCTATGCCGCGGCCTACAAGGCGCTGGGCGTGCCCGTGTATTCGTCGGCCGTGTTCAACTTCATCCCCAAGACGGCGATGGACTTCTACCGCGCGATTGCCGCTGACGACCACGCCACCACCAACCGCCTGATCGACGAGTTCTTCCTGCCGTACCTGGACATCCGCAACCGCCGCGCAGGCTACGCGGTGAGCATCGTCAAGGCCGGCGCCAAGCTGGTCGGGCATGACGCCGGCCCGGTCCGCGCGCCGCTGACGGACCTGGACGAGCAGGAACTGGCGATGCTGGATGCGCTGATCAAGAAGCTGGGGCCGCAGTAAACCAGACGGGCTTGCCCAGCCAACCGCCGCAGGCGCGGCTGGCGCAGGCCTGCGCTGCTCGCGCCAATGACGTCACGCCAACGCCGCCAAACTATCGCGCGGCGTCAACCTCCGCGCCCGCCTTATGCCCGCCCCAGTTCCCCGCCTGGCTCTCCAGCCGCGCGCGGATGAAGTCCATCAGCGTGCGGGTGGCCAGCGTGGGAAACCGATTCGGCGCGGTCAGCATGTAAATGCTGTCGCCCACGCCTTCGGGCTCGTACTCGGGGAGCACCTCCACCACTTCGCCACGCCCGATCTGCTGCCACACGGCGTAGCGCGGCAGCAAGGCAACGCCGAGTCCTGTCATCATCGACTCGAACAGGAAGGGATAGTCGCCGGACTGGATGCGCGGGGCGACCCGCAGGATCAGCGGCGTGCCGGCCAGCTTCAGCTTGAGATCGAAGCGCCGACCCAGCGACGCCGGCGCGATCAGGTCGCAGTGGGCAAGATCCTCCACGCGGCTGACCGGCCCGTGCTCCGCCAGGAACGCGGGCGATGCGCACAGGCACCAGCCTACCGCGCAAATCTTGCGCGCCACATGATCCTCCGGCGGCAGGGAGGTGATCTTCAACGCCACATCCACCTCGGCGGAGATCAGGTCACCGATATAGTCATTGATCAGCACGCGCAGGGAGATGGCCGGGTATTGCCGGGCGAACTCCAGTAACACCTGCGCCAGGTACAGGTGCCCGAGTCCTGTGGGCAGGCGGATCCGCACATCGCCGCGCACGGTCTGGCCGAGACTGTCGATGGAAGTGCCCGCCGCTTGCAGCTCATCCAGCATGCGCACGCCGTGCGCATACAGCAGCCGCCCGGCCTCGGTCAGCTCCACATGGCGAGTGGTGCGCCGCATCAGTTGCGCGCCCATATGCTGCTCCAGCGCCTTGAGCCGGCGCGAGACATTGGAGCGGGTCATGCCACCGCGCGCGGCGGCGGCCGTGAGCGTTCTGGATTCCACCAGCGTGACGAACAGCCGGATCAGGTTCAGGTCGAAGCTGGGATTATTGTCAATCATGAGTCAACACGGGTGGCACAGGCCGGCGGATTGTCACGGCCAGGAGTACGCCCTAGCATAGGGCATCCGACGCGACATGACGACTCCCAGATCCCTGCCGATGCCCCAGACCGACCTGCAATCCGCGCTACCTTCGCATACCCCGCCTTCATCCGAAGCTGTCGACGACCTGCCCTTCTCCGGCCTGCGCATCCTGGATATCAGCCAGGGCATCGCAGGCCCCTACTGCGCGCATATCCTCTGGCAGCAAGGCGCCGACGTCATCAAGGTCGATCCGCCGGCTGGCGACTGGGGCCGGCATGTTGGCGTGGTACGTGGCGAGCACAGTGCGCTGTCGATCGCGTACAACGCCGGCAAGCGTGGCGTCTGCATCGATGCGGCCACCGATGCCGGCAAGGCGTTGTTGTTCGACCTCGCGCTGCGGGCGGATATCGTGGTGCAGAACTTCCGGCCGCAGGTTGCCGAGCGCCTTGGCGTTGGCTACGCAGCGCTGTCCGCGCGCAATCCGGCGCTGGTCTATGTGTCCATCAGCGGCTACGGCGCGGACGGCCCCTATGCCGACCACCCGGCCTCGGACTCGGTGATGCAGGCCGATAGCGGCCTCATGCACACCAACCGCATGGCGGACGGCTCGCCGCGACGCATCGGCATGCTGCTGGCGGACGCGGCCACCGGCCTGTACGCGGCGCAGGCCGCCGCCGCTGCCTTGTGCAGGCGCTTTCGCAGCGGTGCCGGCGCGCATGTCGAGCTGAGCCTGTTCGACGCCTGCGTGGCGCTGCAGGCCAACAATATCCTCGAATACGCCATCCAGGGCGCTGTGGCCGCCGGGCCGGTGAGCGCGCCAAATGGCGTCTTTGCCACCAGCGATGGCAGCCTCACCTTGCTGGCGCTCAACAACGCGCAATTCGGCAGGCTCTGCCGCGCGCTGGATCGCCCTGGCTGGGCGCAAGATGCGCGCTTTGCGGACAACGCCAGCCGCATGGCGCACGCGGCCTGGCTGCAGGACGCCGTGGCGGCGGTGCTTGCCGGCAAAAGCACGGCGCACTGGCTCGGCACGCTGCAGGCGCATGACATCCTTCATGCGCCGGTGCGCAACTACCAGCAAGTGCTCGACCACCCGCTAGCGGCGCCGCAGGGGACCTTCCAGATGGTCGAGCAGGCGGGGCTGGGTGCCTTGCCGTTTGCCGGCATCCCCGCCAAGGGCATGCGGCGGGCAGCCACCGCCGCGCCGCGTGTCGGTGAACACACCGAAGCCGTGCTGCGTGAGTACGGCGTCACCCCGGACAAGCTCGCGCAATGGCTGGAGATGGGCGTGGTCAGGCAGGCCAGCCCCCTGGCGGGCAACGCCGCCGCGGGAGCCAGGGCATGATGCGGGCCCTGCTCTGCGAGCATTTCGGCAAAGCGCAAGACGTCCGCCTTGCCAGCATCCCGCGCCCGGCATTGGCGGATCCGCACGCCGTCACGCTGGCCGTGGAGTACGCAAGCGTAAGCCACGCCACAGGCCTGATGGTGGCAGGCCGCTATCAGACCAAGCCGCCGCTGCCGTTCGTGCCGGGCACCGAGGCGGTCGGCCGCGTAGTGGCTTGCGGCGCCGCCGTAACCCGCCTGCGCCCTGGCGACCGCGTGGTTGCCATTGCCGACTGGGGCTGCTTTGCCGAAGAAGTCACGCTGCCCGAGTACACCGTCTACCCCATTCCCGATACGCTCGACGCGCTGCAAGCCCTGCCGATCCCACTCTCCTACGGCACCGCTTACTGCGGCCTGCTGTGGCGCTGCGCCGTGCAGCCCGGCGACACGGTGCTGGTGCTTGGCGCCGGCGCCGGCGTGGGGCTGGCTGCCGTGGAAATCGCCCACCAGCTGGGCGCGCAGGTGATTGCTTGCGCCAGCACCGAAGTGAAACGCGCACAGGCCCTGCGGCGCGGCGCCCAACATGCGCTCGCGCCGGAAGACCTGGCCGCCGCCGTCAAGCGCGTGAGCGGGGGGCGCGGTGCCGACGTGGTGGTGGACCCGGTAGGCGGCGACCTGTTCGACCAGGCGCTGCGCGCCGCGGCCGCCAACGCGCGGATTCTCAGCATCGGCTTTGCCAGCGGCCGCATCCCGCAAGCGCCGCTGAATCTGCTGCTGGTAAAGAACCTGACGCTGCATGGATTTTTCGTAGGCCGCTACATCGGCTGGACGCCCGCCAACGAGCGGGCACAGCATGCCCACGCATTACAGGCCGTCATGAACACACTGTGCGGCTGGGCCAGCGAAGGAAAGATCCGACCGACCGTGTCGAAGGTGTACCCGATGAACGGGCTGGCCGAGGCGCTGGACGCGTTGGAAGCCAGGCAGGTCATCGGCAAAGTCGCAATAAAAATCAAGGAGACTAACGCATGCCAAGTCGATTCAGGGTCCTGAACACGCAACACAGTACACAGCACACCAAGCATCGACGGTCCGCGTTGCGCCTTGCCTTGCTGGCAACGTTGGCAACCACCGCCCTTGCTGCCTTAGGCACGTCGCCGGCCCGTGCCGCCGACGATTTCCCGCAGCGCCCGATCCGCATGGTGCTGCCTTACCCGCCGGGCGGCCCCACCGACCTGCTGGCGCGCGTGGTCGCCGTCAAGATGGGCGACACGCTTGGCCAGACAGTGGTGATCGACAACAAGCCAGGCGCCAGCGGGATGATCGGTGCGGAAATGGTCGCCAAGGCTGCGCCCGATGGCTACACCATCCTGGCCAATGCCTCGCTGCATGTGATCAACCCGAGCATCTATCCCAAGATGCGCTACGACGCCTTCCGCGACTTTGTGCCCGTCACGCAACTGGCCGATGTGCCGCTGGTGCTGGTGGTCAACAACGATTCGCCGGTCAAGACTGTGCAGGACCTGATCGCCTATGCCAAGGCCAAAGGCGGCAGCATCAACTTCGGCTCGGCCGGCAATGCGTCGGCCCAGCAACTGGCGGGCGAATCGTTCAAGTTCGCCGCCAATGTCTCGATGCAGCACGTGCCGTACAAGGGCAGCTCGCCCGCGCTGACCGACCTGATGGGCGGCCAGATCCAGTTGATGTTCGATTCCATGCCATCGGCCATGCCGTTCATCAAGGCCGGCAAGCTGCGCGCCGTCGCCGTCACCACGCTCAAGCGCGCGCGTGCCCTGCCGGACGTGCCCACGGTGGCGGAGTCGGGCTTGCCCGGCTTCAATATCAGCACCTGGTACGGCTTGTGGGCGCCGCGCGGCACGCCCGCGCCGATCGTGGAGAAACTCGCGGCCCACGCCGCGCAGGCACTGCGCCAGCCCGACGTGCAGCGCCAGTACGCCGACATGGGCGCCGAACCGGTAGGTTCCTCCCCCGCAGAGTTCGCGCGCTATACCGCGGCAGAGGGCAAGAAGTGGGCCGAGATCGTGCGCAAGTCGGGCGCCAAGGCGGATCAATAGCCATCGGTGGCCATCGGTGCGCTGCCGTGGCAAGCGGCAGCACCGATGGACAGATCCGGTCCCCCGGCGGGACAATTGCCACCCCGGTGCCCGCCCCCGTCCCATGAAAACCGTCCCGACCTACTCCCTCTATGGGGTCAACTCCAATGAGCCCCTGCTGGAACAGCTGCATTTCGAGTCGATCCCGGAGCGCAGCGGCGTCAACGACTGGGAAATCAAGCCACACCGCCACGAACGCTTCTTCCAGGTGCTCTACGTGCACCAGGGCGGCGGCCGCGCGCTGCTCGACGACCGCGAGTACCCCTTGGGCGCACGCACCGTGGTAACGGTGCCGCCGCGTTGCGTCCATGGTTTTCGGTTCACGCCGGACGTGGATGGCATCGTCATTACCATGACCGACCACTACCTGCACACGCTGCTGGCTGGCGTGCCGGATGCGCTACCGCTGTTCGAGCGGCCCTACCATGACCCGTTCGGTGACCCGGCCGGCAGCGAGCGCGATGACGCCACCGTGCTTGCCGGGGCGCTGGAACTGTTCCGTGCGGAAATGAACACAGTATCGCTGTGGCGCGGTGCTGCCTTGTCGGCGCTGCTGTCCTTGTTGCTGGTGGGCATTGCCCGGCGCGCTTGCGGCGCGGGTGCAACCGGTGCGCAGCCGGCAGGCAGGACCGCACGCCATTTTCAGCAGTTCCAGCAACTGGTAGAAGCGCGTTTTCGGAACCACCAGGATCTGGCGGGCTATGCCGGCACGCTCGGCATCTCGTCCACCCAGCTCAACCGGATCTGCCAGCAGCTTGCCGGCAGGAGCGCGCTGCAGTTGATCCATTCGCGCCTGATCGTGGAGGCGCAGCGCGACCTGCTCTATAGCGATCTCGACATCAAGCAGATCGCCTCAACGCTGGGCTTTGCGGACGCCGCGTATTTCGCGCGCTTCTTTGCGAAGCATGTTGGGCAGACGCCCAGTGCATTCCGGCAGCATGGGCGCGCCCGCCTGCCGGCGCCCCAAGCCGCGCGCTAGCGCAGTGCTTTACAACGAGAAACTGTCGGAGCGCGCCAGCGGCCAGTACTTCTCGTACAGCTGGTAGCGGAAATTCCCGTTGATCAGGTCCCCCGGCGTGAGGAACTTGAGCAGCTCGGACATCAGCCGCACTTCATTGGGCGAGATGCGCCGCACGATATGGTGCGGCTTGAGATCGCCCGGATGATTCAGGCCAGCTGCCTGCAGGATTTCCAGCAGCGCATGCAGCGTCTGGCGGTGGAAGCTGGCTACGCGATCCGCTTTGTCAGGCACCACGACGGCGCGCTGGCGCACCGGATCCTGCGTGGCCACGCCCACGGGGCAGCGGTCGGTATGGCACTTCTGCGCCTGCACGCACCCGAGCGCAAACATGAAGCCGCGCGCCGAGTTGCACCAGTCGGCGCCGGTGGCCAGCGTGCGCGCCACGTCAAAGGCGGTGATGATCTTGCCACTCGCACCAACGCGGATCTTGTCGCGCAGGTTCACGCCCACCAGCGTGTTGTGCACCAGCAGCAGCCCTTCCTGCAGCGGTACGCCGATATGGTCGACAAACTCCAGCGGCGCCGCGCCGGTGCCGCCTTCGGCACCATCCACCACGATGAAGTCCGGCAGGATGCCGGATTCCAGCATGGCCTTGACGATGCCGAAGAACTCCCACGGGTGCCCGATGCAAAGCTTGAACCCGGTCGGCTTGCCGCCGGACAGCGTGCGCAGCCGGTCGACGAACTGCAGCAGGCCCAGCGGCGTGGAGAACTCGCTGTGCGTGGCCGGCGAGATGCAGTCCTCGCCCATGGCGATGCCGCGCGTGGCGGCAATCTCCGGCGTCACCTTGGCCGCCGGCAGCACGCCGCCGTGGCCCGGCTTGGCGCCTTGCGAGAGCTTGACCTCGATCATCTTGACCTGCGGCGAGCGCGCCTGCTCGGCGAACTTGTCGGGATCGAAGCCACCGTCCGGGCGGCGGCAGCCAAAGTAGCCGGAGGCCACCTCCCAGATCAGGTCGCCGCCTTCGGCACGGTGATACGGCGAGATGGAGCCTTCGCCGGTATCGTGGATAAAACCGCCGAGCTTGGCGCCACGATTGAGCGAGCGGATCGCATTGCCGGACAACGCGCCAAAGCTCATGGCCGAGACGTTGAAGATCGACAGCGAGTAAGGCTGCGCACGGCCCTCGCCAACGGTAATGCGAAAGTCAGCGGAGGGGATGCGGGTCGGCGCAAGCGAGTGGCTGATCCACTCGTGGCCCGCCAGCCGCACATCGATCTCGGTGCCGAAGGGCCGGCTGTCGACCTCGTTCTTGGCACGCTGGTAAACCAGGCTGCGCTGCTGGCGCGAGAACGGCATCTCGTTGGTGTCGTCCTCGATGAAATACTGGCGGATCTCCGGGCGGATGAACTCGAAGAAGAAGCGCAGGTGGCCCCAGATCGGATAGTTGCGCAGGATGGAGTGGCGCGACTGGCCGATGTCATGCAAGCCAACCAGCAGCAGCACAACGGGCACAGCCAGCCATGCGGGGGAAAGCCAGTGACCGGTGGCAAGCGCCGCAAGGACCAGCAAAGCAAGCGCGGTCAGCCAGACCGCGCCGTAACGACGAGAAAGCATGGGGACTCCTAACTACTTTGGGCCGGCACCTGGCCGGCAACCCCGCGATTATCGCCGTTCCTTGCTACATCGGCTGATACCCGGTTGCAGCGCCCTGCCCGGCGCGCGCCTCCGGCGGCCGCTGCGGGGCTTCATCGGCCTCCACCGCGGCGACGATCTGCGCGAAGGCAGCATTGGATTCCGGCATTGGCAACAGCATCCACACGTGGAACATGCCCTCGTATTCGTAATAGCGCAGCGGCAAGCCCTGTTCCTGCGCAAGCGCGCGATAAGCGCGGCAGTCTGGCAGCAGGACGTCGTGGGTGCCGATGAAGAGCGTCACCGGAGGCAAACCGCGCAGGCTGCCGTAGATGGGGCTGACCTGCGCAAGCGTGACGGGATCGCCGCCGGCATAGACGCGCCCGCACTCGATGCCGCCGAGCTTCGACAACATCGGGTCAAGCGGTTCGAGCACATCGATAGCGGGATTGCTGCCGGTGGCATCCAGGAACGGCGACAGCAAGACCAGGCGGCCAGGCAGCGCGCGTCCCGTATCCCGGGCCACCTGCGTCAGCGCGAGCGCCATGCCGCCACCGGCGGAGTCGCCCATGACGGTCAGGCTGGCGGGTGGATTGCCGCGGACCAACTGGTCGTAGAGCGGCAGCAGTCCGGCAAAGACCTCACGATGGGTATGCTCGGGCGCCAGCGGATAGATCGGCACGGTCACCGTGGCGCCGAGCGCGTCCACCAGCTTGCCGATAAAGTCCCAATGCTGGCTGACGATATCGAAGACGTAGCCGCCGCCATGGAGATAGAGGATTTGCCTGCCGCTGTCGTTGCCCCGCGGGCGCACGGTGTAGACCTCGACGCCGGCCACAGGTTCCATGCTCACCGCATGGCGCGCCAGCAAGCGCGCCGTGGGATTCGCGCGGCCGATCTTGCGGCGGCGGCGAATTTCCTCGTGCAGCGCCTGCGCGCTGGAAAAACGCTGTTTGCGCCGGACCAGGCGCAAGGCAAGCCGCCACAGGCGGCACTGGATGCTAGGCATGACGATCTCCCGGAATGGTGCGCCGGCTTCATTGGCGGCCGGCTGAGGAACTACGGAAACTGCCAAAACAGCGGGGAAAGCAGGAAAAGCTGGAGCTACGGGCACGGCTGCACATTCGCCGGATACAAAAAAGGAGCCGGCTAGCGGCTCCTTTTCAAGCTGGAAACAGGGCCCCTATCAGGCGGCAGCTGCGTCCTTCAGCTTCTTCAGCGGGCGTACCTTGACCTTGACGCTGGCCGGCTTGGCCGGGAACCAACGCTCTTCACCGGAGAACGGGTCCTTGCCAAAGCGCTTCTTCTTGGCCGGTACTTGCTGAGCCGTGACCTTCATCAGGCCGGGCAGCGTGAATTCGCCGGCGCCCTTCTTGTGCAGCGCGCTGACGATGGTGTTTTCCAGATGGGCCAGCACCGTCTTCACGGCCTTGGCGTCCAGCTGGGTCTGTGCTACCAGGTGAGCGACCAGGCTCGACTTGTTGAAGGTGTCCTTCAGCGGGCGCGGGGTCACCGCGGCAGCCGGAGCAGCCTTCTTGGCCGGCGCGGCCTTCTTGGCAGCAGCCTTTACAGGAGCGGCTTTGGTTGCCGGTGCCTTCTTGGCAGCGGTCTTGGTTGCAGTCTTCGCGGTCGGATTCGCTTTGGTCGCCATATCGATAAATATGAGTTGAACAGAATGATGTCGCACGGGATGTGGCATCCGATGTCGCTCGACGCTTCGTCGATCGACTATCGGCGTGCGGCATCGACTGAATCATAGCGGAAACAACGGGACGTCAAGGGGTTTTCGTGTGTGCGAGTGTAAAAACCGGGGTTTTCCCCGGGGTTTTTTGAGGTTTTGTCTCGCGCAGCCTGCCGTTGTGTCGCGCGGACGCAGCAGTGGATGCGTCCGCGGACTCTATATACAAGGGGTAAACGCGTGATTTTGTCTTTTTTGCCACGCCGGATGCCGCGCGCGCACCGACGATTTCAGCCGCCTTCTTGCGCGCACGGCCCCCTCAGCCGCGCAGTTCTCGCCGCAGGATCTTGCCCGTGACCGTCTTCGGCAACTCGTCGATGATCTCCACCACGCGCGGGTATTTATAGGCTGCCATGCGCTCCTTGCACCAGGCCAGCAGCGCTTCCGGCGTGACGCTCGCCTGCGGTTTCAGGCTGACCACGGCCTTCACCGTCTCGCCGCGATAGGCGTCGGGGATGCCCACCACGGCCGCCTCGCGCACCGCGGGATGCGTATACAAGACGTCTTCCACCTCGCGCGGCCAGACCTTGTAGCCGGCGGCGACGATCATGTCCTTCTTGCGGTCGACGAGGTAGAACCAGCCTTGCGCGTCCATGAAGCCAACATCGCCGGTGTGGAAATAGCCGCCCGCCATGGCCTTTGCCGTCTCTTCCGGCTTGTTCCAGTAGCCCGGCACGATCATCGGCCCGCGCGAAATGATCTCGCCGACCTCGCCCACCGGCACCGGCGCGCCCGCATCGTCGCCGATGAAGGAGTCAACGTTGAAGGCGGGAACGCCGATCGCCAGCGTGCCGGAGGCCGGGTCCACCGGCGCCTCCCGGCCCAGCGGCACCACGTGGGTGGGCGAGTTGGTCTCGGTCAGGCCGTAGCCGTTATGGATATAGTGCCCAAACTTGGCGCGGAACTGCTCCACCACGCTCGGCGGGATCGGTGCGCCGCCCGAGTAGATCTTGCGCAGCGTGGCGAAATGCGCGCGCGTCGCCTCGGGATGGTTCATCAGCGCGATGAAGACCGTGATCGAGCCAATGGTGAACTCGACCCGCCGGTCGCGGATGGCCTCCAGAACCACGCCCGGCTCGAAACGGCAGGCCAGCACCAGCGGCGCGGCGCAGATGAACGCCGCAGCCACATGGCCCACCAGTCCGGTGATATGGAACAGCGGCGCCACGCCCAGGATCGGGCCGCCCTGCGCCAAGCCGATCCAGTCGCGGTACACCTGCGCATTGAAAGCAACATTGCCATGGGTGTTCATCGCGCCCTTGGGCACGCCGGTGGTGCCGGAGGTGTACACCAGCATCGCGATATCGTCTGCCGCGAGCTTGACCGGCGCTGGGCGCTGGCCCAGGTACTCTTGCACCAGCGCCAGCAGATCGGGCACGCCCTCGGCGGGCTGGCGCCGGGTCGCGGCAAACAGGCGCGGATCGGCACGTGTCTGGAAGTCCAGCTCGGACGTGGTGATCACCGCAGGCAGCGCAAGGGGCGCGGCAGCGTCGCCCTGGCCGCGCCGCTCGGCGTCGAACAGGCCGCTCACCACATCGGCGTAGAGCGATTCGTGGCAGATCAGCACTTTCGCGCCAGAGTCGGCCAGCACCAGGCGCAGTCCGCGTGCGCGGTTCATCGGGTTGACCGGCACCGCGATGGCGCCGAGCTTCCACGCGGCAACCAGCCCGATGACAAACTGCGGCACGTTCTGCAGGTACAGCGCAACCCGCTCGCCACGCGTGCAGCCGCGCGATGATAGCGCTACCGCCAGCGCGTCCGAGAGCGCATCCACCTCGGCATAGCTGAGCGTGGCGTCGAAGTAGTGAATTGCCGGACTGGCCGGCGCGCGGTCCGCGGCGGCCCGGAAAATGGACAATGCGTCGGTAAATTGCGGGGTGATGGTGTGCGGCTGGCCGGCGTTGTAGCTGGAGAGCCAGGGCTTCTCTTCATAGGGCGTCATGAGGCACCTCGATAGGCACGGCGGGTAGTGTCAAGCATAGCGCTTGGTCGAAACGAAGCTGGCGCCGTACGGTGCAAGAGGCCATTGAGGCTTCTCCACCGGACGGCGCCGAGGGCAGGCTTTTTGCCTGGCTTACTTGATGACCACCGGGTTGACCGGTGCGCCGCTGCCGTTCACTACCTTGAGCGGTGCTGCCGTATACAGGAAGGTCCACTGCTGATCGTCCGCGCAGTCCGCGGCGAGCGGGTCCAGCTGGGCGATCTCGGTCAGGGTGACACCCAGGTTGCGCATCAGCGCGTTGTGCAGCGGCAAGGCAACGCCTGAGACCGGGTCCACGGTCACCTCGTTGGCAATCGTGTCGGTGACGAGGTTGGGGATCTCCATGCGATGGAACCACTCGACCAGTTCCGGGCTGTAGGTCAGGCCCGGCTCGACGAACTCACGATAAAACTCAGCCTGGTCGCGCTTGTAGAAGGAGCCGATCCAGCCGGTGCGGATCACCAGGATGTCGTGCTTCTCGATGCGCACACCTTGCATCTCGGCGGCGGCGAGCAAGTCGAGGTGAGTGAAGGTCTCGCCCGGGGCGAGCACGTCCTTGCCGCGGTGGCGCGCCATGTCGATCAGCACGCCGCGCCCGACCACGCCGCGCTCCGCGATCGGCAGGATGCTGGCTTTTTCCAGGCCGCCGATGGTGGATTTGGCGTCGTAGCCGTTCCATAGCTGATCACCGTACCAGACATGGCCCAGGGCGTCATACTGGGTCGAGCCCTGCAGGTACATGATCATCATGTCGTCGGCGTACTCGGCCTCGCCGGGGAACTTCGGGCCCTTGCCGCAGAGATAATGGCCCTTGTCCATCACGTTGAGGCGGCGCGCCTGCGAACGCCCGGGCCAGACCGGGTCGCCGGCGGGGTTTCCCATCTGGATCTGCAAGGTGAAGGTCTTGCCGGAGCGCACGGAAGCCACGCCGCGCAGCACCTGGGCCGGGGTGAGATAGTTCAGCGACCCGACCTCGTCATCCGGCCCCCATTTGCCCCAGTTCTTCGGTGCATCGCGCAACAACTCGGCTACCAGCGGGACGTTCTTCGATTCCATGCCATGTCTCCTTTTTGGATTGACCCTGAGGGATCGCACTGTGCCGGTCATGTCCGTGGCGCATGGTCGACCATGCGTGGAGAACATAAATAAGAACGGTCGTGCGTTTTGTTGTGGATCGAGTGTAGGACCAGCCGCAGGCGCATGTCCAGGCATGGAAAACCCGCCGAGGGTTTCAGGGGCCAGCTTCAATCGTCCAGCCCGAAGGCCAGCAGCGGCCCGAGCACCAGTGCCCCGAGCACGATCATGGACAGGCCGCTGTCCATGTGCTTCCATTCATGCAGCACGGCCCGAGCGTCGACCTGCGCCCAGAACAGGGACACAACGCCCAGCAGGACGACGATCACCGCCGCGGCCAGCGCGATCCCGTCGCGCGTGGCGCGGCGGTGGATTTCGGAAGGGCTATCATTCGAGATGCGCACACCTTGCATGGCCAGACTCCTGGAAAACTGTGACGATGACGATCAATGCAATGGCGCCCATTGTGGTGATCCCTGCCTGAACCCATGCTGAGCGCGCCATTCAGCTTGCGTTCAGGCAAGGCACGGCAGACTGCTTCGTTCCTTCAAGGCTTGTTCACAACCGTATTGCCCCGCTCGCTCACGCCATTGCCTTCGTTCCGCACCTCATCCCTGCCTCGCGCTCTGCTGCCGCTGCTAGCCGCCTTGCCGCTGCTGCTGGCGGCCCCGGCGCCCGCCCATGCCGACAAGGACGCCGACCGCGCCCGCGCCGCCGTCCAGTCGGGCGAGATCCTGCCGCTCACGCGCATCCTGGAGGCGGTGTCGGCGCAATACACGGGCGACGTGATCGGCGTCAAGCTCGACCGCGACGATGGCGTCTGGCAGTACGAAGTCAAGCTGCTGCTGGCAAGCGGCTCGGTGGCCAAGCTCGAGTACGACGCCAGGACCGCCACCCTTCTCAAGGCCAAAGGGCGCGATCTTGAACAAGCCCGCAAGAAACCCTGATCCCCCATGCGCATCCTCCTGGTAGAAGACGAGGCCATGCTGGCCGCTCAGATCCACGCCAGCATGGTCAGCGCGGGGTACGCGGTCGATACCGCCGCGCACGGCATCGATGCCTGGCACCTGGGCGCAGAAGAGCCCTACGATGCCGTGGTGCTCGACCTTGGCCTGCCGGGGCTCGACGGGCTCTCCGTGCTGCGCCGCTGGCGCGCGGCGCAGGTGAACCTGCCGGTGCTGATCCTGACCGCGCGCGACAGCTGGACCGACAAGGTGGAAGGCATCGATGCCGGGGCCGACGACTATCTCGCCAAGCCCTTTCGCATGGAGGAGTTGCTGGCCCGCATCCGCGCGCTGATCCGCCGCGCCCATGGCATGTCCGCGCCCGAGCTGGCCTGCGGCCCGGTGCGCCTGAACGCGCGCACGGGCGTGGCGACCGTCGACGGCGCCGCGGTGGTGCTGACCGCCCATGAGTTCAAGGTGCTGGATTACCTGATGCACCACCCGGGCGCGATCATCAGCAAGGCCGTGCTGACCGAGCACATCTATGCGCAGGATTTCGACCGCGACAGCAACACCATCGAAGTCTTCATCGGACGGCTGCGGCGCAAACTCGGCGTGGACGTCATCGAGACCGTGCGCGGACAGGGCTACCGCCTGCGCCCGCCGGCGTCTCCCGAGGCCCCCGCACCCACCATAAACGCAGCCAACTGACCCATGCGCCAGTCATTAGCCATCCGCCTGCTAGGGGTCGCGGCCATCTGGCTGGCCGCCGCGCTCGGTGGCACCGGCTGGCTGCTCTCCACGCTGTTCGCGCGCCACGTCAACGACACCTACGTGCGCCAGCTCGACAATCAGCTCACCAGCCTCGCCGCCGCCCTGGACTGGGGCGCCGACGGCAAGCTCGCCCTGACCCGCGCCCCGGCCGACCCGCGCTTTGAACTCCCCTACTCCGGCGCCTACTGGCAGGCGCAGGCACCGGGCGCCACGCTGCGCTCGCGCTCGCTCTGGGATGCCGAGATGCCCGCCACGGTGGGCAACAATGTAGCGGGCAGCCATGCCGAGATCCGGCCCGGGCCCAACGGGCAATCGCTGCTGGTGGTGTCGCGCCCCATCGTGCTGGCGTCGGCCGATACGCCGGTGATGCTGTCGGTGGCGCTGGATCGCACCGAGCTGCGCGCGGCGCGCCAGGCCTTCAACCGGCTGCTGGGCTGGTCGCTCACGGCGCTGGGCGCGGGCCTGCTGCTGGCGGTGGCGGCCCAGGTGAAGTTCGGCCTCGCGCCGCTGGCGCGGCTGCGCCAGGCGCTCGCTACCCTGCAGGCACGCCGCGAGAGCCGTCTGGGAGGCACGTGGCCGTCCGAGGTGGTGCCGCTGGTCACCGAGATCAATACCTTGCTGGCGCGTAACGCCAGTGCGCTGGAGCGCTCGCGGCGCCAGGCCGCCGACCTCGCGCACGCCGTCAAGACGCCCCTGGCCATCCTCGCCAACGAAGCCGAGCACCTGCCCGGCGAGGCGGCCCGCGCCGCCGCCAGCCAGGTCGAGGCCATGCGCCGGCAGGTGGACCGCCACCTGGCGCGCGCACGGGCGGCAGGAGCAGCGAGCACGCACGGGGCGCGCATCGACGCCGGCCCCGCGGCCGGCGAACTGGCACGCGCGCTGACCCGCCTGCACAGCGGCCGCGAGATCGATATCCAGGTGGATGGCGACGGGCACTTCGCCGGCGACCGCCAGGACCTGATCGAGATCCTCGGCAACCTGCTCGACAACGCCTGCCAATGGGCACGCTCGCGCGTTCGCGTCAAGCTCGCGGAGCGCGGCGGCATGCTTGAGGTCACGGTCGAAGACGACGGGCCGGGCATGCAGGCCGAGGCCCGCGAACTGGCCACGGCACGCTATGGGCGGCTGGATGAGTCCGCTGCCGGCAGCGGACTGGGCCTGGCCATCGTCAGCGAGATGGCCGCCCTTTATGAGGGGGGGCTGGAGCTAGGCAACAGTGAACTGGGTGGATTGCTGGCTCGCCTGCGCCTGCCGGCTGGCCAGCCGTAAACAAAGAAAAAGCCGGACGAGCCGGCCCCTTCACTTTCTCCTGCTACCGCATTGCCCGCGTTAGCAGGCCGCCGTCATCTTGAAGATGCCTTGCGCATTGCCGGCATCGAACGACAGATCCAACGTGCCGCCAGCTGCCTCCGTCGCGGGCACGAAATCGCGCGTGATGAACTCGTAGAACGAGCCCGGCACGCTGCGCTTGACCACGACGCCGTCGGCGCCGACAAACCCGCGCTCCACCGGATCGGCCTTGAATGCCGTCTGCAGGACCCGCCCGGAGCGCGATACTTCCACCGAGTCCTTGATCGGGCGGCCCAGGCTGCGCTGCGCGTCCGCCACGGCACGCACATCCGCCACGCGGTCGGTGGCGTGGTTGAAGGCATTGCCCTCGGTGGAAATCCAGGCCATTTCGGCCGATTCCTTCAGCAGCAATTCATAGTCGGCCAGCGCCGGCTCGGCATGTTGACGGGCAAAGCAGGCCGCCAGTTGCGGCACCAGGCGCGCCGCCTCGGCCATCGGCAGGCTCGCATCGCGCTCGAGCAGGGCCAGTTGCGCGACGGCATCGTCGCCGAGCGGATCGACGGACTTCGACACCACGCGCGACACGGCGGACTGGAAATCGGCACTGAAACGCTCGGGATGCAGCTCGCTCAGGAAGTACTGGGCGATGTCGTCAGGCAGGTCGGCATGCGCGTAGGAGCGGCCGGTCATGCCGATGCGCTCGAGCGGATAGGTGCCGTTGAGGCGGTATCCCAGCGGGCCCAGGATACGGGTGAACGCGATCTCGCCCGAGGGCAGGCTGCCGCAATCCCACTTCACCGTGCGCAGCGCGCCGTGGTCGAACACCACTTGCCCCCCCGCCTGGATCACGTCGCGGGTATAAGCCATGCCGGTCGGCACGCGCTCGAGAATGCCGGCGAACAGCACCATATTGAGCGCCTGCGCCACTTCGGCACGGCTGGCCTGTTCGCTAGTAGAAGACAGTAGTTGCGGGGAAACATTCATCAATTGCAGCAACTCGGCTGCCTGGGTTTCGCCACAAACAGTCTCGAGGAGGCGTTGCAGATTCGGCTTCGTCATGGTCAATACGCTGAAATGTGTTTGTTTTCGGGGGATGGCGGGGGCCGACGGCCTCCGGATGGGGCTTATTGTGCGACTGCGGCAGAGTTCGTACAATTGATAACTTCGCACCAACTTCCTTCCAAAAACGCACTATGCGCAAGGGCATACCCAGCCTCACGGCACTCCAGATGTTCGAGGCCGCGGCGCGCCTGGGCAGCTTTACCCGCGCCGCGGACGAGCTGGCGGTGACGGAGAGCGCGGTTTGCAGGCAGATCGCAGGGCTGGAAGCGCGGCTTGGCGTGCCGCTGTTCCACCGTATCCGCAAGCGCATCGTGCTGACGCCGGCTGGCGGGACCTATGCCGAAGAAGTGCGGGAACGGCTCGACCAGATCGAGCAGGTGACGCTGGATGTGATGGCCCAGCGCCCGCGCGGGCGCGCCATCGAGTTGGCCATCGGACCCACCTTTGCCAGCCAGTGGCTGATCCCGCGCCTGCCGCTACTGGCACGCGCCCTGCCCGATCTCACGCTGCATCTCTCGGCGCGCACCGAGGCATTCGAGCTCAGTGATACCGCGTTCGACGCGGCCATCTATTACGGCGAAGGGCTGTGGCCGGGCACGCAGGGCGAGCGGATCCTGCAGGAAGGCCCATCGGTGCCGGTGTGCAGCCCCGCCCTGCTCGGGCGCCGCAAGCGCCTGGACCTGGATCAGTTGCTGGAATTGCCGCTGCTGCACCTGAACACCCGCTTGCGCGCATGGAGCGACTGGCTCGCCGCAGCGGGCGCGGCACTGCCGGCGCAGGCCTTGCGCGGCCCACGCTATGATCTCTACACCATGCTGGCGCAGGCGGCCGCAGCCGGCATCGGCGTGGCGCTGATTCCACGCATTCTGATCACCGAGGAACTGGCGCAGGGGCGGCTGGTGGTGCCGCTAGCCACGCTGCCGGCGGAGACCGACAATCGCAAGGCCTATTACTTCGTCCACCGGCGCGGCCTGCCTCCCGACGACAAGGTTTTGCAACTGCGCGACTGGCTGCTGGAACACGGCGCCTAGCTGCCGGGCGCGCCGAAGGTCAATGCGCATGGGCGCTGACGGCCTCGCGGGTGTCCCGCGCCAGGCCCATGGCGAAAGCCACTTCGGCCACCAGAAAGAGCGGCCCGACCAGAAGCCCGGCCAGGTCATCCACAAATGCAGGCTTGCGGCCTTCGTAGTAGTGCCCGATGAACTGGATAAGCCAGCCCGCCACGAACAGGCCGATGCCCCAAGCCAGCCATGCGCCGGTGGACAGCGCAGCGATGGCGCCGCCGGCGTAGACGAAGCCAGCCAGGATCACCGTCATCGCCAGCCCGAATCCCGCCGACAGGCGCAGATAGAACAGGCAGGACAGACCATAAACGACCATCGCCGGCGTCAGGTACGCCGGGCCGGCGTCAAGCGGCATGGCCGGTCGGGCCAGCAGTGTGGTCACGGCCAGCACAATCATGGGAATGCCGATGAAATGGCTGAACACATTGCGCGCGTCGCGGTGATAGGCTGCGTAGTTAGCCAGGTGGTCGATCAGTGTCTTCACAGGGTCTCCTGCCGGGGCGTCGTTGTAGCCGCGTATTTGTGTCCGCGTATTTGTCGTCGCGTACTGTGGCTACGCGTTGTGGCCGTATATTAATAGCCAGCAAAAAGCCCGTCTGTCCGGTTTTTGACAGTCGGCAAGAGCATCGATCAAGGAGACCATCATGCGCCTGGCAACCCGTGGCCAGCAGGATCCGGCCCTGGATCCTCTGCGCGCCTTGCGCGGCGGGAGCTGGTTTGGCGCCTTGCCGGCGGCCATGCAAGACACCCTGCTGCGGGACGCGGCCACGCGCAAGCTGGCGGCCGGCCAGATGCTGTTTACCCGCGGCAACGCCTTTGACGGCATCTACGGCGTGACTGCCGGCACGGTGCAGATCGACACCCACAGCGAGTCCGGCAAGGCCGCCTTGATCGGCCTGCTGGGGCCGGGCAGCTGGTTTGGCGAGATTTGCCTGTTCGACGGGCTGGCGCGCACCCACGACGCCCATGCCACCAGCGCGGCCACCGTGCTGCACCTGCAGCGCGACAAGCTCTACGCGATGCTGTCGGCGCATCCTGAATGGTGGCGCGAGTTCGGCAAGCTGCTCGCCGCCAAGACGCGTGAGGCCTTTCATTATGTCGAAGAGGCGCAGTTGCTGCCGCCGCTGGCGCGCACCGGCCGCCGGCTGGTGGCCATTGCCCAGGCCTACGGCGACCTGCCCGGGCTCGAGCGCCGCTCCGTGCATATCCCGCAGGAACAACTCGGGCAGATGCTCGGGCTGTCGCGCCAGACCGTCAACCAGGCCCTGCGCGAGCTCGAAGCGCGCGGGCTGTTGCGGCTGCACTATGCCGACATCGAGTTGATCGACCTGCCGGCCTTGCTGGCGCTGACCTGACAGTGCCGCCCTGCCCGATCCCTTCAGCCTGCGCTGGCAGCGCAAACCAAACATCCATCGCCATGACCTATCTAGATGACACCCGCCTGCAAGCCTATCTCAGCCGCATCGGCCACCCGCTGCCGAGCCAGGCGGACCTCGCCACGCTCGACAGCCTGATCGCGGCACAACTGGCGCGGATTCCCTTTGAAAACGTCGACGTGTTGCTGCAGCGCCCGATCAAGATCGGCCTGGACGCGGTGTTCGACAAGCTGGTCACCAACGCGCGCGGCGGCTACTGCTTCGAGCAAAACACGTTGCTTGCCGCCGCGCTGCGTGCGCTTGGCTACGTGGTCACGCCGCTGGCTGCGCGGGTGCGCTGGAACGTGCCGGAAGACGTGCCCACCATGCAATCGCACATGCTGCTGCGCGTGGAGGCCGCGCATCAGAGCTATATCGTGGACGTGGGCTTTGGCGGCCCTACCCCGTATCGCGCCATGGCGCTGCCGCAGGCGGAGCAAGCCGATCCGTCGTTCCCGTACCGCTTGTCCTGCGTGGAGGCGACAGGTGCGGCCTTTCACGTGTACGACCTGGAGGTCAAGACCGCAAGCGCATGGTTCAAGCTCTACCAGTTCGATCTATCGCCGCAGCAGGCGATCGATTTCGAGCCGCGCAACTGGTTCACCTCCACCCATCCCGACAGCCTGTTCCGCAACGCCCTGACCCTGGCGCGCTCGCAAGGCGACACCCGGCTGACGCTGATCAACGGCGACTTTGCCGTGCGCGCGGTAGATGGCAGCGTGCAGCGCCAGCAACTGGAGACGCCGGCTGCCATTGTCCAAGCGCTGAGGGATCGCTTCGGGCTGGCGCTGGATCTTGCCAGCGAGGCGCAATTAGCCCAGCTATTGCCCGCGCTGATCAAGGCGCGCAGCAACAGATAGGCGTTCGCTTCACCAGGGTTCGGGCAGCAGTTCGAGCCCGGCGGCCCCAAGCAGCGCCGGCAGCCCCGCGTCGCCCACCATGTGCAGGGCACCGGCCACGATCAGGGTTGGCACGCGATCCGCGACCAGCGCCTGGATTTTCGGCATCCACTGCTGGTTGCGTGCGTCGACCAGGACCGCCAGCGTGTCCGGCCATTGTGCGCGGCGCTGCGCCAGCAGCGCGCCAAACGGCCCGGCCTGGCCTTGCCGCCACCAGCGCACCATATCCGCCGGCTCCGCTGCGGCCAGTTCCGGCTGCTCGGCAAAGAATGCCAGCATCGACACCTGCTCGGCCAGCGGCACGCACTGCAACATCCGCAGCGCCTCGGTGCCATCTTCCAGCGCATCCGTTGCCCGTCCATCGACAGCGGCGCGCGCCCACAAGAACCGATCGACACCATGCTGTGCCAGGATGCCGTGCCTGGCGGCCACCGCGAACTGCAGATGCATCGCGGCGAACACGGGGCGCAGCCGCTCCAGTTCCGGGCCGGGCAACCCGAAATCCAGCCAAAGCGCCCGCACCTGCGCAAGCGTGGCCGGCTGCAGATGGCGGCTGAGACTATCGCCTTGCGGGAAATACGCCGGCGCGAAGTCCGGTGCCTGGTCCAGCGCCACCTCGAAGACCACCCGCGCCGAAGCGCGGTAGGCGCGCTCCGCGGCCGGCACCAGTGCCGGCAAGGGCGCATCCAGCACGTGGATCGCCCCCAGCAGGTAGACCTCGGTATCCTTGATTTGCCAAAGCATGAAACGCTTTCCTCGTCCTTTGTGGCCTGTTGCAGCCTGTTACGACCTGTTCGCCGTTTGTGGGTGCGGACATCATGCCGCTGTCTTGCCGACGTCATGCACCGAATGCATTGCCAACAGAAAATTCTCTGATAAGCCGGGCCGGCTGCCGATTTGCTTGTGGACTGAGCCATGCCTCCCAACCATAATGTACCGGCCGGTAGCACTATGGTACTGACAAGCCCCTGCATGAACCGCTGTGCAGAACTCGCCGGGCCGTGCTGCCAAGATGCAGATGCACCAGCGCCTTTTAAAGATCATCTGGCCCCGCCCCGCGAGGGCCAGGACACCAGGAGACACGCATGTCATTGTTCGACCTGACCGGCAAGGTTGCCGTCGTCACCGGCTCTTCACGCGGCATCGGCCGCGCCATCGCTGAGCAGATGGCGGTGCAAGGAGCCAAAGTGGTGATTTCCTCGCGCAAGGCCGAGGCCTGCCAGGAAGTCGTCGATGCCATCAATGCCAAGCATGGCGCCGGCACCGCGATTGCCGTGCCCGCAAATATCTCCTCCAAGGAAGACCTGCAGCGCCTGGTCGACCAAACCAACAGCACGTTCGGCAAGATCGACGTACTGGTTTGCAACGCGGCGTCCAACCCCTATTACGGCCCGATGAGCGGCGTGACCGACGAACAGTTCCGCAAGGTGCTGGACAACAACGTCATCTCCAACCACTGGCTGATCCAGATGGTGGCCCCGCAGATGCTTGAGCGCAAGGACGGTTCGATCATCATCGTGTCTTCCATCGGCGGCCTGCGCGGCTCGCCCACCATTGGCGTGTACAACGTGTCGAAGGCGGCCGACTTCCAGCTGGCGCGCAACCTGGCGGTGGAGTTCGGCCCGAGCAATGTGCGCGTGAACTGCATCGCCCCTGGCCTGATCCGCACCGATTTCGCCAAGGCGCTCTGGGAGGATCCGGAGCGCTACAAGCTGTCGACGCAAGGCGCGCCCCTGCGCCGCATCGGCGAGCCGGTGGAGATTGCCGGCGCCGCGGTGTTCCTGGCCTCCTCGGCCAGCACCTTCATGACCGGCCAGGCCATGGTGGTGGACGGCGGCGTCACGATCTGAGCCGCCGCGCACCTGCTGTTCCCGTTCCGGGCTCGCTCCAGGGCCAGGGCGCAAAGCCCGATGCCTGAGGCCTGAGCCGGGGCACTTCGTGCCCGCATGCATTGCCGGCTGCATTTCCGGGCAGGCACGGCACGCGGGCACGCTTGCGCGCCGGCATGCCAGAGCGTTGCCCATCCTGCCATGCAGTCAGGGAGGCACCGATGTCGAACAACCCGCAATCCGCTACGACCTGGCCAGCAATCAGCCTGGCCGAGGCCCACGCCCGCCTTACCGCGCCCGGCGCCCCGTTCGAAACCGAAACGCGCGTGATCCGGGGCATTACCACCGTCGTCTGGAAAAACGCGCCACCCACGCTGCGCGATCTGTTCCTGCAAGCCCGCACGTTGGGCGACAAAACCTTCGTCGTCTATGAGGATGAACGTGTCTCGTACGATGCGTTCGCCCGCGCCGCGCTCACCATCGCGCATGCACTGATCCGAGATGGCGTGACCAAGGGCGACCGCGTGGCGCTGGCCATGCGCAACCTGCCGGAATGGCCGGCCGTCTTCTACGGCGCCTTGCTGACAGGCGCCATTGTCACGCCGCTCAACGCCTGGTGGACCGGGGCCGAACTGGAGTACGGCCTGGCCGACTCCGGCAGCAAGATCGCCATCGTTGACGATGAACGGCTGGGCCGCATCATCGAGCACCTGCCAGGCTGCCCCGCGCTGGAGAAAATCTACGTCAGCCGCGCCGATGCGCCAGCCAGCGACGCGCGCATCAGCCAGCTGGAGAGCCTGATCGGCACGCCGGACCAATGGGCTTCGCTGCCGGAACTGCCGGTACCCGATGTCGCCATCGACGCCGACGACGACGCCACCATCTTCTATACGTCAGGTACCACCGGCAAGCCCAAGGGCGCGCTCGGCACCCACCGCAACGCCACCAATGTGGCCGTGGCCGCCGCGTTCAGCCCGATGCGCAATTGCCTGCGCCGCGGCGAGGCGATCCCCGCGCCCGATCCGAGCGCACCGCAAAAAGGCATGCTGCTGTCGGTGCCGTTCTTCCACGTTACCGGTTGCATGGCGGTGCTCAACGGCGCGCTGGCGAGCGGCACCAAGATCGTGTTGATGCGGCGCTGGGACGCCGTGCGTGCCATGGGCCTGATCGAGCGCGAGCGTTGCACGGCCGCCGGCGGCGTGCCCACCATCGCCTGGCAGATCATCGAGCACCCGGAGCGCGAGCGCTTCGACCTGTCGTCGCTGGAAAACGTCAACTACGGTGGCGCCCCCGCTTCGGCCGAACTGGTGCGCCGCATCAAGGAAGTGTTCCCGCATTCGGCCCCGGGCATTGGCTGGGGCATGACCGAGACCTCGGCCACCTTCACCAGCCACAGTGCAGAGGAGTATGTGGAGCGTCCCGAAAGCGGCGGCCCGGCCTTGCCCATCGGCGAAATGAAGGTGGTGGACGGGCGCGGACACAGCCTGCCCACCGGCGAGACCGGCGAACTCATGGTGCGCGGCGCCAATGTGGTGCGCGGCTACTGGAACAAGCCGGAAGCCACCGCGCAAACATTCATCGACGGCTGGCTCAAGACCGGCGACATCGCGCGGCTGGACGAGGAGGGCTTTGTCTATATTGTCGACCGCATGAAGGATATGTTGATCCGCGGCGGCGAGAACATCTACAGCATCGAGGTGGAAAGCGCGCTGTACGATCACCCCGCCATCATGGATGCGGCACTGGTCGGCATCCCCCACCGCACGCTGGGCGAAGAGCCCGCGGCCGTGGTCAGCCTGAAGCCCGGTGCGCAAACCACCGAGGCGGAGTTGCAGGCGTTCGTGGGCGAGCGGCTGGCGGCCTTCAAGGTGCCGGTGCGGATCGTGTTCTGCCCCGACATGCTGCCGCGCAATGCCAACGGCAAGATCCTGAAGTCGACACTGCGCAAGATGTTCGAAGCCTGAACCCGGGCGCTGGACAAGATCAGGATCACCCAGGCGGCAGTGAACGGGAGCACGGCCGCTTGCTTACCGTTACCACGCCGGTCCGACGGCGATGACGGGAACAACCAACAGATAACAGATGCGGATGCAGATGCAAGCAAATTCATTCACCAGACCTTTCCTGCCCTCCGGCAACCGGCTCGCGGGCTTGTCCGTGCTGGGCACTGCCTTGCTCCTCGCGGGCTGTGCCGGCCAGGGCCAGGGCAGCGCCGCTGCGCCGGTGCCGGAGATACGGCCTGGCATTCTCGCCGGCTACCTGCCGCCGGACGCACGGCCCGATAGCCTCGCCCTGGTGCCACCGCCGCCCGCGCCCGGCTCCGCGGCGCAAGCCCTGGACGACGAGATCGCGCGCGGCAACCAGGCCCTGCGAGGCACGGCACGCTACCGCCAGGCAGCAGTCGATGCCAACCTGAAATTCCCGCAGGCCGCGGGGGTATTCTCGTGCGCGCTGGATGCGCCGATATCGCAGGAACAAACACCCCGGCTCTACCTGCTGCTGCGCCGGACCCTGGCCGATGCGGGACTATCGACGTACGGCGTGAAGGACAAATTTGCGCGCGCCCGGCCGTTCGTGGTCAACCAGCAGCCGAGTTGCACGCCCGCCGAGGAAGCCATGCTTTCCAAGGACGGCTCCTACCCCTCGGGGCATAACGCCATTGGCTGGGCGTGGGCGTTGATCCTGGCGGAAATCGCGCCGCAACAGTCCAATATGATCCTGGCGCGCGGGCTGGCCTATGGACAAAGCCGGCTGGTCTGCAATGTGCATTGGCAAACCGATGCGACACAGGGCCGCATCATGGGCGCAGCTACCGTGGCGCGGCTGCATGCAGACCCCACCTTCCTCGCAGATCTTGCGGCAGCCAAAGCGGAAGTTGCGCAAGCCCGTGCCAACGGCCTGCGGCCGGCCGGCGACTGCCGCGCCGAAAGCGAGGCACTGGCGATCAAGTAGCGGGAGACGCCTGGCCGGCGCGATGCCGGCCAGGCGCTTGCGCCAGGTTCAGCCGCGCCCGACGAAGGGCATCTTGGTGGCCATCACGGTCATGAACTGCACATTGGCGTCCAGCGGCAGGTTGGCCATGTGCACCACCGAGCTGGCCACATGCGCCACGTCCATCAGCGGCTCCGGCGCGATCTCACCGTTGGCTTGCGGCACGCCGCGTGCCATGCGCGAAGCCATATCGGTGGCGGCGTTGCCGATATCGATCTGCCCGCAGGCGATGTCAAAGGCGCGGCCATCCAGCGAGAGGCTCTTGGTCAGCCCGGTAATGGCGTGCTTGGTGGCCGTGTACGGCACCGTGTTGGGACGCGGCGCGTGCGCCGAGATCGAGCCGTTGTTGATGATGCGGCCGCCGCGCGGGCTCTGCGACTTCATCAGCGCGAAGGCCGCGCGCGAGCACAGGAACACGCCCGTCAGGTTGGTGTCCAGCACGGCCTTCCATTGCGCCACGGAGAGCTCATCGATCGACACCGCCGGCGCATTGATGCCGGCGTTGTTGAACAGCACGTCGAGCCGGCCGAAATGCTCGCGAACCTGAGCGAAGAGCCGCTCCACCGAATCCGGATCGCTGACGTCGCATTGCACCGCCAGCGCCATATGGCCCTCGGCCTTGGCTTGCGCGGCCAGCGCCTCGAGCGGCTCGGCGGTACGCCCGGCAAACACCACCCGATAGCCTGCCACTAGCAGCGCCTGTGCCACCGCCTTGCCGATGCCGCGGGCCGCGCCCGTTACCAGCGCAACCTTGCCTTGCTCACTCATGCTGTCTTCTCCGGACTGGATTATTGAATGGATCGTGGAACGTGGATCGGGAAGCGGATGCCTACTTGACCGGAATCGGCGTGGCCGCCGCCACCGGCACGGCGGTCACACTATTCTGCGGGCTGCCGGACACGATGCGGTCCGAGTAGGTCAGGTAGACCAGGGTATTGCGCTTGCGGTCGACCGTGCGCACCACGTGCAGGGTCTTGAACAGGATCGACATGCGCTCGGAGAACACATTGTCCTGCTGGCGCAGCGGCCCCTTGAACGTGATCGGCCCTACCTGGCGGCAGGCGATGGAGCTTTCCGGCGGGTCTTCGGCCATGCCTAGCGAGCCCTTGATGCCCCCGGTGCGGGCACGCGACACGTAGCAGGTCACGCCTTCGACCTGCGGATCGTCATAGGCTTCGATCACGACTTTGTCGGAGCCGGTCATGCGGAAATTGGTGCTCACGCTGCCGATCTCCTCGGCATGCGCGGCCGGCGCCAGCAGCGCAAGCGCCGCCAGAAGGCCGGTCAGGGGCCACCGCGGCCCACGGGAAACGCGATGGGAACGCCCGGATTGCATGGCCGTGCCCCCCACCTCAGGACACCGTGCCGGTAATTTCATCGTGCCGTTTTTCCATTTCCTGGCGCAGCTGGCGGCGCAGCTGGGCTGCGGCAAAGCGCTGGCGCTCGACTTCGTCGCGGGGCACCAGCGGCGGCACTTCGGCGGGCGCGCCGCTGTCGTCCACAGCGACCATGGTGAAGTAGCAGCTGTTGGTATGGCGAACCAGCTTGCTGCGGATATTCTCCGTGATCACCTTGATGCCGATTTCCATGGAGCTGCGGCCGGTGAAGTTGACTGCCGCCAGGAACGTCACCAGCTCACCCACGTGGATGGGCTGGCGAAACACGACCTGGTCGACCGACAGCGTGACCACGTAGCGCCCGGCATAGCGGCTGGCACAGGCGTAGGCCACCATGTCGAGGTACTTGAGGATGGTGCCGCCGTGCACATTGCCGGAGAAATTTGCCATGTCCGGCGTCATCAGCACGGTCATGGAAAGCTGGTGGGACAGGTCATTCATGATGAAAATCCGGAGTCTGGAAGCGGCCGGGCCGACCCGCGGTGCAGGTCGAAAGGCTGGCGCCGACGATCGGCAGTTTAACCCGGAACGATCGCCCTGCCCTGCCCCCGAGAACGTCGAAGGGCACCCAGGCACCAATAAAAAAGCGGCCCGACGGGCCGCCTTCCTGTTTGCGCCTGGGCGCGGACTACTTATTTCTTCTTGTTCACAGCGTCCTTGAACCCTTGGCCGGCAGAGAACTTGACCGTCTTGGCGGCCGGAATCTTGATGGTCTCGCCAGTACGCGGATTGCGTCCGGTACGTGCGGCGCGCTTGCCGGAGCTGAAGCTGCCGAAGCCCACCAGCGTTACCGAATCACCCTTGGCAACCGCCTTCTTAATGTTGTCCAGAGCGGCATTCAGCGCGCGCTCTGCTGCAGCATTGCTCAGTTCCGCGTCAGCGGCGATGGCAGATACCAGTTCACCTTTATTCATGGCTGATTTCCCTTGTTGGTCGTCTTGATCGGAGTGTCTGCCACGCGGCAAATTACCGATCGGCGCAGTCTAATCCGCGCTTTACGCATTGGGCAATCCCCAGTGGCACCAATGCAACGAAAAAAGCCGCAAATCCTTGAGTCAAGCGCCTTTGCGGGGAATTTACCCCTCCTTTTCCGTGCTTTCAAATGCGGCCAGCGAGGGTAATGGTCATTCAAACCCCCGTACGTGATGACAGGCATCGCTTGACAAGGTCAGACCTGCGCTGTGTGCGCCTTGCTGCCGCCGAGACCGCCCAGACGGCTTGGTCGGCGGTATGCCAATGGCTTTGGATGGACGCCCCGCCACAGTCCATCATGGTGCATGAAATCCCTGGACGTGCGCCCCAAATAGGGGCATTGCCTCATTTTGGCGCAGCCTCCATATGGCGGGCATACCCGGCGCATGCTATTCGGCTGCAGGTTATGGCTTCTCAATCCGTGCGCCGCCCCCTTCGAGCGCGACAAATCGGTGCAAATCCCACCAACACGGTGCAGATCCCGGCCTGCGATGCCCCAGACTGGTACGTTTTTTGCATACGTGTGCTCCCATTTTGCGCATAGAGGATTGTATGGACAAATGGAAGAGCGGCACCGATGCCCTGTTCATCTTGCTAGGGGCGATCATGGTGCTCGCCATGCACGCGGGCTTTGCGTTCCTGGAGCTGGGCACGGTGCGCAAGAAGAACCAGGTCAACGCACTGGTCAAGATACTGGTGGATTTTGCGGTTTCCACGATCGCCTATTTTTTTATTGGCTACACCGTGGCCTATGGGGTCGAGTTCTTCACCAGCGCCCATGCACTGGCGGAAAGAAGTGGCTATGAGCTGGTGAAATTCTTTTTCCTGGCGACGTTTGCCGCCGCCATACCAGCGATTATTTCTGGCGGCATTGCCGAGCGCTCGCGCTTCAACCCGCAACTGGTGGCCACCTTTGTCCTGGTGGGCCTGGTCTACCCCTTCTTCGAGGGCATTGCCTGGAACAACCGCTTTGGCGTGCAGGACTGGATCGCCTCGATCGCCGGCGCGCCGTTCCACGACTTCGCCGGCTCCGTCGTGGTCCACGCCATGGGCGGCTGGATCGCGCTTCCCGCCATCTTGTTGCTGGGCGCGCGCCGCGGCCGCTACCAGAAAGACGGCCGCATCAGCGCGCACCCGCCCTCGAACATCCCGTTCCTGGCGCTGGGCGCATGGGTGCTGGCGGTAGGCTGGTTCGGCTTCAATGTCATGAGCGCGCAAACCGTCGACAAGATCAGCGGGCTGGTGGCCATCAACTCCCTGATGGCCATGGCCGGCGGCACGCTGGCCGCCTGGGCGGCCGGCCGTAACGACCCCGGCTTTGCCTACAACGGCCCGCTGGCCGGGCTGGTGGCGGTCTGCGCCGGCTCCGACCTGATGCACCCGCTGGGCGCGCTGGTCACCGGCGCCATTGCCGGCGCGCTGTTCGTCTACTTGTTCACGCTGGCCCAGAACAAGTGGCATATCGACGATGTGCTGGGCGTCTGGCCGCTGCACGGGCTGTGCGGCGCGTGGGGCGGCATTGCCGCCGGCATCTTTGGCAGCCAGGTGCTCGGTGGCATTGGCGGCGTTTCGCTCGGCGCGCAGTGCATCGGCACCCTCCTTGGCATCGCGATCGCCCTGGTAGGAGGCACCGTGGTTTACGGCACGCTCAAGAAGGTCGTGGGCATCCGGCTTGACGCTGAATCGGAATACAACGGCGCGGACCTGTCGCTGCATCGCATCTCCGCCACGCCGGAACGCGAAACCAACTGGTAAGGCACGGCGCAAAGGGGATTCACGCCCTTGCGCCACGCCCACCCCACGCTCCCACGACCCATGGCCGCGAGTGGCGCGCTGCGCCCTGCGCGGCCATTTTGTGCTTGAACTTCCGCTCGCCGCGTAGCAATAATGCGTTGCCTGCCTTCGCGCCCCGCCCCCAACGCGTCCGGGCATCCGCTGCATGATGTTCGTTGCCTGTATACCTGCCCAGCCAGCAAGGGAGAAACGCGATGGATGCTACAACGCTGCAGAAGTATCAGGATGTCGTCGTCGCCTATGCGACGGAAGTCGGGTTCAAAGTTCTCGCCGCCCTCGTCTTCTGGGTGGTTGGCCGGTGGCTGATCCACGTCGTGGTGCGCATGGTGCAGGGGTCCCTGACCAAGCAGAAGGTCGACCCGACCTTGCTGCGCTATGTTGGTTCCATCGTCACGGTGACCCTGAATATCGTGCTGATCATCGGGATACTGGGTTACTTCGGCATCCAGACCACCAGCTTTGCCGCGCTGATCGCGGCGGCCGGCATCGCCATCGGCATGGCGTGGTCGGGGCTGATGTCCAACTTCGCGGCAGGCGCTTTCCTGGTGGTGCTGCGGCCCTTCAAGGTCGGGGATTTCGTCACCGTTGGCGGGATCACCGGCACCGTCAGGGAGATCGGCTTGTTTGCCACCACGCTGGACACGCCAGACAATGTCCTGACCGTGGTCGGCAACAACAAGATCTTTGCGGACACAATCCAGAACTTCAGCGCCAACCCGTACCGCCGGGTCGAGCTAAAGGCCCAGTTGGCCGGCAGCACCGACGTGGCGGCGGCCGCCACCCTGCTCAAGGAGCGGCTGGCCGCGCTGCCCAACGTTCTGGCCGAGCCGCCGCCTGACGTCGAGATTCTCGAGTTCACCCTGGTGGGCCCGGTGCTCGCGGTGCGTCCGTACTGCCATACCGACCATTACTGGCAGGTGTATTTCGATAGCAACGGGGTGATCCGCGAGAGCTTTGGCGAGGCCGGCTTCGCCGCCCCAATGCCAGCTCAACTGGTGGTGCTGCAAAACGGCGCAGCCGCTTAACCGTGTATCGATGGGATGGCGCGGCCACGCTGAGCCAGGCCGCCCCGCTAACGCAGCACCATCGGCGCCCGGATCATTCGGCGCCCTGCACCGTCACGCCTGAACGGCCAAAGGCCCGCATCAGCACGGCGCCGGTACCGCAAACGCCCATGACCACCGCCAGCGGCAGCGCGCTGCCGTCCCGCCAAAAGCTGACGGCGGCGCCGGCCAGCGTGCCGAGGGAGAATTGCAGCGTTCCCATTAATGCGGAAGCCGTGCCGGCACGATGGCCCTGCTGGTCCATGGCCAGTGCCGAGGCGTTCGGCAGGATGCAGCCGAGGCTGGCGATAAACACAAAGAAGCCCGTTAGCAGCACCGGCAGCGGCGCCATGCCGGCGAGCACAGCCGCAGCCAGGACAAGGCCGGCCAGGCACGGCGCAAGCAGCGCGCCGCGCAGGACGTGGTCCAGCGTGCGGTTGCGCACCAGGCGCGCGTTGAGCTGCGACATGCCGATCAGGCCCAATGCGTTGGCGCCAAACACGAAGCCGTAATGGGAGGGATCGATGCCATGCAACTCGATCAGCACGAACGGCGACCCCGCGATGTACGCAAACATGCCCGCCTGCGCGCAGCCGGCCGACAGCGAATAGCCGACGAAACCCCGATCTCGCAGCAGCTCGCCGTAGTTCGAAAGCACGCGGCCCAGGCGCAAAGGCATGGCGCTGGCGTGGTCGAGCGATTCCTCCATGTAGCGATGGACCACCCACAGGATCAGCAGGCTCGCGCCGCACAGCAACCAGAAGATGGCGCGCCAGCCGAATGCCGCCAGCACGGCGCCCCCGATGATGGGCGCCAGGATCGGCGCCAGGCCCATCACCAGCATCAGCGAGGAGAAGGCGCGCGCGGACTCATGGGCCTCCAGCCGGTCCCGAATGACAGCGCGCGCCATCACCATGCCAGCGCAGCCGCCCAGGGCCTGCAGGAAACGCCACAGCATCAGCGCATCGACGTCACGCGCGAGCGCGCACCCGGCCGCGGCCAACGCATAGGCCAGAAGGCCGACATACAACGGCGGCTTGCGGCCAAAGCGGTCGCTGATCGGGCCATAGAATGCCTGCCCCACCGCCAATCCGACCAGGAACGTCCCCAGCGTGAGCTGCACGCGGCCGATATCGACCCCGAGATCCCCGGCCAGCGCCGGGAAACTCGGCAGGTACATGTCAATGGAGAGCGGCGCCAGTGCGGTAAGCGAAGCGCATACCAGGAGCCAAAGCGGAAAGCGCGCGGATTGCGGGGCGCGGGTGGAGCGGGTCATCGAAACTTCCTGAGGAACAACTAGGCGGCCGGGATGGCCACCGGCGCCCAATGCGTCAAACTGGCTAACGGCGTGGCGGCGCGGGAGCGGCTAAAGACGTAATTGTTGCATAGCGTAACAAGCCGCGCACTCGGCATGCCGCGCGGCGATGATGCAGGCGCACGTCCGACCGGGCGCGCGCAACTGTGATGACAGGCCTGACGGTCCCGCGGCATTGCGGCGATTTCGGGCCTCGCTTCGCCGCGAAGTGGAGGAGTGCGTGGCTTTCAACAGCAGCGACGCCAAGGGTACAATGCCAGCCTGTCGGCCGCCCGAGGCGGACGATCACGCAGCCCGACGCACCGCGGGAACCCACCCGATGGTGCGGTTCCCGGCAACGTTTTCCTGCATGAGAACAAGATACAAACTGCTTTCTGTCCTTTTTGCCCTGGCCGCCGGCGCGGCTAGTTTGCCGTGGGCGCAGCGTGCGCATGCGGCACCGGTTCCAGCCAGGGCCGCCGCCTCCGCGCCTGCCCCCGTAGTGGTGGACGAGGCCGATGCCCTGGCGCAAATGCTCAAGGGCGCTGCCACGGGCCAGAATACCGGCGCGGCAGGCGTGCCTGAATTGCTGCGCAATACCGCTCGCCCCGACAACATATTGTCGCGCGCTTGCCGCCAGCTCAACGATGCCCTGCCCATCGAGATCGATGGCGAGACGCGCTTGCGCCGCTGCCAGTCGGTCCCTGGCAAACATATCCTGTTCCAGCTGGAGCTGACCAAGTACCGAGGCCCCATGCTGGACCTCGCCAGCTTCGAGCTCAGCTACGCCGCGCCGCTGCAGCGCAATATCTGCGCGAACCGGGACGTTGAAATTCTGACCAAGCTGGGCATCAGCATGATGTTCCGCTACATGACGCGCAACGAGCGCGGCGAGCGCCGCGTTGGCGACGTCTACATCAACGCGCCCATCTGCGCCTCGGCATTGCGCTAAGTCCTTCCAGCCCCATCTGGCATTCCTGCCGGGATACCGGGCCTTGCCTCCGGGAGCAGGCACGCCAGCTCCCGGGCACGACTCAACTCAGGCGAGCCTTGGACGCAACGGCACCACGTTGGCCGCGCGCCGGGGCAGCACGCGGGTTTCCTTCCATCGCGCATGCGCCAGCGGTGAACCCCATACCAGTCCATGCAACTGGGCGAGCGCAAAGGGATCCCCCAGCAACAGGTGTTTCTGGGCCGCCGACAGTGCGTCCGGGCCGGCGGTGAGGGCCTGTTGCACCAGCGCGGCGTGCTCGGCTTGCGTAGCCTGTGGCTGCACCACGCGCGACGAGGCGGTCGCGCACATCAGCGCATTGGTCACCGGGTCGACCACGGCATCGATAAATGCCGGCGGCTCTCCCGCTGCCTCCACGTGCTTCTGCATGGCCACCATCTCGCGCGGGGGCGTGGCCTCCTCCGGCGTCACGAACAACCTGGCCCCGCGCAGCGCGCGGCCCAGCGAAACCCGCGACAGCCAGACCGAAAGCGGAATCGAGCATACCAGGGAGCCCACGATCGGCAGCAGCCACCAGACAAAATTCGGGTCCAGCCATAGCACCAGCCCGCCCCAGGCCAGGCCCAGCAAGGTGTGCATGCCGTGTCGGCGGAACGCCTCGCCCCAGGTGGTCTGCGCATCTTCACGCGGCGGCGACTTCCAGGTAATGCCCCAGCCGCTATAGGCCGCCGCCACGAACTTGGTGTGAAACAGCATCCGGACCGGGGCCAGCAAGGCCGACATCACGACTTCGATCAGCATCGACAGCACCAGGCGCAACGGCCCGCCATAACTGCGCGAGTCCTTCATCAGCAGCACCACGCTGGCGATCTTGGGCAGGAACAACAGTGTGGCGGTCGCCGAGAATAGCGCCAGCGCCTTCTCGGGATGCCATTCCGGCCAGGTCGGGAACAGCTGGTAGGGCTGCGTGAAGTACTCCGGCGGCACCAGCGCGTGCTTGGCCAGCATGATGGTGGACAACACCAGGAACAGGAACCACAGCGGCGCCGACAGATAAGCCATCACGCCAGTGAGGAATACCGCGCGGTGCACGGCGTGGAAGCCCTGCTTCATCCACAGGCGGAAGTTCATCAGGTTGCCCTGGCACCAGCGGCGATCGCGCTTGACCTCATCGAGCAGGTTCGGCGGGAGTTCCTCATAGGAGCCCTCCAGGTCATAGGCAATCCACACGCCCCACCCGGCCCTGCGCATCAAGGCGGCCTCGACGAAATCGTGCGAGAGGATTTCCCCTGCCAGCGGACCCTTGCCGGGCAACGGCGCCAGCGCGCAATGCTCCATGAACGGCTGGATGCGGATGATGGCGTTGTGGCCCCAGTAGTGCGATTCGCCGAGCTGCCAATAATGCAGACCAGCAGTAAACAGCGGCCCGTACACGCGCGTGGAAAACTGCTGCACGCGCGCATACATGGTCTCGCGGCCCACGGCCAGCGGCGCGGTCTGGATGATGCCAGCACCCGGATTGCCTTCCATCAGCTTGACCAGCGTGGTCAGGCACTCGCCGCTCATCACGCTATCTGCGTCCAGCACCACCATGTAGCGATAGGCGCTGCCCCAGCGGCGGCAGAAGTCCGCCACGTTGCCGGTCTTGCGCTTCACGCGATGGCGGCGCCAGCGGTAGAAGATTCGGCCGAAGCCGTTGACCGCGCGGCAGGTTTCCATCCACGCATCGGTCTCGGCGGTACGCAGGTCCGGGTTGCCGCTGTCGGACAGCACGAAGAAATCGAAGCGCGCCAGCTCGCCGGTGCGCTCCATCGACTCATAGGTCGCGCGCAGCCCGGCAAATACCCGGGTCACATCCTCGTTGCAGATCGGCATGATGACCGCCGTGCGCGCCTCCTCGGCAATGGGCCCATCCACTGCGGCCGAGCGCGAGATCAGATGGCGGTCGCCGCCTTTGGCCAGCACCAGGAAACCCATCATGGCAGTCCAGAACCCAGCCGACACCCACGAGAACAGGATGGCGAAGAGCGCCAGCACTGCGATCTCGAGCGGATCGGTGCCGTGATAAGGCAGCACCTTGGTCATGAAGTAAGTCGCCAGCGCGGTCTGCCCGGCTACCAGGCCAAGCAGTACCCATCGACGGTGCTTGCCCGCCGGGTGCCATTTGCCCTCGGCATCGGGACCGTCATGCAGCGTGTCCCAGGTTTCCGGCATTGGCGGGCGGCCCAGCATGCGCCTGCCCAGGTTGCGCAGGAAGCCGGTGACGATGTGCGGAGGCCACGCCCGCGGCACCATGGACGCGCGTTTGGGTGCGGGGCCGGTGTCGATATGCACGGTGCCGTCCGCACGACGCTGCACCAGCGGTTCGCCCGACGCCTGCGGTGCGCCATAGGCAAGATTGAGGCGGCGCCCCACCGAGCCGTAGGACGGGCCCGCCGGGGATGGCTCGCCGTCTTTGGCTGCGAGTGTGCGCTGCAGAAGATGGATGGCCGACTCAGTGTCGGCGGCGTCGCTGCCAGCGACGTTGTCAAGCAGCTCGCGTCGCTGGTCGGGCGAGACAGGAACGCGATCGAGATAGCGCTCGCATGCCGCCGCCGGAGCGGCGCGCCGCTTCAGCCTGGGGGTAAGATGTAGCTCCACGTCTCGGATAGGGTTGTATTGCCGTTGCGAAGATAGCCGCGCAATTCGACCGGTTTGTTCTCGTCCTTGCGGCGCACGACCATGGTCATGCGCCAGCCGCCGGTGGCCGCATTGCGTTGCGTCGAAGTGTTCAGCAGCTCCCCGTTGCTGTCGGCCGAGATCACCGGATCGATCCGGGTATCGGCGGCCAGTTTCTTGAAGGCCGGGCCTTCAAAGTCCACCACCAGCGAAAAACTGGTGTCGTCCTGCTTGCGGCTGAGGCCCTGGCCACGCCGTGTTTGTGTCACCCACGACAGCGGCGGCTGTTTCTCGCCGTCTTTCTGCCACAGCAGGCGATATTCGAAATCAAAAGGTTGCTTGGGCTTGGGCGGGGTGTCAGGCACCCAGTACGCCACGATGTTGTCGTTGGTCTCGTCCGGGGTCGGGATCTGCACCAGCTCGACCCGGCCCGAGCCCCAGTTTCCTTTGGGCTCCACCCAGGCGCTCGGCCGACGCTCGTACCACGCGCCAATCTCCTGGTAACTGCTGAAATTACGATCCCGCTGCATCAGGCCAAATCCTTGCGGATTGGTCGCGGCAAACGAGGTCACCAGCAGGCGCTTGGGATTGCTCAGCGGGCGCCACAGCCACTCGCCCGTGCCGAGCTGCACCGAGAGGCCATCGGAGTCATGCACCTCGGGCCGGTAGTCCGGCACCGACGAAGGTTGGTTCTCGCCAAAGAGGTACATGCTGGTCAGCGGTGCCAAGCCAAGCTTGGTGACGTTCTCCCGCATGAACAAGCGCGACTTCACCTCCATGACCGTCTCGGTGCCTGGCCGGATCACGATCCGGTACGCCCCGCTCACGCGGCGCGAGTCCATCAGCGCATAGATGGTCAGTTGCTTATCCGCCGGCGATGGCCGCTCGATCCAGTACTCCACGAAGCGCGGGAACTCTTCGCCGGAGTTGAGCCCGGTATCCACGGCCAGGCCCCGCGCCGACAAGCCATACCACTGGTCCTTGCCCAACGCGCGGAAATAGCTGGCGCCCAGGAAGGAAACGACTTCGTCCTTGCCCTTGGTGCTGTTAAGCGGATAGAGCACGCGGAAGCCGGCGAAGCCAAGCGTCTTGAGCTTGCTGGCATCGACCTTGTGCGGCCCGTAGTTGAACGCGGACGGATCGAAGCGGATCTCGCGGGCGCTCCCGCTCACCACTTCATTGATGCGCACCGGCTGGTCGAACACCATGCCTTCATGAAAGAAGGAGAGCTCGAACGGCAGCTTGGCATTGCGCCACTGATAACGCTCAGGCTTGTATTCGATCTCGCGGTAGCGCTCGTACGGCAGCTCGCGCAATTCACGCGGCAGATTCTGCGCGGGTGCCTTGTAAGGACTTGCGGCCAGCTGGCGCGCGCGCGCCGCCACGGTGTCGAAGCCGAACGCGTGCGCCGCCACTGCACACAGCGCCAGCATGCCGCCGCACAACCACCTGCCGAGGCGAAGCGCGCCTGTGTTCGCTGGCGCCAATGCACGGCGCTGGATAAATTCGACGGTCGGCAAGGTAACGGTTTCGGACATGAATGCCAGTGACGGGCGTAGTTGGACGGTTACGATCAATCAAACACCGCAGCAAAAGGCGGGCCACCATGCGAGCGGAATGACTGAAGCAACGGCGGGATGCCGGCCAGCGCGAACCGGGGGAAAATGTAGGGGATCTCGCTGCGCATCGCTTTTGACTGGGTGCTGAACCTGTGCCTGCATGTATCGGGACGTATCCGACTTGCTGCAATGCGCAATAAGACCTTAACAACTCGAGACTAAGAAGTCACGTTTCGATCACGCAACGTTTGCAACAATTTGAAACCCCAGCCATCCGGACGCCGCTTTGCGCGCGCCGCTCGAGCCCAGGCATCACATTGGGCATACCGTCGAATCATCGCTTGGTGCTTCGCAGGGCACGTTCGGGGCACAGCCATTTCTTCAGCGATTACCCCTACGGCGCCACCACGCATGAGCAAGGCGGAACGCGAACATCGGCCCCCTGCCCTCAGACCGCTGCGCCATGTCCTCTACATAGCGGCAACCCCCGAATCTGCAACGCTAGAATACGGATCGCACGCCGTCAACGTGCGTGGCGAGCACGTGCGCAGCACTGGAACGGCGCATAGCGCACCTGCAAAATCGTGCACTGCACTGAAATCATGCGGATGGGGCCCGCCGCGCCCAAAAAAAGAGAGGCCGTAGCCTCTCGATCGGGTTCCGCCTCGATGCCAGTCCCCCCGGATGGCGCATGGCGCCGCTGGACATCGGTACCCGGAAGCGCGGCACCGCGCGCTTCACGCGCGACGCAGGGCTCACAGGCGGCGTGGCGAACTAGCTCGGCAGCAAGCGAGCGCACCGGCGCGCCGCTGCCCGTCGCCTTTCACTAGCGGCGCTCAGGCGCCTTTATTCATCATCTTGTCGGCATCAGGAGGCGCGTGGTTCTTCTTCTTTGCCGGCTTCTTCGTCGTCTTGCCGGAGCTTGACGCCGCTGGCTTGTCGCCGGCCGCGGGCGCGGCAGGCGCCGACGCCTGGGCATAAGCACCCGCACCAAACATGGCCAGCGTCAACATCACGATCCACTTCTTCATTTCAGCCTCCTGGTCAGCCGTAAAGAGAAGCCTGCCTGCGGCCCTTGGTGGCGCTAGGCACCTGCGCTTCGTGACTACCAAAACGAAGCAGGGAACGAATGGGTTGACGTGTCAGTTCGCCTATCGACACTGCAACGCAGCATCCAGCCTGGCCACACGTGCCGGCACAGGCATCAAGGACACAAGCGGCTGAGCAGTTCGCCGGGAACAGTGCCTGCACTGGCAGGCTGCGGCATTCCGGTGTGAGGGGCGCTGATGGTGTAAAGCGACTCGCCGCGCGCATAGCGCTTGGCGTAGAGCGTCTGCTCCACCACCGCATACATGGACGTGGCGCAATTGAACACCATGCGCTTGAGCGAGGAACGGATCGGCTCGCCGCTGGTGGTGCGGATCACCCCGGCCGGCGCGTTGCGCATGACGGCGACACCCACCTCGGGACCACGGCGGCGCACCGAAGTCTTGTCGAAGTAAGAGATCACCCCGTTGGCGCCCGCCAGGGGCAGCCAGCGCTGCGGGTCTGGCGCCGAAGAATCGGGCGCGGCCAGCACGGCGCAACCTTCGCGCGGCGTGGAACGGAAGGCAGCCCCCCCGCTGGGAGCCTGGCATTCAATCAAACCCGCCGTGGCGGCGGGGCGAACCGTGGCAGCAGGCTCGGCATACGCGGCAAGACAGACACTGCTGCCAACCAGCACGGCGACAGCGTGGAAAAAGGCGCGCAAGGACATGGACGGACCCTCGTGTAGACCAAAAGACAACGCGCATTGTCGCACACCATGCTGCGCAATCTGCTCAACGTGTACGCTGGCGCCCGTCCTGCCGCGCGCACCGGTCAAGGCCACCGGCTACCGGGACAGCGCCTCGAGTGCATGGCGTGAAGCCTCATCGGCCGGGAAAAAACACTCGATGCGCATCTCCTGCAGCGTGACGTCCTGCGGAATGCCCAGCGTGGTCAGCGTCGAGAACAGTGAGGCGCGAAAACCATCGGCAGCCAGCGCCACAGGCAGCATTGGAGGCGGCGTGCGCTCGGCAGCGTCGTCGTCGAACAGCGGAACGCCGGCCGGCCCGACCATATCGGGATGCCAGTCCGCGATGCGGTTGAAGATCTCCCGCGCGGTCTGGTCCTGCGCCTGCGTCTGCAACTCCTGCCACACGCGCCGCAGCAGGTAGCGCCCGACCTGGCGCGCGTTGTCGATGACCGGCCACAATCCATCCGGATCGAAGACGGTCAGCATCAGATTGATGCGCCCGCCGCCCTCCTCCAGCTTGGACGGTGCGCGCCCACCCAGCAGCACGCCAATCATGTTGCGGTATGCCTGATTGGCATCGAGCATGTTCCAGAATCGGTCCAGCACCACTGCGGGATAAGGCTCTTGCTTGGACAGGATCAGCGCCACGGCCTGCTGCACCATCTGCAGCGCGGGTGCGGCCAGGCCGTGCTCGGTGTAGGCCGGCGCAAAGCCACCAGCAAGGAGCAGACGGTTGCGCTGGCGCAGCGGCACGCCAAGGCGGTCCGCCAGCGACAGCACCATCTCGCGGCTGGGCCGGGCGCGGCCGGATTCAAGGAAACTGATATGCCGCTGCGATACCCCGGCGGCCAGCGACAGCGCAAGCTGGCTATAGCCGCGCTTGCCGCGCCAGTAACGCAGCAGGCCGGGGAAATCGAGGGCGGTTTCGGAGCTGGGGGTCAGGGTATCCATGGCGGCATTACAGCATGGCGAAGGCCGTCTGGCGATTACCTGCGAAGTAATACGGGCACCGCCCCCATGCTGCAACGCGACACCAGCCCTGGCTGAAATACAGTCGTCGACGTCGGTCCCGCCGCCCTATGTCACCCGCCCTATGTCACCCGTCCGCGTGTTTCGCTCAGCGCGGCACCCAATCCGTATTTCCTGATCTTCTGGTACAGGGTGCTCTTCGCGATGCCGAGCCGCGAAGCGGTCCTGGTCAGGTTGCCACCGCTGTACGCCAGGGCCTTGCGGATGGATTCCGATTCGGCCATCTCCAGTGAGCAAACCGTCTCGGGCACACTGCCGGCAATGTCCTTTGACCGGCTGGCGCCGCCCGGGGTCCCCACCGAGCTGATTTCGAGCGGCAGCTTGTCCAGGGTGATGACGCCGCCCTCGGCCATCAGCAAGGCGCCCTCGAGCGCGTTGCGCAGCTCGCGGACATTGCCCGGCCACCCGTAGGCAAGCAGGCATCGGTAAGCATCATCGTCGAACGAGGCCACCGGCAGCCCATAGCGCTCGCACAGCCGGCCCAGCCAGTGCGTGACCAGGGCCGGGATGTCGTCCTTGCGCTCGCGCAAGGCGGGTATCGCGATATTGGTCACGGCGATGCGGTAGAACAGGTCCATGCGGAATTTCCCCGCGGCCACGTCGTCACGCAGGTTCCGGTGGGTGGCGGCGACCAGGCGAAAGCTGACCTTGCGCGGCGTGTTCTCGCCCAGCCGGTAGATCTCGCCCTCTTCCAGCACACGCAGCAGGTGCGGCTGTATGTCGAGCGGCATTTCGCCAATCTCGTCGAGAAACAGCGTCCCCCGGTTGGCGGCCTCGATCTTGCCGGCCGCGCCCGATCGGCGCGCGCCGGTAAACGCCCCCTCGGCATAGCCAAAGAGCTCGCTCGCAAGCAGGTCCCGTGACAGCCCCCCGCAATTGAGCGCCACGAACGGGCCGTCTGCGCAGGCGCTGGCCTGGTGAATCCCCTGCGCGAACAATTCCTTGCCAACGCCAGTTTCGCCCAGCAGCAGCACCGGTACCCTGGACGGCGCCAGGTGCTGCGCCTTCTCCACCGCCGAGCGCAAGGCGGTGCCGTTGCCTACGATGCTGGAAAACGCCGGCGCCGCGCCCAGCCGCGCGGCAGGCGCGCCGGCAGTACCCGATGCAGGGTGATGCGGCGCGGCAGGGATCACCACCACGAAACCCAGCATGTCGCCGCGATCGCGAATCACTTCGAAGCGGGTCAGGCGAAGCCATTCGGGGAGCGGCCCGGATCCGGCGCGCGCCACGCGGGCGTCCAGGCCGGGAATGGAAAACGCGCTGTTCAAAATGGTGCTCACGCCCAGCCGCGCCAGCGCTGAAGGCGCCTGCGGATTGGCCTTGACCAGGCGCCCGCCTTCGTCAAGGACGAGCACCCCGTCGCTGCCCACCGACGCAAAATGGCTCATGCAGCGGTCCAGCAGCCGCAGGCGGCGCTCCATGACCAGCTTGGCCAGCCGGCTCTCGATCCGGCCCGCCAGCGACACGGTCAATGCCAGGCTATGCCTGCTATAGGTTTGCGCCAGGCCTGACACGTCAATCACGCCAAGCACGCCGCCGTCCAGAGGATCACGGATGACGGTGGCCGAGCAGGTCCAGCGCTTGATGCCGGCACAAAAATGCTCGGCACCGTGGATTTGCACAGGTTGTTGCAAGGCCAGCGCGGTACCGATGGCATTGGTCCCGCAGTTGAGCTCCGTCCAGTCGCAGCCCGGAATCAGGCCGACTTCCCCGGCGGGCTCGACGATATGCATATCGCCCTCCTGCTGGAGGATCATGCCGTCGGGATCGGCCAGCAGCATGATGGTGCCCGTCTGCGAGAGAAACTCGCGGGTCTGCTGCATCAGTGGCAGGCTGGCGCTGACCAGGCGATCATTCTTCTCCCGCCGGACTCTCAGGCCGGCTTCGTCCAGCGGCGGCGGCGCGGCCCCGGCGCCAGGATCAACCTGGCCCACCAGGCACCGGCGCCAGGAATCGTCGACCACGCAGCGCAGCTCGCCAGCGCTCGCCTCACCGCCATCGATCAGGTGCTCCCAGGCGGACATGACGCTGGCGTCATGGTCGGGATGGGAAAACCAGTCCATCGGTGTACCGGCTTCTTGCATTCCGTGTCTCCTTGCGGGGGCCCGCCCGATGCGGGCTCGGATGGCCGGTTCTCCGGCTCGATCTCTTGTCTTGCGTGCTTCGCGGGACTAGCGCCCGCTCGTTGCATCCTACTCCCGACGGTACCGCCAAAGCCAGCCGGGGCTTGCCTACCCGCAAGTTCCAGGCCACGCGCCATGCGCCCGCCGCGCGGCCCGCCCGGCCGCACGGGCGCCTGAGCGGCCGTCACCGACCGGCCGAAAACGAAACGGCCGTCCGAAAATCGAACGGCCGAAACGCCACCGCCAGGAGGGATGCACGATCCATCCCTTGGCCCGGAAGTGCAGAAGCAATTACCTCGATGTCGAGATCGACATCAGTCCGCGCGCTCCGGCAGAGGCAGCTTCACCCAGTCTGTATAGAACGCTTCGATATCCGGCTCGAAGTCGTGGATCACCGGATACCACGGCGTGGGGGCTTCCACGTCGTGCATGGTTCCGCACTTGGGGCAGTAGTATTCGCGGTACACCTGCCATTGCGTGTCCGGCGCCATCAGGTGCGGATAGACCTCGGCCATGGCTTCATCCGTGTCGCGCACGTAGACGTTGGCATGGAGCTTCCAGTTCTCCCGGTAATCGCAGAAGACATGGCCGCAATCGCATTGCGTGACCCACTTTTTGGTCTTGGCCTGCTGCACGATAAACATGTGCGGGCTTAGCGGCAGCACGATGCGATCATCCCAATCGAGCTTTTTCTGCAGCGCTTGCACGTATAGCTGAAAGCGCGCTGCATCCTTGGGCATCGATAGCATGCGCAGGGTGGTGTCCCAGTCGAGCTTGCCGTCGACCAGGTTCTTGACCTGTTCACTGGTGTAAGTGGACATCTTGAATCCTCTCTGGCGTATTGACTAATGTGTGCATTGGTTGGTGCCGCCCGGGCCTTACTCTTCGACCAGCACCACCGTGTTGACGTCGGGCATCTTGGACAGGTCCATGCGGTACTTCGAGCCATAGGTCGGCACGTCCAGCTCGTCCTCGGTCAAGGTCCACGAGTCCGGCAGCCCCCAGAACGTGCGAAACTGCTGCTCGAACTTGTTCGAAAGGCCAAAGCTGGTGGCAAACATGTGCCGCACCTGGATCGAGGCATGCTTGACCAGAATCCGCTCGCGCTCGCCCTTCATCCATTCCTGGACAGGCTGCGAGCGCGCCAGGCGCTGGTTGCGGATCTCGATACGCAGCAACGCGGTCGCCTTGGCATCCACCGTCCATATCCCATTGCCGTCCTTGGTCGCGACCGCGCCATATACCTTCTGCGCATATTCGGGCAGCAGCAAGGCGTTGTTCAGGTCCCGCTCGATGGCCTCGACCTCGCGGTCGAGCGGGTCGCCAAAGCCCGGGCCGCCACGCAGATAGTTCAGGTACAAATCGTAGTTGTCGTAGCAGTCCTCGGTCGTCATGCACTGCTGGTCGCGCTTGACGACCGCGCCGGCGTTGAGGTGGTTCTCGTAGTCCGGCAGGTCCGGATTGGCATCGCCACCAAGGGGCAGGCTGTCGCCGCCGGCGATGCGCTCCTTCAGGCCGGTCTTGTGGGCTTCGAAGCGGTAGCCGGTGGCGGCCGGATAGCCGCCCATCAGGCCCCAGTCGCTGTTCATATAGCCGTTGCCCATGAAGAACATGGTCCAGTCCTGCGCTTTCCACACCATGCGCAGCGTCTCGAAGCCGCAGCCGCCCCGGTATTTGCCATAGCCGCCGGAATTGGCCTTGGCGTTGCGCCCCAGGTAAAGCAGGGGCTCGGCCATTTCCCATATCTCGATATCGCCCATATCGCCTTCTGGGTTCCAGATCGCCGCGGCATGGTTGAGACCGTCCTTGATGGCGCTGGCGCCGGTGCCGCACGACGAAGCCTCGAAGCTGTTGACCGCGTGGATCTCGCCCTCCTGGTTGATGCCACCGCCCTGCAGCCAGTTTGAGGTGTTGGCGTTGCCGGCATTGACCTCTTCCAGGTAGCCGCGGCTGAAGTAGGCCTGCGACAGGCCGCGCCACATCGCGCTCCAGCCCGAGACCAGGAAGTGCCAGGCGTAGGCATGGCCGGTGCGGCGATCATCCGGATTCATCCAGGTGCCCTTGGGCAGATGGAATTCCGTGCCGAAGTAGGCGCCATCGTTAATGCGCTGCGTGGGCACCAGCGTTTGCGTCATCATCACCCAGATGCCGCTGGTAAAGGCCACGTGATGCGCGTTGTAGGAATGCCAGCCCCAGCGGCTCGCGCCCTCGAAATCCAGGCGCCACGATCCATCCTTGCGGATTTCCATTTCCACCGGCGAGTGCATGATCGAATCGAGCTTGGCGAAGGCCGACGAGGTCTGCACATCCGGGTGGTTGTACGGCACGTCGACAAACGCCACCTTGCGGTACTTGCCCGGCAGCGTCATCGCCTTGATGCGCGTCTGCAGGCCGCGGCGCCCTTCCTCGATCACCTCGTAGGAGAACTCTTCGTAGGCTTGCAGCCCTTCGTCCTCGATCACTTCCTCGATCAGGTCGCGGATCATGTGGCAGCCGGCGATGCGGGTTCGCTCGTCGAGAATCCAGTACTTCGGCGTGCGTACCGAGCGCTGGCTTTCATGCAGCCAGTCGCGCAGCGGGGTGTCGTTCACCCCGGTCTTGCGGCAGGTGATCATGTAGCCGTCGCCAAAGCGCTGCACCTGCCCGGTGGACATCGATCCGGGCGTCACCGCGCCGGTGTCGATCACGTGGGTCACGCCTCCCACCCAGCCCACCAGCTTGCCATGCGCGAAAATCGGCACGATGGTGGCGATATCGCAGGGATGGACATTGCCGATCGCGCAATCATTGTTGGTAAACATGTCCCCGGGATGGATGCCGGGATTGGTCTCCCAGCCGTTCTCGATCATGTACTTGATCGCGGCCCCCATCGTGCCGACGTGGATGATGATCCCGGTCGAGGTCAGCACGCAATCGCCCGCGGCGTTGTAGAGCGTGAAGCACAGTTCGCCCTCCTGCTCGACGATCGGGCTGGCGGCGATCTTCTTGGCGGTTTCGCGTGCATGCACCAGGCCGCCGCGCAGCTTGGAGAAGAGCTTTTCGTAGCGGATCGGGTCCCGCTCGCGAAATGCGAGGCGCGTGAGCCCGTTGTAATGGCCGGTCTCGGCGGTGCGTTCGAGAATGGCGTCGCGGAACTGCTTGAGCGTCTCGCCGGTCTTGAGCAGGTCTGCGAGCCCGACTTCCTTGCTGGACATCATGTTCATGGCGTGTCTCCTTACTTCACTTCTTTGAGGTGGAAGAGGTGATGCTTGTCGAGCGTGGTGGCAAAGCCCTCGGGCACGACGAAGGTGGTGGCGTCCGACTCGATGATGGCCGGCCCGGTGATGATGTTGCCGGGCAGCAGCGCTTCCATCTTCCACAGCACCGCGTCGTGCCACTGCTTCTGGCGATACAGCGGACGCGTTCCCAGCCGTGCTTGCGCGGGCGGCTTCGGCCCGCCTTCCGGGTCTTCCGGCAGCACCGGCTTCTGGGTAATCACCATGCCGCGCATGATGGCGCCAGTAACGGAGAAACCCAGCTCGGGCGAGCGCGCCGAACTGGCGTACACGCGGCCGTAGGTTTCCTCGAAGGCATCGACGATCTGGTCCCAATCGCCCGCCGTGGCGGCATTGACGATCGGGGAGCTGATTTCCAGGTCGTTAAGCTGGCCCATGTATTGCATGCGGTAGCCGGGCCGCAGGATCACGTCTTCAGCCCTGAAGCCGTTGATCTTGAACTCCTCGATCACCTTGGCGGCCAGGTCCGACCACGCCTTCTGGATGGTCTGGGCCGCCCGGGCCTTGTCCTCCTGCGCAGCATCCTGTGGCAGCGCCAGGTCAACGCTCTTGTCATAGCGGTACTCGAAGTCCGCGCAAGCACAGCCAAACGCCGAGAAGCCCGCCGCCCAAGCCGGCACGATCACATCCTTGAAGCCCAGCCCTTCGGTGTAGCCATAAGTATGGACAGGCCCGGCACCGCCGTAGGAGAAGCAGACGAACTCGGTCGGGTTATAGCCCTTGGCACTTACGTTAGAACGCAGGTACTCGCGCAATTGCAGGTCGAGCAGTTCGATCACGCCGGCCGCGGCGTCCTCTACCGACAAACCCAGCGGATCGGCGATCTGTGCCTTGATATGCTGGCGCGCCCGCTCCACATCCAGCCGGATCGCGCCGCCAAGGAAGTTGTCAGGATTGAGGTAGCCCAGCACCACGTGGCAATCCGAGACCGACACAGTGTCCAGCCCGCTTTCCGGCCAGCACGTACCGACCCGGTAGCCCGCGCTGTCCGGGCCGAGCTTGATGGCGCCGCTATAGGGATCAAGCCGCACAAAGCTGCCGGCGCCGGCGCCCACCGAGTCCATCGTCACCAGCGGCAAGGACAGCACCAGCCGCGCCATGTCGGGATCGGCGGCGATGGCGAAGTTGCCCTTGGTGATGAGCGCCATGTCGAACGAGGTGCCGCCGATGTCGGAACAGGCGATATTGTCGTAGCCCAGGGTCTCGCCCAGCAGCTTGGACCCGATCACGCCGCCGATCGGCCCGGAGACGATGGTGCGCGCCAGTTCCTTGGCCTTCCAACTGATGGTGCCGCCGTGGGTGGCCATCACCCGCAGGTCGAACTTGGCACCGTGCTTCCTGAAACGGTCGCTGACCTTTTTCAGCGTCTGCCGCGAGGGCTCGGCCGCGTATGCCTCCAGCACCGTGGTGTTCATCCGGTGGCTTTCCTTGCGCTGCGGGTAATAGTCCACCGAGGCGAACACCGGGATATCGGCACCGAGCTTTTTGAGCTCGTCACGCGTGATATCTCGGGCCTGCTGCTCGCTGGTGCCGTTCTTGTGCGATTGCAGGAAGCAGATCACGACGGCCTTGGACCCGGCCGCCACCAACTCGCGCGTCGCCTGACGCACTTCATTTTCGCGCAGCGGGATCACGATTTCTCCCTGCACGTCTGTGCGTTCGGTCACGCCGCGGGTACGCGACAGGGGCACCAGCGGTTCGTCGTAGCGGTGCGTGTTGAGATGGATGCGCTCCTCCAGCGCGTAGCCCAGGTAGCTCTGGATGGCCCGCCCCATCGAATGGACGTGCTCGAAGCCTTTGTTGACCATCAGGCCCACGTCCAGCCCCTTGCGCTGCACGACGCGGTTGAGCATCGCGGTGCCCGAGTACACGCAGGTCAGCAGTTCGGGGTACACGTCGTCAACCCCGCGCTGCCAGTGCGCAAGCGCGTCCTCCGAGGAGTTGAAGATGGCCAGGGATTCGTCTTCCGGGTTGCTTTGCGCCTTGCCGACGACAAACCGCCCGTCGCCGCGCACAAAGAAGGTGTCGGTCATCGTGCCGCCGGCATCGATGCCCATCACCTGGACTTGTGATTGCACTTCCATACTTGTCTCCTTGCTTTGTCAGCGTTCACGGCGGCTGCCAGGCAGCGCCGTTGCCAAACTCACCGCATGGCACGGTGGTTCGGTGGCAGTAACGCAACGGCTATGCCAACTGCTGGAGAAAAGTATTTTTTGTTTTATATCAATGAGATAGCGAATAACCTCGAGCAAAGGCCAGAGCGGGAAGCGACTTGCACCGTCTCGAACGTCGTGTTTTCGAACGGGGGCACCGTTCGGTTTTCACGCTGCGCCCAGGTGACGGCTCGGTCAGCGCAACGTGCCGCAAGGGGGATGGACACGGCAATCCAGGCAAGGCCGCAGCGGCCCTGACACACAGCAATGTTATGCTTTGGGCCTCGATAACTCCTGCGCGCACAGGGCGCGCACCCTGATGGAAATTGCCATATTACTGGCGCTGATCCTGATCAACGGCCTGTTCGCGATGTCCGAAATCGCCTTGATGACAGCCCGCAAGGCCCGCCTGCAGCGGCGCATCGAAGAAGGCGACCGCGGCGCGATCGAAGCGATCAAGCTGGGCGAGGATCCCACCCGATTTCTGTCTACCGTCCAGATCGGCATTACCTCCATTGGCGTGCTGAACGGCGTCGTTGGCGAATCCACCCTGGCGCAGCCGCTAGGCGTCTGGCTGCAGGGCTTTGGCATGCAGGCCTCGACCGCCGGCTGGGTGGCGACCACCATTGTGGTGGCCGGCCTGACCTATTTCTCCATTGTGCTGGGTGAGCTGGTACCCAAGCGCCTCGGCCAGATGGCCCCCGAAACCATCGCGCGCCTGGTCTCGCGCCCGATTTCCTTCCTGGCGCTGGCCTCCACCCCGTTCGTCAAGCTGCTATCCAGCTCAACCCGGCTGGTGCTGCGCATGCTTGGCGTGAAAAGCGGGCGCGGCCCGGCGGTGACCGAAGAAGAGATCCATGCCCTCCTGGTGGAAGGCTCGGAAGCCGGCGTCATCGAGCAGCACGAGCACACCATGGTGCGTAATGTGTTCCGCCTGGATGACCGACAGCTCACCTCGCTGATGGTGCCGCGCGGCGATGTGGTCTGCCTGGACGTGGAAGTCCCGCTGGAAGAAAACCTGCGCCGCATCGAGGAGTCCGATCACTCGCGCTTCCCGGTGGTGCGCGGCGGCATGCACGACATGCTGGGCGTGGTGAGCGCCCGCCAGTTGCTGGCGCGCCGCCTGCGCGGCGAGCCGACCGACCTCGCCACCGTGGCGCAGCCTCCCGTGTTCGTGCCGGAGAGCGTGACCGGCATGGAACTGCTGGAGAATTTCCGCATTTCCGGCGGCCAGATCGCCTTTGTCATCGACGAATACGGCGAGGTGCTAGGCCTGGTGACGCTGCAGGACCTGATCGAGGCCATCACCGGCGAATTCAAGCAGGATGGCGTGGGCGAGGAATGGGCCGTGCAGCGCGAGGACGGTTCCTGGCTGCTCGATGGCCTCATTCCCATCCCCGAACTGAAAGACCGCATTGGCCTGCGCCAGGTGCCGGAAGAGGACAAGGAGCGTTACCACACGCTGTCCGGCATGTTGCTTCTGTTGTTGGGCCGCCTTCCGCAGACCACCGACACCGTGCGCTGGGGCGACTGGAAGTTCGAGATCGTGGACATGGACGGCAAGCGCATCGACAAGGTACTGGCGTCGCGCGTGCTGCCCGACGACGGCGCCGACGCCGAGACCACCGGCTGACCCCAGACCCGCCTGCCGCCGAAACTTGACCTCCGTCAAGCTCCGGCGAATCCGCACTATCCCTGTGCCCGCCACGCTTCGGGCCGCGCCTGCTCTGCCGTATGATCGCCACTGTGCCGTGCCATCCGTGACGCCGGCTCGAGGGCCAGATCCCCGAGCCGGCGTGCCAATGGCGCGGCGGTTGCCGCGGCCAGAGCTCTGGCGGGCTGCGCTCATGCCACCGTGCGGCGAAATCGTGCTGCCCACAGGGACCCCCAATGCATCCAGACGCAGACGATGCCGTCCGCTCGCCGGAGGTGGACCCTCAAGAAAAATGCGACTTCGTGGCTGCCTTGATGGCGCGGCGGCAGATGCCGCTCGCCACACAGCGGCGCTTCGCGGTGCTGGTGATCCACCTTGATCGCTTTACCTACGCTAGCGAAACACTTGGTGCAGCGCTATCGACGCGGCTGCGCGCGCAGGCGGCGGCGCGCGTAGCCGCGCTGGCCCAGGCGGCCGAAGTGAACTGGCTAGGCCAGGCTGATATCGGTGCGGTCGTGCCGCTGCCTCCGCAGCCACTGTCGGCGGCCGATCCCATGGAAGCGGCGATGCGCCTGGCGCGCGCCGTGGCCACAGGCCTGGCGCGGCCGTTCGTGCAGAACGGGTTCGAGCTGTTCCTGTCCAGCAGCATTGGCGTGGCGCTGGACGAACCCGACAAGCCCGCGGAGCGCAGCCTCCATGAGGCCTATGACGCGATGCTGCACGTGCGCAAACGCGGCGGCGATGGCGTTGCCGGCGGCATTGCCACCCCTGCATCACTTTTTACGCCGCTCCTGGCCGCCCTGCCTTTCGCCTTGGCGCGCGGGCAGATCGCGCTGAACCTGCAGGCAAGGGCATCGCTGGCCACCGGTTGCGTGACTGGCTACACGGCCCGTCTGCGCTGGCAGAGTCCCGAGTTGGGGCGTGTCGCGCCGCAAGACTTCCTGCCCGCGCTGGAATCTCTTGGCATGATGGACGAGGTGGCACGCTGGCTGATGGAAAACGCCTTGCCCTTGCTGGACTGCCCGGGCGTCGCCGATCCGGTGGAGCTGTCGTTGCTGGTTTCCAGCGCCCAGTTGCACGGCACCCCGCTGATCGACACCTTGTTGCGCACCCTGGCGGCACGCAAGCTCGACCCGGCGAGGATCTGTCTCGAGATTCCCGGCGAGGCATTGCTGGCCGGCGACCACGTTGCCGCGGCCAAGCTCGCCACGTTGCGCGGCGCGGGCCTGCGGTTTGCCCTGAGCGACTTTGCCGACGCGCCCGGCGGCGCGTCAACGCTGGAGCGCCTGCAGCCCGATTTACTGACGTTCAACGCGCGCTGCATCGGCAGCAGCGAGCAGCCAGGGCAGGCCGGCGCCGCCGCCCGGCTGCAAGCCGCCTGCGAGCAGGCGCTGCGCCTTGGCCTGCCAGTCTGTGCCAAAGGCATCGAAACACGGCACCAACTGGCCGAAGTGCGACGTTGGGGCTGCTGCGCCATACAGGGATACTTGCTGGCGCAGCCCTTCCCGGCGCACTGGCTGGCGCAGACACATGCTGCGATCTGCGCACGCGCGCGTGAATTGCTGACCTAGGGCGCAGCGCGTGCCTGCGCCGCGTCACAGTCTTGGCACGATCGGTTACAAAATGGCACGCATCGTGCTTCAATAGAGTCCCGCGGCAACGGTAAAATTGCGGCGAATTCAATGACCGAAAGGAGTCTGGCGTGAAAAAAGGATGGATCTTCTGCGTTCTGTTTGCCACCCTGCTGGCTGGCTGCAACACCATGGCCGGCCTGGGCCAGGATATACAAAAGGGTGGCCAAAAGCTTGAAGGCGCAGCCGATCGCAGCAAGTAAGATGCGCTGACGGCACCGGAGCGCCAGGCATGGCGCTCCGCGGCATCACAACAACTGCTCAGGCGTGAACGGCGCGAGTACGTCGATCCACAAGCGCTTCTGCCAGCTTGTATCCGGCTCGGTATCGAACACCACGGCCTTATCCCCCTTGCCATCCACCCACTGCACCGCGCCCTGATCGGACAAGCGCAGCAGGTAGCTGTTGTCGTCGATCGCCCCGGCGAACAACTGCGCGACTTGCTGCGCGAGCTTGGCGCTATGGATGATCAGACCCGTCTCCGTGTTTTGGCTGGCCGAGCGTGGATCGAAGTTCATCGATCCCACGAACAGGTTGGTCCGGTCGGCGACGGCCGCCTTCACATGCAGGCTAGCCTGCGAAGACGTGTAATCCCCGATGATCTGCTGCGGCCGGCCGGGGCGCGACTTGAGCTCATGCAGCTCCACCCCCGCGCGCAGCAGGTCGGGCCGATAGCGCCGGTAGCCCACATGGACGATGGGCGCATCGGTGGCAGCCAGTGAGTTCGTCAAGACCCGCACCTTGACGCCCCGCTTGACCAGACCCGCCATCCACGCGACGCCGCGGTCGCCCGGGATGAAATAGGGCGAGATCAGGATGACCTCCTGGCTCGCCCCGCTCAGCATGTGCCCCAGTTCCTCGCTCATGGTCTCGCCGGCGGCCGGCGCCTGGTCCGGCGCGGCTTTGCTCGGCGCGTCGACCATCACGCTTGCCGAAGCCCATTCGAGAGCCAGCTTGCCGCCGGCGGTGAACTGGCGGCCCAGGAAGCTCTCCCGTGCATCGATCTTGCCGGGAGGCGTCATGCCCAGTGCTTCGATGCGCTTGCTATCCGTCTGCGTGTCGACGAGGGCCTGCTCGGGCCGCGCCGCGCTAGCGCCGGAGGCGGACGCCGCGTCCACCGCCTCCGCCGGGGTTGCCAGGACTTCTACCGGCACGGCCAGCGGGTTGTTCCAGTACCGGTCGAATGCGGCGGACAGCCGACGTACCGCGGGACCGGCAGCGATCACGTCCAGGTCGACGAAATTTGTGTCGGGAGCGCGCAGGAAATAGGCGTTGCCGATATTGCGCCCCCCTGTCATGGCCAGCGCGTTGTCGGCGATAAAGGCCTTGTTGTGCATGCGGCGGTTGAGCCGGCGGACATCGGTGGCGGACGAGAGCATGCGCGTCAGCTTGGAGAATCGCCCCGCAGGAAACGGGTTGAACATGCGTACTTCGATATTGCGATGGCCCGCGAAGCGCAGGAAGGCGCGATCCTTGCCGTCGCTATGCAGGTCGTCCACCAGCACGCGCACGCGCACGCCCCGCTCGGCCGCCGCCCGCACGTGCCGCAAGATCTCGCGGGATGATTCGTCGGCCTCGATGACGTAGTACTGGAGATCCAGGGTGCGCGTGGCATGGTCGGCCAGCGAAATCAGCGTGCCGTAGGCTTCTTCGCCAGAGGCGATCACGTGAAAGCCGGACAGCGCCTGATCGGGCGAGCTCTGCGCAACCAGCCGCCCGAGGGCGGTGGTCGCCGGATCTGCCAAGGCTGCGCTCTGCTCGCGCGGCGCTTCCTTGGGCAGGCTGGCGCAACCCTCGGCAAACAGGACGCACGCGCAAATCAACACGCGGCCAAGCCGCTGGGCCAGTATCGCCCCGCGGCGGCGGGAAGCTGCCATGCCACCCGGGGCCGGACCCGCCAGTTGCACAGCCATGCTGCCTCCAGCAGTCGGGATATGCCAAGCTTATAACCTGGCGCGGCGGCCCGCTATCCGCCTTTGTCCGACGCCTTGGGGGCTTCAGGCGGACTTGCGCAGCGCAGCAGCCTCCTGCGCCAGTGTGCGCACCCGCGCCCAGTCGCCCTTGGCCACCGCATCCTTGGGCACCACCCAGGATCCGCCAACGCAGACCACATTGGGCAGCGCGAGATAGGTCGGCGCGCGGGCAAGGTCGATGCCGCCCGTCGGGCAGAAGCGCAGTTGCGCGAACGGCCCGTAAAGCGACTTGAGCATCGGCACGCCGCCCGACGCTTCCGCCGGAAAGAACTTCAGGAACTTGAAACCGGCTTCCATCGCGGCCATCGCCTCGCTGGCGGTGGCTACGCCAGGCAATAGCGCCACGCCCGCACCCTGCGCGGCTACGGCCAGCGCCGGCGTGAGCCCGGGTGAGACCGCGAACTGCGCGCCGGCCTCGCTCACGGCCTTCAGGTCGGCCGCCGTCAACACCGTGCCCGCGCCTACGCAGGCTTGCGGGAAAGCTGCCGCCACCGCCTTGATGGCGTCCAGCGCCACCGGCGTGCGCAGCGTGATCTCCAGCACCGGCAGGCCGCCGCCGATCAAGGCTTCGGACACATGCAGGGCTTCGTCCACGGAGGAGAACTCGAGCACCGGGATCACCGGCACGTTAACGAGGCGTTCGATCAGCGAGGGAGATTGGGTTTGCATGGCAGTGGATCTTCGGTCAGGTCGGACGATTGAGCTTAGAGCTTAGAGCTAGGGCTTGATGGCTTGGGAATCAGGCGATCACGGAAACCGACTGCGCCATTCGCGCCAGCACGGTTTCGGTGGATGGGATCGGCGCTACCGCGCCATAGCCAGTGGTGGACAGCGCGGCCGCCACATTGGCGTAGCGCGCAGCGTCGAACGGATCGTCGCCGGCGGCAAGGCGCGCGACAAAGCTGCCTCCGAAGCAATCGCCGGCCCCGGTAGCATCCACCGGGCGCACCGTGTACGGCGGCACAAGCGTGCGCGCCTCGGGCGTGGCCACGTACGCGCCCTCCTCGCCCAGCTTCAGCGCGACCAGCCCGATGCCGCATCCCAGCAGGTAGTCGACGATGGCGTCGCGGTCATCGAGGCCCGTCAGCACGGTGATGTCGTCCCAGCTCGGCAGGCATACATCGGTCAGCGCGAAGGCCTCGCGCATGATGCCGCGCGCGCGCGCCAGGGTCCACAGCCGCAGGCGCAGGTTGGTGTCGAGCGTGACCTGGCAACCGGCCTTGCGCGCATGTTCCATTGCCGCCAGACCGGCATCGCAGGCACTGGTGCTGATGGCCAGGCTGATGCCTGACACATGCAGGTAGCGCGCTTCGGCAATGGCGTGGTGCGGCAGGTTCTCGTGGCTGTAGTGGCTGGCCGCCGAGCCGCTGCGCAGGTAGTCAAAACGGTGCCCGTGCGCGTCGTGGGTGACGAAGTACACGCCGGTGGGCGCGCCCGCGTCGATGCGCACGTGGCGGGTATCCACCCGCTCCTGCGTCCACAGCGCCAGCAGCCGCTCGCCGAAGGTGTCCTCGCCCACCGCGCTGATATAGCCGGCGCGGGCGCCCTGGCGCGCCGCGGCGATGCAGAAATTGGAAGTGTCGCCGCCAAAGCCCTGCAGGTAGCGGGCGGGATCGTCGGGCTGCTGGTTGAACTCAACCAGCGCTTCGCCGAAGGCGAGAATATCGATGCTCATGGTGCAAGCGTCCCCTGATGTAGCTGTCGTTGCTGTCGTTGCTGTTATCGCTGTCTTTGCTGCTGCGTGCGGCCGTTCAGAAGAACGTCTGCACAAGGTCGATCACGCGCAGGTCGCCGTCGAGCACCGGAATGTGGCGCCACTTGTCGAAGGTAAGACAGGGATGGGAAATATCAAAGGCCACCATGTCTCCGACCTGGACATCGTCGCCGGGGCGGATCGCCAGATAAGCGTGCTGGTCCATCATGCCCGTCACCTCCCAATGCGCAGGCACCGCCACCGGCGCGCTTGCACCGGGCCGGTAGACCTGCGCCGGGATCGGCATGCCCGCATCGAAGGCGGCGTCGCGCTTGCCCATGCCAATGATGGCGCGCTCCGGCTCGGGAATCGACTGCACATAGGCCCACAACTGCAAGGCCGGCAACAGGCCCTCGCGCATCTTCTGCGCGACCGGATTGCTGGCCAGAATGCGCTTTTGCGCGGCGCGGTAGATGCCCACGTCGTGCGTGAGGTAGCAGCCCGGGCGCAGCACGATGTCGATCGGCGCGCCGATGTCGGTGCGGGCGAACTCCTCCGCCACCACGTCGTACCAGGCCGAGCCCGCGCCGGACATCATCACCGGGCTGCGGCCAAAGCGGCCTGCCGCGAACAGCTCGCGCGTCACCGCCACGGTGCGCCGCAGGAAGTCGCGGATATCGGCCTCTTCCTGGAGCACACCCTCGTAGATTTCCACGCCGGCCAGCGACAGCACGCCGGGCCAGCGCGCCAGCGCCGCCAGCACCGCTTCTTGCTGCTGCGCACCGCGCACGCCGGTGCGCCCGCCTGGCACGCCCAGTTCCAGCAGCACCTGCAGCTTCTGGCCGCGTGCGCTGAAATACTTGCCCAGCTGGTCCACCAGCGCAGCCGAATCCACCAGCGTAAAGAACTCGAAATCCGGATCGCGCAGCAGGTCGGCCACGATTTCCATATTGCGCCGGCCCACCAGCTGGTTGGCCATCAAGACGCGCCGCACGCCGTGCGCGTACGCGGCGGCAGTCTGGTGCGCGGTGGCCAGCGTGATACCCCAGGCGCCAGCGGCCAGCTGGCGCGCGAACAGCTTAGGTGCCATGGTGGTTTTACCATGCGGCGCCAACTGCACACCATACTCACCCATGAAGCGGCGCATCCAATCCAGGTTATGCGCAAGGCGCTCTTCATACAGCACAGCGGCTGGCAGGCTGAGGTCTTCCGCCAGCAATTGCCAGCCCACCTGGCCGGCCGCATCGGGCGCCAGCGGGGCGTCGAGCTTGCCCAGCGCCTTGTTGAGCGGATCGATCGTGCCGGTTTGGTACTTTATTTCACGCATGCTGTCATCATCCTGCAAAATTCCGATTGACGTAATGATAGCCTTGAAATTACGATATTTCACCCTTGTTATAAAGTAACATTCAAAGCTGGCTCCGAGGCGACATCGCGCCCCCGGGACGGCTCGCCCCCACCATTGACCCGCCAACCATGTCCGCGCCCTTCGACATCCTGACCCGCATCGCCGAGCGTGGCCCCACGCTGCGCCTGGCCGAGCAGAAGGTCGCCCAAGTGATCCTGCAGGACCTGGCGGGCGCCGCCGCCACCAGCATCAACGAGCTGGCGCGGCAGGCCGGGGTGAGCGAAGCCAGCGTGACCCGTTTTGCCAAGGCCATCGGCTGCCGCGACGTGCGCGACCTCAAGCTGCGCCTGGCGCAAGCCACGGCCGTGGGCCAGCGCTTCCTGCAGGCGGAGGTCGCCCGCGCGGCGGAGCCGTCCCCTGCCACGCTGGCCGACAGCATTCATGCGGATATCCTGGACTCTCTTGAGGTCAATCGCAAGCTGATCGATCCCGACCATATGGAGCGTGCGGCGCGCCTGTTGCTGGAGGCGCGCATGGTCTACGCTTTTGGCATGGGTGGCGGCTCGTCCTTCATGGCCGACGAAGCGCGTTACCGGCTGGCCCGCCTGGGCCGTCCCGTGGCCAGCTACCAGGACGCGCTGCTGCAGAAGATGGTGGCAGCCACCTTGCACAAGGACGATGTCGTGCTTGCGTTCTCCGCCACGGGCAACGTGCCCGAGATGCTGGCCAGTTGCGATATCGCCCGCGAATACGGCGCGAAACTGGTGGCCGTGACCGCGCTGGGCTCGCCGCTGGCGGCGCGCGCGGACGTGCTGCTGCCGGTGCGCACGCTGGAAACGGATTTTATTTTCAAGCCCTCGGCCTCGCGCTACGCGATGCTGCTGGTCATGGACGTGCTGGCCACCCAGCTCGCCCTGCTGCAGCAAGACCAGAGCCAGGACAACCTGCGCCGGCTCAAGTACGTGCTCGACGCGCACCGCGGCACTGGCGCCACCGATAGCCGCCAGCCGCTCGGAGACTGACCATGCCTGAACTGTTCGATACCCTCATCCGCGGCGTAACCCTGCTCGACGGCTCCGGCGCCGAGGCGCGCGCAGCCGACGTGGCGCTGCGCGCCGGGCGCATCGCGCGCATCGCCATGCTGGAGGATGGCGCCGATGCCATCGATCCCGGCCTCGCCGCGCATGTGGTGCAAGGCGCGGGCCTGGTGCTGGCGCCGGGCTTTATCGACGTGCACACGCACGACGACACCAACGTGGTTCGCCAGCCCGAGATGACCCCCAAGCTATCGCAAGGCGTCACCACGGTGATCGTCGGCAACTGCGGCATCAGCGCGGCGCCCGTCACACTGCGCGGCGAGCCGCCCGACCCGATGAACCTGCTGGGCACCGCCGACGCCTTTTGCTACCCGGACTTCGCCGCCTATGCCGCGGCCGTGCAGGCTGCCCGGCCCGCCGTGAACGTGGCCGCGCTGGTCGGCCATACGGCGCTGCGCAGCAACCACATGGACCGGCTGGACCGCACCGCCACCCCGGCCGAGATCGCGGCGATGCGCGCACAGCTGCAAGAAGCGCTCGACCATGGCGCCATTGGCCTGTCCACCGGCCTGGCTTATGCCAACGCCTTTGCCGCCACCACGGACGAAGTGCTGGCGCTGGCCGAGCCGCTGGCGCACGCGGGCGCGCTCTATGCCACCCACCTGCGCAGCGAGTTCGCCGACATCCTGGAGGCGATGGATGAAGCCTTCCGCATCGGGCGCCATGCGCGCGTGCCGGTGGTGATCTCGCATATGAAGTGCGCTGGCCTGGATAACTGGGGGCGCAGCGGGGAAGTGCTGGATGCGCTGGAGCGCGCGCAACGCTGGCAGCCGGTGGGCTGCGATTGCTATCCCTACACCGCCAGCTCCTCCACGCTCGACCTGAAGCAGGTCACCAGCGATTTCGACATCATGGTGACCTGGTCCGAGCCGCACCCCGAGATGGGCGGGCGCCTGCTGGCCGATATCGCCGCCGAATGGGACCTTGGGCTCGAAGACGCCGCGCGCCGCCTGCAACCCGCCGGCGCGGTCTATCACTGCATGGAAGACGCGGACGTGGACCGCATCCTGAGCCATCCCGCCACGGTAGTGGGATCCGATGGCCTGCCCAACGATCCGCTGCCGCACCCGCGCCTGTGGGGCGCCTTTGCGCGCGTGCTGGGCCACTACGCCCGTGACCGCGAACTGTTCCCGCTGACGGTCGCGATCAACAAGATGACGGGCCTGTCGGCCGAGCGCTTCGGCCTGGCCGGGCGTGGCCTGGTGCGCGAAGGCTATTGGGCCGACCTGGTCCTGTTCGACGCCGCCACCATCCGCGACGCGGCCAGCTTCACCGATCCCATGCAGCCCGCCGAGGGCATCGCTTGCGTGTGGGTCAACGGCGAGCTGTCGTGGCAGCGGCGCAAGCCCACCGGCGCGCGGGCCGGCCGCTTCCTCGCGCGCACAAAGCCTGCCGGGGCCAGCGCGGCGCCGGCACAGTAACCACCCATTTCCCAATTTGCAATCTGCTTCAGGAGTCCCCATGGATATCAAACGATTTGGCGTCGAGGGTGGCGCCGGCACCGGCGGCCAGCACATGCCGTTTTCCCGTGCCGTGCAAGCCGACGGCTGGCTCTACGTGTCAGGCCAGGTGCCGATGGTGGCCGGCGAGGTGATCGACGGCGGCATCGTTGCGCAGACCCACCAGGCCATCAAGAACGTGCTGGCCATCCTGGCCGAAGCCGGCTATGGCACCGAGCACATCGTGCGCTGCGGCGTGTGGCTGGACGACGCGCGCGACTTCGCGTCGTTCAACAAGATCTTCAAGGAATACTTCGGCGCCAACCCGCCCGCGCGCGCCTGCGTGCAGTCGAGCATGGTGGTGGACTGCAAGGTCGAAGTGGATTGCATCGCCTACAAGAAGCCGGCTGCCTGATCCCGGGCCAGCCAGCCACGAAAACCTGAACCGGCCGCCTCCAGCGCGGCCCTTTTCATAGCGGACGCGAGGGAGCCCCGCCGGAGTCCCGGCGGACCTCGCTTAAAGGAGACAACATGGGCGCCGTAACCGGAACCACCCTTTTGCTTTACGCGTTGATCGCGGTGATCGCACTGGTCGTGCTGATCGCGAAATTCAAGCTCAATCCCTTTATCACCCTGGTAGTCGTCTCGGTACTGCTCGGCTTTGCCGTGGGCATGCCGATGGGCGACATCGTCAAATCGTTCGAGGCCGGCGTAGGCGGCACGCTCGGCCACATCGCGCTGGTGGTAGGCCTGGGCACCATGCTCGGCAAGATGATGGCGGAGTCCGGCGGCGCCGAGCGCATCGCGCGCACGCTGATCGACGCCTTCGGCGAGAAGAACGTGCACTGGGCCATGGTGACCATCGCCTTTATCGTCGGCTTGCCCGTGTTCTTCGAAGTGGGCTTCGTGCTGCTGGTGCCGATCGCCTTCAACGTGGCCAAGCGTACCGGCACCTCCATGGTGCTGGTGGGCATCCCGATGGTGGCCGGCCTTTCGGTGGTGCACGGCCTGATCCCCCCGCACCCCGCCGCGCTGCTGGCGGTGACCGCCTACAAGGCGGATATCGGCAAGACCATCCTGTACGCGCTGATCGTGGGCATTCCCACGGCGGCTATCGCTGGCCCGTTGTTCGCCAAGCTGATGACGCGCTACGTGACGCTGCCGGATGTGAATCCGCTGGCCGCGCAGTTCACCGAGGAGGACGAAGGCGTCAAGGCCTCGCACGAGCTGCCGGGTTTCGGCATCACGCTGTTTACCATCCTGCTGCCCGTGATCCTGATGCTGATCGGCAGCTGGGCCGACCTCATCACCACGCCCAAGACCTTTGCCAACGACTTCCTCAAGCTGATCGGCAACTCGGTGATCGCGCTGCTGATCGCCGCGCTGGTGAGCTTCTACACCTTCGGCAAGCGCCGCGGCTTCACCCGGGAAAACATCCTCAAGTTCACCAACGAGTGCGTGGCGCCCACCGCCATCATCACGCTGGTGGTCGGCGCGGGCGGCGGCTTTGGCCGCGTGCTGCGCGATTCGGGCATCTCCAACGCCATCGTCGACGTGGCCACCGGCGCGCATGTGTCGGTGCTGCTGCTGGGCTGGCTGGTCGCCGTGCTGATCCGGATCGCCACCGGCTCCGCCACCGTGGCCATGACCACGGCTGCCGGCATCGTCGCGCCGATCGCCGCCAGCGTGCCTGGCACCCGGCCCGAGCTGCTGGTGCTGACCACCGGCGCCGGCTCGCTGATCCTGTCGCACGTGAACGACGGCGGCTTCTGGCTGGTCAAGGAGTACTTCAACATGACCGTCGCGCAGACCTTCAAGACCTGGTCGGTGTGCGAAACGCTCATTTCGGTGATCGCGCTGCTTCTGACCCTGGCGCTTGCCACGGTAGTCTGAGCGGCCGAACAGGATCAGGCCGGGTGCCCGCAAGGCGCCCGCTGAAAGGGAGGAGACACATGCGGTGTCCCTCCTTTTTTATGCCCCCCGCAATGTGCTATTGTGTGCACCGCAGCAAATCATCGGCACCCCGCGTTTTTTCCTGCCGCTGCCAGATACCGGGCATCACCCGTCGCGCCGACAACGTGTCACAAATCTTTCATACTGGGAAGCAGGCCCGGGTTTCCCCCTAGCGCTAGAATCGAGCCCCAACCGGAGGAAAAGAACCATGCCCAAAAAACTCAGGAAAACCGAGGACGCCGTCCCGGCCACCACGACCGCGCCGGGCCTGATCGCCCTGCTCGACCACATCGCCAATGCCACGGCGCAAGGCCAGCTCGATCCCGAGTTCGCCCGCAAGCTGGGCAAGCGCGTGCGCAAGGAAGCCGACGCGCTGATCGAAGACCAGGCGTACTCGAACGCGCACGGCACGCAGATCAGGGCCGCTCTTGCCACGCTGGAAGAAGCCGTATCGGATAGCGAAGGCGGGCTGCTGGGCAAGGCCGTCAAGCGCCTGCGCGATGCCGACAAGCGCGCCGCGGAATCCACCACCACCAAGTAGAACTGCCTCAGAAGCGCATCGTCGCCGAAAGCAGCAGCGTGCGCGGCTCGGCTTGCGCCAGCCCGCCGTAGGCATCAACCGCCGCCCAGTCATGCTTGTCAAAGACATTGCGGACATTGAGGCGGAAGGTGGTCTGCCTGCGCGCCACGGTAGTCTGGTAGCGCGCACCGATGTCGACGCGGGTCCAGTGCGGGATACTCTGCGTATTGGCCTGGTCGACATATTGCCGTCCCGTGTAGGCCAGCCCGCCGGCCAGAGTGAGACCGGGCGCGAAACCGGCATCCCATTCGGCGCCCAGGTTGGCTTGCAGCGTCGGCACGCCGACAGCGGCCTTGCCGGCCAACTCGGGGCGACTGCTGCGGACAATCCTGGCATCGAGCACAGTAGCGCTGGCCAGCAGCCGCACTCCGGCCACCACCTCACCAACTAGCCCAAACTCCAGCCCGCGATTGCGCTGCTCGCCGTCCGCGGCGAACAGCGTCCCGGACATCTGGCCGCTTGCCTTGGATATCTGGAATGCGCTGACGGTCGCTATCATCCCGCCCTGCTCGACCTTCACGCCGAACTCAAGCTGCCTTGACTTGTAAGGTGCGAATACCTCGCCAGCATTGCTGGCGCTGCCGGGGGCAGTGTCGCCCTTGCTCAACCCTTCCGCGCGGTTGGCATACAGCGTGACGTGTTGCCAAGGCTTCACCACCAGGCCGAGCATCGGCGTCCAGGCGCCCTGGTCGTAGTGCGAAGCGATGGCGCCGCCGGCGCTGAAATTGTCCGACGTGACCTGCTGATGGCGCAGCCCCAGCGTCAGTTGCACGCGCTTGTCCAGCATCGATAGCGTATCGGCCAGGGCCGCGCCGGACAGCCGCGTCTGGGAAACCTTCGGCACGCTGGTGGGCGCTGCGATGTACTGCACCGGCAGCGACACGGGCTGGTAGAGGTTGGTCAGCGAGGTGGTCGTGGCGTTGTGGAAGCTGCGCTCCAGCTGGTCCCGATAGTCGCTCACGAGCATGCTCAGGTGATGGCTCACCGCCCCGGTGTCGAAGCGGGCCCGCAGGCCCGTGTCCACGGTGGTGCGGGCTACGTTGAACTTGTAGTTCGAGTCCAGCACGGCAATATCGCCGGCCTCGTTGATGATGGTGGGCGTGATGGCAAAGAGCCTGGCCACCCGGGTACGGCCGCCGCCGCCGGCGATGAACCAGGTGAGCTTGCCGCCGATGTCGTATTCCGCCCGCACCAGCAGGGACTGGTCGCGGATACTGGAGTGTTCCCAGGGTTGCGAGACATTGCGCCGCCCGTTGGGCGCATCGGGTACGTTGATGCCGGAAACGATATGCAAGAGGCGCGATGGCGCGGTGATCTTCTCCTGCTGGTCGATGAAATCCAGCGTCGCGCGCAGGCGTTCGCCCTGGTAGTCCAGTGCCAGCGCGCCAGCACCGGCGCGGCGCGACTGGTTGTCCAGGTTGGTGTCGCCCGCCCGATAGTTGCCATTGAAGCGAATGCCGAACTGCCGCTGCGCGCCAAACCGCCGGCTTACGTCAAGGTTACCGCCCAGCTGCGATGACGCGGCATAGTCGGCCGTGACCTGGGTCAGGTCGGGACCGTTCGCCCGCTTGGGCACGATATTGATGCCACCGCCGACACTGCCGCTGGGCGCCATGCCGATCAGCATGGCGGTCGGGCCCTTGATCAGCTCGACGCGTTCGATGTAGCCGGTCGATACCCGGTAGTTGGAGGCCACGCCGTACATGCCGTCGAAGGCGATCTCGCCGAAGTTGCCATTGCCTACGGGAAAGCCGCGGATCGTGAAGGCGTCCAGGATGCCACCAGGCTGGCTGACATAGCGCACGGACGAATCAACGGCCACCATATCGCCCACCGTGCGCGCCTGCTGGTCCTCGATCGCCTTGGCGGTGTAGCTGGTGATGCTGAACGGCGCGTCCATGATGTCGATGTTGCCCAGCAGCCCGAGCCTGGCGCCGCGCGCGACCTGCTCGCCGGCAAGCGCCGGGGGCAGATCGCTCGCGGCTGCGGCCGCCCCGAAGATCGTGACCGTGGGCAGCAACGGCGCAGCCTGGGTGCCGGAGACCGCCTGCGCCTTGCGCAACGAGAATCCGCCTCCCGGCACTTCCAGCGCTTCGAGCCCGCTGCCCGCCAACAGCGCCCTCAGCCCGTCCGGCACGGTATAGATGCCATTCAATCCCGGGCTTTGGGCGCTGCCCAGCAGCGCGGCATCATAGGAAAGATCGATGCCGCCGATGCTGGCAAAACGATTGAGGACCGCGTAAAGCGGGCCGGGCGCGATGGCGAACATCCGCGCCTGACCCGTGCTCGCCGTCGGGCTTACCACCTGGCTTACCGCCGGGCTCGCCTGTGCGAACACCGCATCCGGCGCCACGCCCAAGCCCAGGACAAGACCAGCGAAGGCGCTGCAAAGCGCGAGGCGTCGTGCGGCCAATGCTTAGAAATCCACGCTCATGGAAGCCATGAAGGTCCGCGGCGCGCCGAGCGAGATCGTGCCGTAGGATGCCACCCCGGACCAGTACTTCCGGTTGAATGCATTGAACAAACCCGCCCGGAACGTCGTGGACTTGCCGTACATCGACGTCTTGTAGCGCGCGCCGAGGTCGACGGTTGTCCACGACGGCACCTGCTGCGTGTTCGCCTGATTGACGTACTCGCTGCCCGTGTAGTTGACCGCGCCGGTCAGCGTCAGGCCCGGAACCCACGGCAAGTCCCACTCGCCGCCGAGGTTGGCCATGACGGTAGGCACGCCCACGGGGCGGTTGCCAAGGGTGGCTGCGCTGTTGGTCCTGGTCAGCTCGCCGTCAAGCAGGGTCAGCCCGCCGAGCAGGCGCACGCCCTTGTAGGCCTGTCCCGACACGGTCAGCTCCAGCCCCTGGTTGCGTTGCTCGCTGTCGATGGCATAGACCGTCCCGTACAACTGGCCGCTGGGCTTGGTCATGCGGAACGCGGCCAGCGTCGCCATCACCTTGCCCGAGTCGAGCTTGATGCCCACCTCCTGCTGCTTGGTCTTGTACGGCGCAAAGACCTGCCCCGCATTCGACGCGGTCGCCGGCGCGATGTCTCCCTTGCTCAGCCCCTCCACGTAGTTGGCATAGAGCGAGACGTTGTGCCAGGGCTTGAAGACGATGCCGGCCAGCGGCGTGACGGCGCTTTCGTCGTACGAAGCTGTCTTCGCGCCGGTGGCAGCATAGTTGCTCGACTTGACCTGCTGGTAGCGCAGGCCAAGGGTGAACTGCAGGCGGTCGTCCAGCACGCTCAAGGTATCGGCCAGCGACAGGCCCGACAGCGTGGAGTCGGACACCTTCGGCACGCTTTGCGGCGCGGCAATGTTCTGCGCCGGGCGGTCGGCCGGGGCGTAAATATTGGATGTGACAGGCGTGCCGGACACGTTGGCGCTGGCGAAACGGTCCATATACAGGTTGGCCTGCAGCGCCAGCGCGTGCTTGACCGGCCCGGTCTCGAACTTGCTCCTGACACCGGTATCGAAGCTCGAGCGGTTGACCTGGAACTTCCAGTTCTGCACGGCCGACGAAGTCGCGCCGGCCGAATTCAGGATGGTTGGCGTCTGGTCGGACAAGCGCGCCACGTCCGAGCGGGTACCGCCGGCATCGGCAAACACCGTCACGTTGTCGGTGAGGTCGTATTCCGCGTGCAGCAGCGTCGACACATCGTTGGACTTCCACCAGCCCCAGGGCTGGCTGACATTGCGCCTGCCGTCCGGCGCCGACGGCACCTGCACGCCGGCTGTGATCAGGAAGGGACGCGTGGGCGCATCGACCCACTGGTATTGCTCGATCAGGTCGAGCGAGGCCCGCAGGCGCTCGCCGCGGTAGTCGAGCGACAGTGCCGCCACCTCGGCGCGCGACTTCTGGTTGTCGAGCGCCGTCGGCCCCTGCCGGTGCAGGCCGTTGAAGCGAATACCCCACTCGCGGTCCTCGCCGAAACGGCGGCTCAGGTCCACCGCGCCGCCCACCTGCGCGTCGGACGCATAGTCGAGCGTGAAACGCGTCAGGTCCGTCGCCAGCGCGCGCTTGGGCACGACATTGACCACGCCGCCGACACCGCTGTTCGGCGACATGCCGTACAGCAAGGCGGCCGGCCCCTTCAGCACTTCGACCCGCTCCAGGTACTCGGTAAACAGATGGTAATTCGGCGACACGCCGTACACGCCGTCGAACGCGATCTCGGACAGGTTGCCCTCATTGATCGGGAAGCCACGGATATAGAAAGAGTCGGTCACGCCGCCAACCTGGCCCGTGAAGCGCGTGGACGGATCGCTGTTCAGTACTTCGGCCAGCGTGATGGCCTGTTGGTCCGCCAGGCGCTGCGCGGTGTAGTTGGTGACGGCGAACGGCGTGTCCATGACGCTCTTGTTGCCCAGCAGCCCCAGGCGGCCACCGCGCGCCACCTGGCCGCCCGTGTAGGACTGTGGCAGCTCGCCCGGCGTCTCGGCGCCGGCGGTGACGGTTACCGCCGGCAGGGTCGGCGCGGCATCCGCGGGAGCGGCGAGGGCCACCTGCGATTGTGCGCTCACGGCAAGCGGCGCCACGGTTGCGCCCATGGCAAGGCAGACCATAGCGTGGTGCACGGCGAGCGCAAACGGCTTGGGTCGGGGTGGGCGCGCGGCGGCAATAACAGTGGCATAACGAGTTGCAGACATGATTCCTTTCTCCGGCAGCGTTTAATCTGAGTTCCTACGCTGTAGGCCGGTCGAGAATCGAAATCCCCTCAATCTTCCTGACATATTTTTTCGGACACGCCTGGCATGGAGTCAATGCCCTCCCGCCGGGCCAACCGAAACCCAGAAGCGCGTGCGATAGACCACGGTGATCGGCTGCGCCTGCATCAGGAAGCGCAGCACCCGATCGGTGTCGCGCACGTGATACGCGCCCGAGATACGCAAATCGGCCACGCGCGGATCGCAGGCGATGTGGCCGGTGCGGTAGCGCGACAGCTCGGCCAGCACGTCCGCCAGCCGCATGTCCTTGCCCGCGATGACGCCATCGGCCCAGCCGTCCGCCTCGAACGGCTGCGGCGGCGCCAGCATGCTGCCGGCCTTGGCAAGCCACCAGGTCGTCCCCGCACGCGCTACGTCGGTCGCCCCGCCCGCAGCCGGGTGCAGTTCCACGGCGCCCTCCTGCACAGTAACGCGGGCGCGTTCGTCCTCGATGCGCACCACAAGGCGCGTGCCCAACGCACGCAGGCTGCCGAACGGCGTCTGTACCCAGAACGGCCGCACCGCTGCGCTGCTGGCCGCGAAGCCATCATCATGTCCCGTGGTCACCAGGATCTCCCCGCGCCGCAGCGTGACCAAACGGCGCTCAGTGCCCAGCGCGGTACTGATGGCGGTATCGGTGTTGAGCACGATGGTGCTGCCATCGGCCAGGCGCAGGGTGCGCTGCTCGCCGGTGGCCGTGCTCGCGTCGGCGACCAGGCGCTGCCATGGCGCCAGTTCGCGCACGCTTGCCGCCGTGGCCACCGAGATGCCGGCCAATGCCAGCACCTTGAGCACCTGCCTGCGCTTTAGCCCGCCCACGCCACGCCGGGCGTCGGCAGCTTGCAGGGTACGCAGCGCCAGTGCCGGCGGCATGCCGGAGAAATCGGTGCGCAGTGCCTGCACGCGTTGCCAGGCAACCGCGTGCAGCGGGTTGGCGTCGTGCCATTGGGCGAATGCCTTGCGCGTGCTGGCGCTGGCCTCGCCGAAGTCGAGCTTGACCATCCAGTGGATGGCCTGGTCGACGATGCGCGCGGGGATCGGGGGTTGCGGCCCGGCCGTCGCCGTCGGCTCGCCTGGCCTGGCTGGATCACGCACGGGCATCAACCACCGAAACGCAAGCTGTAGCAATGGCGCAGCGCCGCCGCGACATAGCGCTCGGCGGTAGCCAGCGACACGCCGAGGCGCTCCGCGATCTGCCGGCAGGTCAGCCCTTCGAGCTGGGCCCACAGGAATGCTTTGCGCACCTGCGGCTTCAGCGCATCCAGGATGCGGTCGATGGCGATCAGGGTTTCCAGGAAAAGCAGCCGGCTCTCGGGCGACGGCGCCTGCGGCGCGGGCAGTTGCGCCAGCGTCTCCAGCCAGGCCAGCTCCAGCTCCCGGCGGCGCCAGTGCTCGATGACAAGGCCGCGCGCGATCGTGCTCAGGTAGGTGCGCGGTTCCCTGATATCGCACGGCTCGCGATGAAGCAAGCGGAGAAACACATCCTGCGCCAGGTCGGCGGCGTCAAACGCGTTGCCAAGCTGACGCCGCAACCATCCCTGCAGCCAGCGATGGTGATCGCTGTAGAGGGCATGGACATGTTGCTGTAACGCGGATTCGGCGGCGGCCATCGCTTCCCTTGCGTAGTGAAGTGTCTGGCACGGCCAAACTTAAATGAGAATGGTTCGCATTATATGATGCTGAAAATGATTAGTGCAACCAACAGCACAGCCAGGCGCACATATTGCAGCGCAGCATCTGACGTAGAATCGACGCGATAGCCCGGCAAAGCCATCTAGTCCCGACATACCCGCCATTCTTTGATGCTTAACGTGTTTTTATCTGCTCACGCCAGCCTGCAGCTGCTGCTACCCGACGCCAGTTGACCTGCCCATGGACCTGCTTTTTTCCTTAGACCCGTTGCGCCGGCTGGTCACCACTTCGCTGCTGGTGGCCGCCTCGGTGCCCAGCCCGCAGACACAGACCGCCCCCGAAGCATTCCCACAGCGGACCGTGCACCTCGTGGTCCCTTTCACGGCGGGCGGCACCACCGACATCATTGCCCGTGTCATTGCCGATAAACTGCGCACCCGACTGGGCCAGCCCGTGGTAGTCGACAACCGGCCGGGTGCTTCCACGATGATCGCGGCGGAGCTGGTCGCCAAGGCGCCCGCCGACGGATACACGCTGCTACTCGCCAGTTCCACCACGTTCAGCATGCTCCCCGCGCTGCGCACCAGCCTGCCCATCCCGGCGGAAGGCGCCTGGGCGCCGATCGGCATCATCGCGCAGGCGCCGGTCATGCTCACCACCCGCGCGGACTCCGGCATCAAGTCGTTTGCGGACATGCTGGCGCGTGCAAGCGCCCAACCGGGCACCGTCACCTACGGCACCACCGGCCCGGGCACCGCGCAATACATTGTGGGCGCCATGATCGAGGCCGACCTCCATGCGGACATCACCCCCGTGTCATATCGCGGCAGCACGCAGATCCTCGCCGACGTCATTGGCGGGCAGATCGACCTGAGCCTCGACCCCATCGCCGTTGCCCAGCCTTACCTCGAGTCTGGCAAGTTGCGCCCGCTGGCGATCAGTGCCGGGGCGCGCTCCCCGCGGTATCCGGGCGTGCCAACCTTTGCCGAACTCGGCATCGCCATGCCCGGCAATGCATTCTGGTTCGGCATTGCCGCGCCGCGCGCCACGCCGCAAGCGGTGGTGGAGCGGCTGGAAAAGGAATTGCAGGGGGTGCTTCTGGACCCTTCCGTGGAGGCAGTCTTCCAGCGGCAGTCGATCTGGGTCATGCGCGGCAACGCGGAGGATTTCCGCCGGCGCGTGCAGGGCGAGATAACGCAATATCGTCGGCTCGCAAAGGACGGCAGGGTGAATCTCGAATAGCAGAAGCCCCGGGTACCTGTTACCAGGTACCCGGGGCTTCCATGGCGGCTCGCCTTTCCCAAGGCGTGCCTGCCGCCGATGGCCGCCCTGCGTGACAGGGCGGCCAGGCTTGCATCGATTACGCCTTGACGGCTGCCAGCGCGGCGTTCAGCGTCTTGCTGGGGCGCATCACGATGTCCAGCTTGGCAAAGTCGGGCTTGTAGTAGCCGCCGATATCGGCTTCCTTGCCTTGCACGGCCGACAGCTCGCCAACGATGACCTGCTCGTTGTCGGTCAGTTGCTTGGCCAGCGGCGCGAACTGCGCTGCCAGGGCCGCATCGTCGGTCTGTGCCGCCAGTTCCTGGGCCCAGTACATGGCCAGGTAGAACTGGCTGCCGCGGTTGTCCAGCTGGCCGGTCTTGGGCGACGGGTTCTTGTTGTTGTCCAGCAGCTTGCCAGTGGCGGCGTCGAGCGTCTTGGCCAGGATCTTGGCCTTTTCGTTGCTGGTCTTGATGCCGAGTTCTTCCAGCGACACCGCCAGCGCCAGGAATTCACCCAGCGAATCCCAGCGCAGGTGGTTTTCTTCCACCAGTTGCTTGACGTGCTTCGGCGCCGAGCCGCCCGCGCCGGTTTCATACATGCCGCCGCCGGCCATGAGCGGGACGATGGAGAGCATCTTGGCGCTGGTGCCCAGTTCCATGATCGGGAACAGATCGGTCAGGTAGTCGCGCAGGATGTTGCCGGTCACCGAGATGGTGTCCAGGCCGCGGATGACGCGTTCCAGCGTGTAACGCATGGCGCGCACTTGCGACATGATCTGGATGTCCAGGCCGGTGGTGTCGTGATCCTTCAGGTAGGTCTCGACCTTCTTGATCATCTCGGCTTCGTGCGGGCGGTACGGGTCCAGCCAGAAAATGGCCGGCATGCCGGAGTTGCGCGCACGCGTGACGGCCAGCTTGACCCAGTCGCGGATCGGTGCGTCCTTGACCTGGCACATGCGCCAGATGTCGCCCTCTTCCACGTTCTGCACCAGCAGCACTTCGCCGGTGGCGATGTCAACGATGCGGGCTTCGCCGGCCTCGGGTACTTCAAAGGTCTTGTCGTGCGAGCCGTATTCCTCGGCTTGCTGCGCCATCAGGCCGACGTTGGGCACGGTACCCATGGTGACCGGGTCGAAGTTGCCGTTGGTCTTGCAGAAGTTGATGATTTCCTGGTAGATACGGGCAAACGTGCTCTCCGGGATCACGGCCTTGGTGTCCTTCGGACGGCCATCGGCGCCCCACATCTTGCCGCCGATGCGGATCATGGCCGGCATCGAGGCGTCCACGATCACGTCGTTGGGCGCGTGCAGGTTGGAGATGCCCTTGGCCGAATCCACCATCGCCAGCTCGGGACGGTGCTCGTGGCAAGCGTGCATGTCGCGGATGATTTCTTCGCGCTTGGAGCTCGGCAGGCTTTCCAGCTTGTCGTACAGGTTGACCAGGCCGTTGTTGACGTTCACGCCCAGTTCGTCGAACAGCTTGCTGTGCTTCTCGAAGGCTTCCTTGTAGAAAATCTTCACGGCGTGGCCGAACACGATGGGGTGCGAGACCTTCATCATGGTGGCCTTCACGTGCAGCGACAGCATCACGCCGGTCTTGCGCGCGTCTTCCATCTGTTCTTCGTAGAAGTCGCACAGCGCCTTCTTGCTCATGAACATGCTGTCGATGATCTCGCCATCCAGCAGCGACACCTTCGGCTTGAGCACGATGGTCTTGCCGCTCTTGGTGACCAGCTCCATCTTGACGTCGCGGGCACGGTCCAGGGTCATGGACTTTTCGCCGTGATAGAAGTCGCCGTGCTTCATGTGCGCCACGTGGGTGCGCGAAGCCATGCTCCACTCACCCATGCTGTGCGGGTTCTTGCGTGCGTAGTTCTTGACGGCTGCCGGCGCGCGGCGGTCCGAGTTGCCTTCGCGCAGGACCGGATTCACGGCGCTGCCCAGGCACTTCGAATAGCGTTGGCGGATGGCCTTCTCTGCATCGGTCTTCGGGTCTTCCGGGAAATCCGGAACCTTGTAGCCCTTGGCCTGCAGTTCCTTGATCGCGCTGACCAGCTGGTGCACGGAGGCGCTGATGTTGGGCAGCTTGATGATGTTGGTGTCCGGCTGCAGGGTCAGTCGGCCCAGCTCGGCCAGGTTGTCGGGCACGCGTTGTGCCTCGGTCAGGAATTCGGGGAATTCGCCCAGGATACGACCCGCCACCGAGATGTCGCTGGTCGTCACGTTGATGCCGGCCGGGGCGGTGAAGGTGCGGATGATGGGCAAAAAGGCACTGGTCGCCAGCAGCGGAGCTTCGTCGGTCAGCGTGTAGATGATGGTGGGTTGCTGGGTACTCATTGCTTATCTCAGGATCAAGAAATAGGTTGGAGAACGCCACCGGCTGGGTCACAGCCCGGCAGGAATGCCCGAATTTTGCCTGAATTTTCTCCAGGGGGGTCTGAACCACACGGGGTTTTTGCTTCGCAATCGCAAAATGCAAGTTTTGCGTGGGGCAAGGCGCGCGGCGCGTGGCGCGTGCGGGGGCGGACGGCGCGCCGGATTTGCCGCCTCGCTGCGCCCATCTGGCAGGCCAACGGGCCTATCTGCGCCCAAAGCCAGCTAACAAGCACAAAACCGCTGCGCTAGTCCCAAAAACTGCGGAACGCGGCGGCAGCGATCACGGGGACCGTCAGCACCAGCGGAATGGCAAAGTACGGAACTTCGAGATCTACGCGCCACTTGTAGATGAGCCAGGCGATGCCGGCTGCGAGCGTAACCAGGCCTACGAGCGCCGCGAGAACGTTCAGTACCTTGTCGGACGGGCGCCTGCGCGTCCGTTCTTTGGTGGAAAGCGCTTTCATCCCAGCTCCAATGCAGATCGTGACGGGCATTTACTCTATTTTGCTCTATTAAAGGCTACTCCAGCGCCCTGCGTAAGGGCGAGTCATGGCGGGCATCATGGGAGGGTATTGGTGAGAGTCCTGGCGCTTTGTGAGCCGCATTGGCCGGATCATGGGCGCCTTAGGGCAAAATACCGCCTTGAGCGGCCCGGCCGGGCCCGAAGAACAAGATGCTGACGGGCGAGCCCGCACCTGCGCGCATCACGCCGTTGCCTGCCGGCAAGCGCCTGCGCTGCGGCAGGGCGGGCCCAGTACAGCATCGCCAGGGGACAGCTCGTCCTTCAACAGAGCACATCTGGAGCCATTGATGACCGACTCGAACATGTCTTTCCTAGGCAGGATTTCTCTTGCCATGGGCACGTTTTTCAACATCCTGGGCGACCGCGAGCTTGCCGCGGGCGTGCGGCGCCTGCGTGACGGCACGGGGCCTGGCGCAAGTCCAGCGCCCGCTGCACCGGTCCCCACCCTTGCCCCCGTGGCCGCGGCACCGGCCCCGAGCGCGCTGAAGGAAGCGAGCCCGGAGGCCGCTCTCCAGCTGCTGGGCCTGCTCCAGCGCGACGCGCGCTTCATCGATTTTGTCGAGGAAGACATCGCCGGCTATTCCGACACGGAAATTGGTGCCGCCGCCCGGCTGGTGCATGACGGTTGCCGCGCCGTGCTGCGCGAGCATTTCACCATCCGGCCGGTGCGCGAGGAAGCCGAGGGCAGCCGCGTAACGGTGCCCGACGGGTTCGATGCCACCGCCATCCGGCTGACCGGCAACGTGGTCGGCAGCGCGCCATTCAACGGCAACATCAGCCACCGTGGCTGGCGCGTGGCGGAAGTCCGCCTGCCCCGGCTGGCCGAGCGCCACGACGCCACCGTGATTGCCCCGGCCGAGGTGGAGCTATGAGCGACCCGCGCTACTCGATCGGCATCGACCTGGGCACGACGCATTGCGCCCTCTCCTACGTCGACCTCACCGCCAGTGACGGCGAGAAGACCACCCAGGGCGTCCTGCCCATCACGCAGCTCACCGCACCAGGCGCTATCGAAGACAGCGACCTGCTGCCGTCGTTCTTGTACCTGCCGCATCCGAGCGAGCTGGCTCCGGGCGACCTGGCCTTGCCGTGGAACGCCGCGCGGGACTTCGCCGTGGGCGAGCTGGCGCGCAGCCGTGGCGCGGCCACGCCGATCCGGCTGGTATCGAGCGCGAAGAGCTGGCTGTGCCACCCCGGAGTAGACCGCCGCGCGGCGATCCTGCCGAACGACGCGCCGGCGGAAGTGCCGCGCGTGTCGCCGCTCGAGACTTCCGTGCGTTATCTCTCGCACCTGCGCGAAGCGTGGGACCACGCGCATCCCGATGCCCCGTTCGGTGAGCAGGACATCACCGTCACCATTCCGGCGTCGTTCGATCCGGCCGCGCGGGAACTGACGGCAGAAGCCGCCGAATCCGCGGGCTATGCCCGCATGACCCTGCTGGAGGAGCCTCAGGCCGCGCTCTATAGCTGGATTCAGAAGAGCGGCGGCCAGTGGCGCAAAGAGGTCAAGGTGGGCGACATCATCCTGGTCGTCGACGTGGGTGGCGGCACCACCGATCTCTCGCTGATCGCCGTGATCGAGCGCGAGGGCAACCTGGAGCTGCACCGCGTCGCCGTCGGCGAGCACATCCTGCTTGGCGGCGACAACATGGACCTGGCGCTGGCCCACGTGGTGGCGCGCAAGCTCGCGGCCCAAGGCACGCAGGCCGACCCGTGGCAACTGCGCGCGCTCACCTATGCCTGCCGCAGCGCCAAGGAAACCCTGCTCAGCGACCCAACCACGGACGCGGTGCCGCTGGTCGTGCCGAGCCGCGGCTCCAAGCTCATCGGCGGCTCGATCCGCACGGAGCTGACCCGCGCCGAGCTCACCCAGATCATCCTGGAAGGCTTTTTCCCGCAGGTGGATGGCTCTGCCCGCCCGGTCAGCCGGGCACGCGCCGGGCTGACGCAACTGGGCCTGCCGTACGCGCAGGACCCGGCCATCACACGACATCTGGCGGCGTTCCTGGGCCGCCAGGTGGCAGCGCTGGCCGAGATGGAAGGCCTGGCAGGCAAGGCGGCGCCGGGCGCGACCTTCCTGCATCCCACGGCGGTGCTGTTCAACGGCGGCGTGTTCAAGTCCGCCCTGCTGGTCGAGCGCATCCTGCAGACGCTCAACGGCTGGCTCGCCGCGGAAGGCTCGGCCCCCGCGCGCCTGCTGGGGGGCGCCGACCTGGACCTGGCTGTCGCGCGTGGCGCCGCCTACTACGGCTACGTGCGCCGCGGCAAGGGCGTGCGCATTCGCGGCGGCACCGCGCGGGCCTACTACATTGCGGTGGAATCGGCAATGCCCGCCATCCCGGGCTTCGAGCCGCCCATCCAGGCGCTGTGCGTGGCGCCCTTCGGCATGGAGGAAGGCACCGAGGCGCCGTTGCCGGAGCAGGAATTCGGGCTCGTGGTCGGCGAACCCGTGCACTTCCGCTTCTTCGGCTCGTCGGTGCGCCGCCAGGACCAGGTAGGCACCCTGCTCGACTTCTGGGGGCCCGAAGACCTGCAAGAGCTCGATGAAATCCAGGCCACGCTGCCGCCCGAAGGCCGCACGCCTGGCGAAGTCGTGCCGGTGAAGCTGCATGCCCGCATCACGGAGGCCGGCACGCTGGAGCTGGAAGCCGTGCCCCGTGGCACGGGCGAGCGCTGGAAGGTCGAGTTCGACGTGCGCGGCAGCGCGAATGCCTGAGTGCCATGCATGAAGCGGTATAGCGTCGGCATTGACCTGGGCACGAGCAACACGGTCGTCGCCTATGGCGAGGCAGGGGTGGAGGACATCCGCGTCTTCGACATCGATCAACTGGTGAGCCTGGGCGAGGTGGCCACGCGGCCACTCCTGCCGTCCGTGCGGTACCACGCGGCGCCGGGGGAGCTGAATGCCAGCGATCTGCAGTTGCCGTGGCAAGTTGCCGATGGGGCCGATGGGGCCGATGGGGCCGAGGGGACGGACGGGACTGCATCGGGCCAGGTCGTGGTGGGCCGCCTTGCGCGCACGCTGGGCGCGCAAGTGCCCGGCAGGCTGGTCGCCAGCGCCAAAAGCTGGCTGTCGCATGCGTCGGTCGACCGCGTGGCGCCGATCCTGCCGTGGGGCGCCGCCGACGAAGTCGGCAAGGTGTCGCCGGTGGCGGCCAGCGCCAGCTACCTGGCGCATGTGCGCGCGGCATGGAACCACCGTTTCCCCGATGCCCGGCTCGAGAACCAGGACGTGGTGCTCACCGTGCCCGCCTCGTTCGATGAAGGCGCGCGCGCCCTCACGCTGGAAGCCGCGCGCATGGCCGGACTGCCCGCGCTGCGCATGCTGGAGGAGCCCCAGGCGGCATTCTACGACTGGGTGTTCCATCATCGCGAAACGCTAGCGGCCGACCTGGCGCAAACGCGGCTGGTGTTGATCTGCGATGTGGGCGGCGGCACCACCGACCTGACCCTGATCAAGGTGGAGGTGCAGGACGGCCAGCCGCAATTGACCCGGATCGGGGTTGGCAATCACCTGATGCTCGGCGGCGACAACATGGACCTCGCCCTCGCGCATCTGGTCGAGTCGCGCATCGCCACGGCGCACTCGCGCTTGTCGGCGGGCAGCCTGTCGCAGTTGGTCGAGCGATGCCGTGCCGCCAAGGAGCAACTACTCAGCACGCAGGCGCCGGACGCGGTCACGATCACACTGCTCGGTTCGGGCTCCCGGCTGATCGGCGGCGCGCGCTCCGTCGAAGTTACCCGGCAGGAGATCGAGCAGATCATTGTCGAGGGGTTTTTCCCAGCCGTTTCGGCCGGCGAAAGACCGGGGCGCTCACGGGGTGGCATCGTCGAATTTGGCCTGCCCTATGCGGCCGACCCGGCGATCACCCGGCACGTTGCGGCCTTCCTGGGCCAGCACGCGGCCCAGTCGCGCATCGCGAACGCACAGGATGCAACAGAAGCGCCAGACGACGCGCCACCGATGCCCGACACCTTGCTGCTCAACGGCGGCGTGTTCCGCGCCGCGGCGCTGACGGGGCGTTTGTCGTGCACGCTTGGCGCCTGGCGCCGGGCGCCATTGCATGTGCTGCACAACGACAACCCCGACGTGGCGGTCGCCCGTGGCGCGGTGGCGTTCGCGCTGGCCCGCGCCGGGCATGCGCCGCGCATCGGCGGGGGCTCGCCGCGCAGCTATTTCCTCGTGCTGGACAACGGTGATGCCGCGCAGGCACAGCGCGGCATTTGCCTGTTGCCGCGCGGCACCGAAGACGGCCAGGAGATCCATCTCAAGGATCGCACCTTCTCCCTGCGCCTCGGGCATCCGGTACGCTTCCACCTGGTCTCCTCCGTCGCCGACACGCCCTATCAGCCGGGAGAACTGGCCGACCTCGCCAGCGGCGATTTCGTCCGCCTGCCGCCGATCGCCACCGTGGTGCAACCGCGCGGCGCCAGCGACGCGCGAGACACGCTGGTGCAACTCACCACATCGCTCACCGAAGTCGGCACGCTGGAAGTGCACTGCAGCGAGATCGCCAATCCTTCGCAGCGCTGGCTGCTCGAGTTCCAGTTGCGCGGCGATGCCCCAGCGGCAGACACGGCGACACAGGCGCCGCATCCCTCCCTGGCCCAGGCCATCGAATGCATCGACCGCACCTTTGGCGCCCGCTCGCAAGACGTTGGCCCCAAGGAAGTCAAGCGCCTGCGCGCGCAACTGGAGCAACTGCTGGGCGCGCGCGACCAATGGGACAGCGCGCTGCTGCGTGCCCTGTTCGGCACGTTGTGGGAACGCGCGCGCCGGCGCCGCCGCACGGCAGACCATGAGCGCCTCTGGCTCAACCTTGCCGGCTATTGCATGCGGCCGGGGTTCGGCTACCCGCTGGACGAGTGGCGCGCCGGGCAGCTCTGGTCGTTGTTCGAGCAAGGCATCCAGTACGTCAACGAGAGCCAGATCTGGTCGGAATGGTGGACGCTGTGGCGCCGCACCGCCGGCGGCCTGGACGAAAGCGCGCAGTTGCGTTTGCTGGACGACATCGCCTTCTACCTGCAGCCCCCGGGCACGGCGCGCTACAAGCGCCCCGGCGGCGCCGCCAAGGCCGGCTACGCCGACATGGTGCGACTCGCGGGATCGCTGGAACGCGTGCCCGTCGAGCGCAAGATCGAAGTCGCCGAGTGGCTGCTCGCCCGGCTCAAGAAGCCCTCGGAGAACCTTCAAAGCTGGTGGGCCGTGGGCCGCATCGGCGCGCGCCGGCCGTTCTACGGCAGCGCGCACAGTGTCGTGCCGCCAGAGGTTGGCTCGCAATGGCTGGAGGCGATTCTTGCGCTCGACTGGAAGAAGGTCGAGCCGGCCGCGTTCGCCGCCGTGCAGATCGCCCGCATGACAGGGGACCGGTCGCGGGACCTGCCGCTGGAGATCCGCATGCGCGTGGTCAGCCGGCTCGAGGCCGCCAACGCGCCACGTAGCTGGATCGACATGGTGCGCGCAACGGTGGAACTCGATGAGGCCGATGAAGGACGAGTTTTTGGCGAGTCGCTGCCAGCGGGGTTGACGCTGATCGTGGCCTGAGTGCAATCGCGGCGGGCCGGCAAATGGCCTAGCCGACCTCCGCGAATCTTCGCAGCGACGCGAGATCCAGGATCTCGATGGACCCGCGCGTGCGCTGCACCAGGCCCTGCGCCTCGAAATCCCGGAGAATCTGGTTCACCGTTTGCCGGGAAACCGACAGCATCAAGCCGAGTTGCTCTTGCTGCACGTTGATCACCCGCTTGCTCAGGCCATGGCGCTCGCCATAGCCGCCTGCGATGGCCAGCAAGCGGCGCGCCAGCCGGACCGGCACAGGCATCAGCACGGACGACTCAATCGCTTCAAACGCCAGCCTGAGCTTTGGGGCCATCAGCAGGCCCACCGCTTTCCAGTGCACCGGATTTTCGTCGAGAAACCGCACCGCATCCTGCTGGTCGATATGCAGCAGCACCACGTCGGACTCGATCCAGGCATCGTGGGCGCGCGGCAAGGCGTCAAACAAGGCAACCTCGCCGAACCATTGCGGCGTTTCCGCAAAAGCCAGCAGTGCCTCCTTGCCATCGGCGGAGGAACTGGTCATGCGGATGGCGCCAGCCACTACAAAGTACAGGCCATCCGCCGGGTCCCCGTGCGCGAACAGTCGCTGGCCCGCAGCTAGCGACCTGAGCTTGGCGTGCGCCACGATCCACCGTTGAAAATCAGCGGCAAGACCGGCGAACCATACGCTGGATCGCAGGGCAGCGAGGTGGTCTTCGGGGGTGGATGACTTTGACACAGCGCCAATCGTAGTCTTATGTCAGGAAGACGACATTGTAGTCGGCCATTCCCTGCAAAGATCGCTCATTGCGATCAGGGACCTGAATGAAAACCCTGGAAACCCTGAAGACCCGAAGCACCGGCGACTTCGCCATCCCGGCAACAACCCCGGCAACAACCCCGATAAGAGGAACGAGGCAATGGACGTAGCGACCTCCCCCGCTCTCTATAAGCGTGACTTTCCAGCCGCATTCCGTGCGATCCGCAAGCTGCTGGCAAACGGAGACGACACCACGCAAGTGTTTCTCATCATGCGCGCCCTCAACGGCCCGTCCGCGCCAAAGAACTACGCGCGGCTCCTGAGGACCACGAGCGGGCGGCGGCTGGCTTATCTTCGCGTTGAACTGACGGAGCGCTTCTCCGACCCGGCGTTCATCGCCAGCTTCGCGCCCGGCACGCTCGGCGCCGCCTACCGCGCGTTCCTGGAGCAAACGGGCTACAGCGCCGCCGGACTTGCCGCGATTTCAAACCTCAACAGCGAGCCGCTGGTCGAGGATCCCTACGCCTGGTTCGGCAGGCGAACCCGTGACATCCACGACATCTGGCATGTGCTGACCGGCTACAAGGCCAACGAGACCATGGGCGAAGCGGCGCTGGTGGCGTTCAGCTACGCACAGACCGGCGCCCTCGGCTGGGCATTCATCGCCGTTGCTACCGCCTTGCAGAGCCTGCGCAAGACTGGCAACACCGCGTACTTGCGCGCCGTCGTCGAGGGATATCGGCATGGACGCAAGGCGAAGTGGCTGATGGCCGAGGACTACGAGACGCTGCTGCATGAGCCGCTCGAGGCGGCGCGCGCGCGGCTGGGCATTCTCGAACCCGTGCTGTACCAGGCGGCCAGCCAGGCCGCGCAATGCCAGCCACAGGGCGCGGCTTCGCAATCGCTGTCTTCCGACTAAGCTCCGGGCGCTGCCTACGGGCCTTTGGGGCCCAGCCACGGCAGCGGCATGGGCCTGAGGCCGTAGTAGGCTTGCATGGCTTCCAGCAAGGATCGGGATGGCGGCGCTGCGTTCATCGGATTGGGAATAGGGTCGGCATCATGGCTGCTCGACGCGTCGTTCCGGGGCGAAGGTCACGGGAATCATGACGGTTTCGCCGATCAGCTCGCCCTTCCTCACGGCCGGCTGGTAGCGCCATTTCCGGGCGGCCTCGATGGCGGCCCGTCCTAATTCACCGGGTCCGGCCAGCCGGACCACCGCGATCTGGCTTGGATCGCCGCTGGCATCCACCATGACCTGCAGATCGACCTTGCCGCCCGCTCCCGGATCCAGCGTGGCCGGGTAGATGGCTGGATGACGCTGCTGCGAGGCCGGATCCACACTGGCTGGCTGATCGGCAAGGAGCGGCAGTTCAGCCAGCCGGGTGCCCAGCGCCTTGCCGGCCTGGCTGAACGTCTCCCAGCGCTTTGGGTCCGAAACCATACGAAGACGAAGGGTGGCAAGGATGGCGCTCAGCTCGCCGGACTTGTCGGTGATCTGCGCCTGCAGCTGCTGGGCAATGGCGAAACTGGCAACCGCGTCCTTGTCGCGCTGCTCGCGCAGCGCGACCGCGCCCAGGCCGTACCAGGCGTTGGGATCGTCCGCGCTTGCCCAGATCGCCTGCTCGAACAGCAGGCGCGCGGTCACCGGCTCCTTGAGCCGCAGGTGATATTCGCCCAGTTCGTTGGCGGAGTAATAGGCGCCGGCGTCACGCGCCAGCAATTCACGGTGCTGGTCATAGTGGGCTTCGAGTTCCGCCTCGGCGGCGCGCGCCCCGCCCTCCGGCTTGGCCGCCGCCGTGCGAGCCTGGCGCAGCGTATCGCCGTAGGCGCGCTGGATGCGGTTGAACTCCCGCATGCTGCTGTAGACGCTGGGGCGCGCCATCCGCTTTAGCCGCAACAGGTTGTAGCGGTAAGTGTCGAACTGCCCTGCGGCGACGGCAGCGATGGTTGCCCGGATCTCGGGGCGGGTGCTTGCCAGCGTCGGGGACGGCGCGGGAGCCGCACCACGCTTCCATTCGAGCGGTTGCGCTTGCCCGCCGGCCGTGCCGTTTGCCATGGCCGGCGTCGCAGCCGCGCTATCGCTGTCGCCACCGCCGGACGACATGAATGCCGTCACCAGCACGACCAGCGTGAGCGCGACGGCAACGGCAATCGCGAAGGTCCCGCTCTTGCCGCCGCTCGCCGGCATGGTGGTGGAGATCGATGCACTGACGGCGGCGGCCTGAGCCAGCGGTCGCTGGAATGGCTGCTGCAAGGGTGGCCGCGCGGCTGCCTGGCGCGCGCGCTTGCCCCGCCCGGACTTGCGCTTGCCGCCGGCCTGCGTGGCGGCGCCAGCGATCATCGCACTGCGTGCGCAGGCCGCGCAAGCCAGCCCTGCAAAGTGCTGGTGTGAGGGATCGGCGGTGCAGACCGCCAGGCGCTGGCTGCTGCGCAGCGCGTATTCGCGCAGCACACGCGCCCACTCGGCAGGCGCTGGCCGGCTGTCCGGCGAGCCGGCGAAGGCGCTGTCAAACATCTCGCGCAACTCCTGCGGCATCTGCGCGTGGCCGCTCACTGGGTTGGGCGTGATTGACTTGTGCGCTCGCAACCCGTAGGCGTAGTAGCGGCCACGGATGCGCCCGGGCAGGTCGGTGGGAAGCTGCGCATTGGCAGGCCTTCCACTAAAGGGATGAATGCCAAAATTCAGCAACTGGAAAATCACCACCGCCAGCGCGAAGCGGTCCTGCGCTGCCTCGCCCGCGGCGGTCAGCCCGCCGCCTTGCAGCTCCGGTGCCAGGTAATCGGCGGTGAACTGCTGCGCGGCAAAGCGTTCCGACTCGCCCTGGATGCTGAAGCCATCGCAATCGAGCATCGCGATATAGAGCGAATCGCGGTAGAAGCGCAGGTTGACCGGTTTCAGGTCCACCACATAGTGATGCTGCTGGTGCAGGGCTGCAATGACGCCGCTCAGATTGGCGGCCAGCGTGATCTTGGCGCCCAGCCCGGTGGGCAGGCCAGCGGCACGCGCCTGGCGCTCCTGCAGGACCTCCTCCAGCTCGGCCGTTTGCTGGATATCCAGCACCGGCATGGCAAAGCCGATAAAGCGGCCACGGGCATCCAGCAGCGGCGACTGCGGCCACGCGATCTGCACATAGCGCTTGCCGTTCTCCACCTGGTCCGGCAGCTCGGGCGACAGCCGTAGCATCGCGTCGATCTTGCGCTGGTAGCTGGCCAGGTCCATGTGGTCGTGATAGAGCTTGGCCACCTGGGCCGGCGCCTCCGCCAGCAGGAACACGCTGCCGGCGCCGCCGCTCTTGATCAGGCGCGCCAGCGTCAGGCCGCGCTGGCGATCCAGCCAGACTCTGCCTCCACTGCGAACACTCATGCGCGCAACGCGATCAGCAAGGTCTTGTCATCGCCGGTGATGTGGTGCGTGCGCGGATCGTCCAGCGTGGCCGCCAGCGCGCGGTTGCCCTCATCGATGTCGGCTACCCCGCGCAGATACCGCTCGACCGGCTCCATGAAGGGCGCGTAGAGCCCGGCGTTGCTCTTGCTCATGGTAAACGGCATGGCACCATCCGACATCAGCGCCACGCCTTGCAGCGGCTGGCGGATCGGCAGCACCCTGAGCTGCTCGCGCCAGTGCGGCCCGGTGATGAAGTAGGTCTCGTTGGCGTACTCGCCATTGGCTGGCAGCGAGATATCCGGCTTGGCCGCGCCGTCGCGCGGCTGGGCCACGCCCACGCCATCGCCGATATGAAAGAAGCTGCCGCGCTCCGGCGTGGCCACCACGCCAACCAGCGTGCTAGCGTAGTCGGCCAGCCCGGCACCCGCCGCACGTGCTACCTCCTGCAACGCGTTGCGCGCCAGCCCGATCACGCTTGCCACGGCCTGCTCGAACAGCTCGCCGGACAGCTCAGGCAACTCCTCGCCCTGCTGCACCCGCGTGGCCAGCGCATGCACCACCGATCTGGCAATGAACTCGGCACCTGCCTGGCTATAGCGCGCCGAACCTGCACCGTCGCAAACCAGTGCGATCAGCACCTCGCCCACCACGGCATGCGCGAAGGCATCCTGGCACGGCACGCCGCGGTCGGCGTGCGATTTGCCCGTTGCCGAAGCGGCAAAGATCTTCCAGGCCATCGCTCAGACCGTGACCACAGACCAGCTGTCGGTGGACGGCAGTTGCGCCTGCCCGCCCGGCGTGGACTGCGACACGACCTGCATGCTGGCACTGAGCCACAGGAACAGTTCACGGAACTGCAGGCCCTTGAGCTGCTTCACGCCGCCCGCGCCGCGGTTGCTGAACTGCTGGAGCACATCGATGCTCGCGCCCTCGCCCACCGCAATCGGGAACACGGCCACCTTGTTGGCCTTCTCGGCCTGGCGGGACTGCGCCGCGCCCTGCTCCCACTGGTCGGTGGGCGCGCCATCCGACATCAGGAACAGCCACGGGCGCGTATAGGCCACGCCCGCCTGGCGAAAGCGCAGCTTTTCCTGCTCGATCTCCGCCAGCGCCAACGCCACGGCCTGGCCGGTCGGCGTGGTGCCGTCGGCCCGTAGTTGCGGCGCGTTGAAATCCATCGCATCGCACCAGTCGCCGGCCACCTCGGCCTGGTCGTAGCCGCCGTACTGCACCACCAGGAGCCGGACCCGCTTGCTCGCGATCACGTCCGCCTTGAGCTCCTGCTCCAGCAGGGCCAGCCCTTCATTGAGCTGCCGGATGGGCTCGCCGTCCATGCTGCCCGAGCAATCCAGCACCAGCACAAGGGGCGTGCGCTGCTCGGAGTTATCGATTAAGGCGACATCCGGGATGATCGATCTAGACATGGCACTCTTGCTGCGATTTTGGCGAATTTCGCATTTTATCAGTCACATCCGGCACATCGATAAAAATTGCATCCCGAATCCATCAATAACTTCCGCAGCCGGGACCCAAAGCACTGTCTATTGTCCATTGTCGATTGTGATTGCAGACGTTTGGCAGGCGCCAGCGGGAATGCTATGCTCCCCATACGCTTGCTGCCGTCGGCGGCAAGCGTCATTCAACGAACACAAGACTCCATAATCCATGGCTACCAAAGCAAATGCTGTCGTAAAGACCACCGCCAAGCCTGCCGCCAAGAAAGCGGCGCCGGCAAAGAAGGCGGCTCCGGCAAAGAAGGTCGCAGCGGCCGCGCCGGCGGTGAAACCCCTGAAGGACACGTTCAACAAGTCCAGCCTGGTGGCCCACCTGGTGGCCCAGACTGAACTGGATGCCAAGACGGTCAAGACCGTGCTGGTCCATCTGGAAAACACCATCCTCAGCGCGGTGCACAAGAAGGGCGCCGGCGAATTCACGCTGCCGGGCCTGTTCAAGGTCGTGGCGACCCAGGTTGCCGCCACCAAGAAGCGCTTCGGCAAGAACCCGTTCACCGGCGAAGACCAGTGGTTCGCTGCCAAGCCGGCGACCGTCAAGGTCAAGGTTCGCCCGATGAAGAAGCTGAAGGACGCCGCGCTGTAAGCTGAGCGGGCAAACAGAACGCCGCTGGAACAAAAGGGAGCCTGCGTGGCTCCCTTTTGCATTGCAGGTCAATACCCGATATCGAGCACACGCGATGAAGATCAGGTCCGAGTGGATTTTTGAGTGCGAGCCACGGCATGTCTGGCCGCACTTCCTTCATGCCCGCATGGATGCGTCGCGCCCGCTGCTGTTCTGGCTGGGGATTCCAAAGCCAATGAGCTGCCGCGTCCTGGAGGGCGTCGCGGCGGTCGGGAATACGCGGCAATGCACCACGGACCGGGGCACCATCAACCAGCGCATCCTGCAACTGGAGCCGGACCGGCTGCTGCAGTACCAGATGCAGGAAAGCACAGTCTGGTGCCGAGCCTGGGTCGGCAAGCTGATCGACACCTTCAGCCTTGAGCCGCTGGGCGATGGCAGGACACGGGTTCGGCGCACGACCGAGTTCGAAGCCGCGGGACTCCTCAAGGACATCAGGCTCGTCGGTCTCTGGGCGGCGCTGCGCCAGGCGCATGCTTACGCCGCGCGAAACTGGAAGCGGCTGGCACAGCAGAGCCAGCGCGAATCCGCCTGAGCACCCCATCCTCGCCGGGCCGCTCTCGCGGCCTGCCGGCCGGGCAACAAGCCCCGCCACTCAAGTTCCCACCTCGATCGCCGATATTCACCATAGTCCGCAGATGCGTTCGCGACAAACGGCGCGGCTGACAATAGAGCGAATCCGGGTCCTATGGGCCAGCATTTCGCCGCCTTATTATTTCCATTCAGGTAGAAGAAAATGAAGAATCTTGGAATTGGGGTACGCCTTGGCATTGGCTTTGGCGTGGTGCTGCTGCTGTCAACGCTCATGACCGTGTTCAGCATCCTGGGGCTGCAGGACGTGGCCAGCCACACGCACGACATGATGCAGCAGCCGCTGGCCAAGGAGCGCGTCGTCAGCGACTGGTATCGCCTGATGCATACGAGCGTGCGCCGCACCACCGCGGTGGCGCGTAGCGCCGATCCGAGCCTGGGCGCGTTCTTCGCCGCCGAGACGAAGGGGTCGGTCGACGCCATCGCGGCGTTGCGCGACAAGATCGAGCCGATGCTGTCCTCCGACGCGGAGAAGGCGGCATTCAAGACGATCCAGACCGTGCGCAAGCCGTACAACGACTCGCGCGACAAGATCACCAAGCTCAAGGAAGCCGGCCAGACCGACGAAGCCAACCAGGTGCTCGAGAGCGAGTTCGTGCCCGCCGGCAACGCCTATCTTGCCGAGATCCAGAAGCTGCTGGATATCCAGCGCGCCAGCATTGACCAGACCGCATTGGATATCAACGAGATCTACCTCTCCGCGCGCAATCGCCTGATTGCGCTTGGCGTGCTGGTGCTGGCCATTGGCATCGCGTTCTCGGTATGGCTGACCGCCGGCATCACCGCGCCGCTGCATCGCGCCGTGGGTTTCGCGCGCAAGGTGGCGTCTGGCGACCTGACCAGCCACATCCGCTCGGACAGCAAGGACGAGACCGGCCAGTTGCTGCGTGCCCTGGGCGACATGAATGGCAACATCCTGCGCATCGTGACCCAGGTGCGCACCGGCACCGAATCCATTGCGTCCGGCACGAGCCAGATCGCCGCAGGCAACACGGACCTGTCCCAGCGCACGGAAGAACAAGCGTCGTCACTGCAGGAAACGGCCTCCAGCATGGAGGAGCTGACCAGCATCGTCCGCCAGAACGCGGACAACGCCAAGCAGGCCAGCTCGCTCGCCGTCAACGCCTCCGAGATCGCGATCAAGGGCGGCGCGGTGGTTGGCCAGGTGGTCGACACCATGCAGGAGATCAACGGTGCTTCGCGCAAGGTGGTCGACATCATTGCCGTGATCGAGGGCATCGCCTTCCAGACCAATATCCTCGCCCTCAACGCCGCGGTGGAAGCCGCCCGTGCGGGCGAGCAAGGCCGGGGCTTTGCGGTGGTGGCCGGCGAGGTGCGCAGCCTGGCGCAGCGCAGCGCGACCGCCGCCAAGGAGATCAAGTCGCTGATCGGCGACTCGGTCGAGCGCGTGGAAAAGGGCTCTCAATTGGTCACCAAGGCCGGCCAGACCATGGATGAGATCGTGGGCGCGGTAAAACGCGTGACCGACATCATGGGCGAGATCAGCGCCGCCTCGGCCGAGCAGAGCGCCGGCATCGAGCAGGTCAACCAGGCCGTCACCCAGATGGACACGGTGACGCAGCAGAACGCCGCACTGGTGGAGCAAGCCGCGGCCGCCGCGGGATCGCTGGAGGAGCAGGCCCAGCGCCTGAAGGAAGCGGTATCCACGTTCCGCCTCGTGGCTGCCTGAACCGCCTGCCCCTCCTGATCCTCCTATGGCGCGCCGCCAGCCGCTTGCCGGTCACGCAAGCGGAAATGTGGCAACTGCCGTCGTCTTGTGAAGGACGACGGCATCGTACAGCGCCACCAGCGCTTCTTGGATGGCAGCGGCAATGCCCGGCGTCGAGACCATGCCATCCTCATCCAGCCTGGCGCCCAGCAATGGCACGGTAATCGACGCCGGCTCGATAATGACGGCGGCCATCGTCTTCAAGGTCTCGCGCAGTGCCGCATCGGCATGGTGCGCGCGCGGCGATGCATTAAGCACGGCGACCGGCTTGTAGGCGAACGGCTCGTAGCCCACCAGCCAGTCCAGTGCATTCTTGATCGTGCCGGTCACGCCGTGCGCGTACTCTGGGCTAGCGATCAGCAGCGCGTCCGCTTGCGCCACCTCGGCAAACAAGCGTGTGACGCTGGCATGCGGACAAGCCTCGTCGTCCGGGTTGAACAGCGGCAACGCCCCAAGGCCGCTGAACACTGCAACCGACACATTCGCTGGCGCCAGCCGCGCGGCCGCGCGCAGCAGCGCGGAATTGATGGACACAGCCCGCAGGCTGCCGGATAGCGCAAGTACTTTCATCATTCCCGATTTGCACCGCATGGGTGGTGTCTGAGCCAGCGCGCATTCTATGCCGAATGCGCGTGGCTGCCCGCAGCCCTTTGCGCAAGCCCCGATTGCACCAAACCGCCCCGCCCCCTAAACTCCTCTGCCAGTGCCCCCGCGCCAGCACCCGCCCAGCCCCTTTGCGGGACCAGAGCGCACTCGACCAGGAGATCATCGATGACCTTTGCCCCCTTGCTGCGTGCCCTCGCGGCTTGCAGCGTGCTTGCCGTGGCGCCTTCGCTCGCCCACGCCGCCGATCCCGTCAGGATCGGGCTGATCGCGCCCTTCTCGGGCAGCTTTGCCGACTATGGCAAGCAGATGGAAGGCGGCATCAAGGCGTTCCAGAAGCTCAATGGCGATACCGTGGCGGGACGCAAGGTGCAGATCATCAGCAGGGACACCACGGGCCCTGCCCCGGATGTGGCAAAGCGGCTGGCACAGGAGCTGGTGGTGCGCGACAAGGTCGACGTGCTGGCCGGCTTCGGCCTCACGCCCGAGGCCCTGGCAGTGGCGCCGATTGCCGAGCAGGCCAGGAAGCCGATGGTGATCTTCAACGCGGCGTCGTCCTCGATCACCACCAAATCCGCGTATATCGCGCGGGTGTCGATGACCTTGCCGCAAATCTCGGCGCCGATGGCCACCTGGGCCATCAAGAACAAGGTGCGCAAGGTAGTGACGCTGGTAGCGGACTACGCGCCGGGGATCGACGCGGAGACCGCGTTCAAGACCAATTTCATCGGCGGCGGCGGACAGGTGGTCGAATCGATCCGGGTGCCGCTGCGCAACCCGGAGTTCGCGCCGTTCATCCAGCGCATCAAGGACGCCAAGCCGGAGGCGGTGTTCCTGTTCCTGCCCGCCGGCGAGCAAGGCGTGGCGTTCATGAAGGGCTTTCGCGAGCGCGGCCTGGCCGAGGCCGGCATCCGCGTGATCGCCACCGGCGACCTGACCGACGACCATGTGCTGCCGGCCATGGGCGACGCCACGCTGGGCGTGATCACGTCGTTCCATTACTCGATGGCGCACGATTCGCCCGAGAACAAGGCCTTCCTGAAAGCCTTTGCCGAAGCCAACCCTGGCGCCGGCCGGCCTAACTTCATGGCCGTGGCCGCCTATGACGGCATGCGCGCGATCTACGATGCGCTGAAGAAGACCGGCGGCGCGACCGACGGCGACAAGTTCGTCGCGGCGCTCAAGGGCATGAAGATCGCCAGCCCGCGCGGCCCGATCATGATCGACCCGGACACCCGCGACGTAGTCCAGACCGTCTATATCCGGCGTGTGGAAAAGGTTGGCGGCGAGCTCTACAACGTGGAGTTCGACAAATTCGACAACATCAAGGATCCGGGGAAGTAGGCCAGGCGGCGTGATGCGGCGAGTCTGCGTGCATCGCGCCTTCACGCTGCCGGAACGGCGACGGCGATGGCACGACACGGGCGGGCTGTCTGTGGGCCTCGCGAGAGACGCCTGGCTCGCCACCGGGCTGCGCCGCCGCGCCCTGCAACTCCCAGCCACGCTGCTCGTAGCATATCCACATCGCGCGCTGCGGCACTTCGTTGAAATTGCTGTCGCTGGCGGCCAGCACCCGCGCCCAGACCTCGGGCGTGGAACTGCGCCAGACGCCGCACAGCAGGCGGCGGAAGCGTGGTGCGCACGCGGCCTCCTGCTCGATGCGGCCGATGAAGGCCGGGCCGTGGTATTCAATCAGGTCTTCAAGCTCGCCGGCAGCGAGCGCGCCAAGGACGCGGGGACTGTCTGTGCGGGCCAGGACTTCCAGTACCAGCCGCCATAACCCTTCGGGGTCGTTGACGCCGAGCCAGTCGCAAGCCTGCCAGACCCAGAACGAGCGCACCTCGTGCCGGCCAATGGCCGGGTCGTAGCGGCTGTAACGCTGGATATAGGCGTTGACGAGCCGATTCTGCTCATGGGTTTCCATAGTTCCCCGTGACTACCCGCCTGCGAAAAATGGGCACTGCCGAGGGCCGAAGGCGGTGTTGCCGCCGACGTTCGCCAACGTTCGCCGTCTATCGCCTGCCGCCGGATGACCCCACCGGGGTTGGGCTCAGGCAACCGTCAGCAACCTGTCCAGATTGCCCTTGTCCGCCAGCAGCTCCGCGCTGGTCGACTCAAACACTACTTTGCCGCGATCGAGCACCATCGCGCGCCGCGTCATGCCAAGCGCCAGGCGAGCGTGCTGCTCCACCACGATCACAGCCATGCCGCCTTCCTCGATCAAGCGGCGGATCACATGCTGCAATTCCTGAACAATGATAGGCGCCAATCCCTCCATCGGCTCGTCGAGTAATAGCAGGGCCGGGTTTACCATGAGCGCCCGGCCAATTGCCAGCATCTGCTGCTCTCCCCCCGACAACTGGTTGCCCAGGTTTGCGCGCCGTTCCTGCAGCCGGGGAAAGACTTCGTAGACCCGAGCGACATTCCAGTGGCCCGGACGTGCCACCGCCGTCAGGTGTTCCTCCACGGTCAGGGACGGGAACATGCAGCGCTCCTGCGGCACCCATCCCAGGCCGGCGGCGGCGCGCTGATGCGCCACCAGCCGCGCCAGGTCGCGCCCGCGCCAGGACAGGCTGCCGCGCCGCTGCCGGGTCAGGCCCATCAACGTCATCAGCAGCGTGCTCTTGCCCACCCCGTTGCGGCCCAGCAAGGCCAGGCTCTCGCCGGCATCCAGCGCCAGGTCGATGCCGTCGAGCACGACGGCGTCGCCATAGCCCGCACTCAGCCCCTGCACCCGCAGCAGTTCAGTCATGGGCGGCCTCCCCGAGGTATACCTCCCTGACGCGGGGATCGGCGCCGATCTCGGCCGGCGTGCCCTCGGTCAGCACGCGGCCACCCACCAGCACCGTAATGCGCTCGGCAAAGCGAAATACCAGGTCCATGTCGTGCTCGATAAACAGGATGGTGATGTCGCGCGGCAAGCTGGCGATCACGCCGAACAGCTCTGCGCTCTCCCCGGCCGGGATGCCCGCCGCGGGTTCGTCCAGCAGCAGGATGGAGGGCCGGGTGGCCAGCGCCAGCGCGATTTCCACCAGACGCTGCTTGCCGTATGGCAGGCTGCGCGTCTCGGTATCGGCCTCGGCGTGCAGGCGCAGGCCGGCCAGCACCGCCATGGCCTCGTCGGCCAGTGCCCGCTGCGAAGCCACGGTGCGATGCCAGATCCGGGTGGCACCGCTGCGCTCGGCCACCGCCAGCACCACGGATTCGAGCACCGTCAGGCCGGGGAACAAGGTGTTGATCTGGAAGGTCCGGGTCATGCCGCGCCGCACCCGTGCGTGCTGGGGCAATTGCGTGATATCTTCGTCGCCCAGCCAGATTCTCCCGCTGCTGGCCGGCAAGGCGCCGGTGAGCAGGTTGATGAAGGTAGTCTTGCCAGCGCCGTTAGGCCCGATCAGCGCATGGCGGGCGCCCGGCGGAAACTGCAGGGAGATATCGCTGTTGGCGGCAAACCCGCCCCAGGACCTGGACAATCCCTCGGTACGCAGCAACCTGGTCATGGCCGCCCTCCTCCCGGCTTGCGGCGCATGGCACGGCGCAAGGCATCCAGCGCGCCCATCAGCCCGCCACGCGCAAACAGCACGATCACCACCAGCAGCAGGCCAATCCAGAACTGCCAGTACACCGGGTTGATGCCCGCCAGCACATCCTGCGCGACCATGAAGACGGCCGCCCCGAGCAGTGCGCCGTACAAGCGGCCCGCGCCACCCAGCACCAGCATCACCAGCAGTTCCGCCGAGCGCGGGAAGCCAAGCACGTCCATGCCGACGAACTGCGTCGTCTGCGCCAGCAGCCCACCGGCCACGCCGGCCAGCGCCGCCGCCACGGCGAACACCGCGCCCAGGCGGCGCGGCACGTCGACACCCAGCGCCGGCATGCGGCGCACGCCCTCGCGCATGCCGCGCAGCGACAGCCCGAAGGGGGAAGCCACCAGCCTGCGCACCAGCACGAACAACAGGAACGTCACCACCAGGCTGTAAAGGTAGGCGGTCTTGCCAAACAGGTCGAACTCGAACAACCCGAGCAACGGCGTCATGGTGACGCCCGACAAGCCATCCACGCCGCCGGTCAGGAAGGCCGCCTTGTTGGCCGCCTCAAACAGCATCAACCCGATGCCCAGCGTGACCATGAGCCGGGTCAGGTCGCCGCCGCGCACCACCAGGAAACTCGCCAGCCAACCCACCAGGCCAGCCACCGCGCCGGCCGCAAGCAGGCCCGAAACCGGCTCGCCCCAGCCATGCGCGGCCAGCAGCCCGGCGGTGTAGGCGCCCAGGCCGAAGAAGGCCGCATGCCCTAGCGAGACAATCCCGGCGTAGCCCAGCAGCAAGTCCAACGACAGCGCGAAGAGCCCGGTGATCAGCACCTGGCTGCCAAGGATCAGGTAGCCGGGCAGCAGGAAGAACACCGCTACCGGCACCAGCCAGAACACGATCTCGCCAACGCGCCAGCGCCCGTCGGGCAGATGGGTGCACCGCTCGATCGCACGATTCGGTACCTCGTCAACGGCGCTCATGCCCGCCTCCCATAGAGACCGGCCGGGAACAGCACCAGCAGCAGCACCATCAGCGCATAGATGACAAAGGCGCCTACCGCCGGCACGTAATACTTGCCGGCCACATCGGCCACGCCCAGCAGCAGCGCCGCCACCAGCGGGCCGCGGATGGTGCCCGCGCCGCCCACCGCCACCACCAGCAGGAAATACACCATGTACTTGAGCGGGAACGACGGATCGAGCCCCAGCACGTCGATGCCCAGCCCGCCGCCCAGCCCGGCCAGCCCGGACCCAAGCGCGAAGGTCAGGCTGAACACCCGCTCCACATTGATGCCCAGGCCGCGCGCCGCTTGCTGGTTGTCCACCGCCGCGCGCACCTGCGCGCCAAAGCGCGTGCGCGCCACCAGCCAGCCCAGCGCCACGGTGATGACCACCACCACGCCGATCAGGAACAGGCGATAGGCCCCAAGGTCCAGGCCCGCCAGACGCACCTGGCCGAGCAGGAAGTCGGGCAGCGCCACCGGCTGCTGGCCCGGCCCGAACACGTAGGTGGCCCCCGCGATCGCCATGAAGGTCAGCCCGATCGAGAACAGCACCTGGTCGAGATGGCTGGCGCGGTACAGGCGCCGGTACAGGGTGCGCTCCAGCACCCAGCCCACCGCCGCGGCCCCCGCGAAGGCTAGCGGCAGCGTCGCCAGGAAGGGCACGCCGGCCCGGGTCATCAGCACCACCGCCACGTAGCCGCCTAGCATGGCGAACGCGCCGTGGGCCAGGTTGACAAAATTCATCAGGCCCATGGTCACCGACAGCCCTACGCTGATCAGGAACAGCAGGCAGCCATAGGCCAGCCCGTCGAACAGCACGCCGAGGAAACTGGCGATCATCGCCGGCCCTCCCCCGGCCACGGTGGCGGGCAACCAAGCTTTGTCATGACATCTCCTGTATGGCAATCGGGACGGGCACTCAATGGCCCTCGAAGGTGGTGAATGGCAGCCCGACATAGTTTTCCGCGAGAACCGCGGCGGCGGCGGGCGAAGCGGCAACGTATTCCAGCTCGGCTTGCTGCAGCCGCGCCATGAACGGCGCCTGGTCGGGAAAGCGATGCAGCAACGCGGTCATCCACCAGGAAAAATGCTCGGCGCGCCAGACCCGCCGCAGGCACGTGGCGGAGTATGCCGCCAGCAGGTCGTCGCGGCGCTCGCCATAGTGCGCAGCCAACGCGCGCGCCAGCGTGCGCACGTCGGCCACGGCCAGGTTCATGCCCTTGGCGCCGGTGGGTGGCACGATATGAGCGGCATCGCCGGCCAGGAACAGCCGGCCGTATTGCATGGGCTCCACCACGTGGCTGCGCATGGGCGTTACGCCCTTCTGCAGCACGGGGCCCTCGTTGAGCCGCCAGCCGTCGCCGGTCTCCAGGCGGGCGTGCAGTTCCTGCCAGATCCGTGCGTCGGGCCACTGGGCGAGATCCTCGTCGGGGCGGCATTGCAGGTAGAGCCGCGTGATCTGCGGCGAGCGCATCGAAAACAGCGCGAAGCCGCGCGCATGGCTGGCGTAGATCAGTTCCTGCGCGGCGGGCGCGGCCTCGGCCAGGATGCCCAGCCACGCAAACGGATAGCGCCGCTCGAACACCTGCAGCGCAGCCGGCGGAATTGCCTCGCGCGAGACCCCATGAAAGCCATCGCAGCCGGCGATGAAATCGCAATGCAGCGTGTGGCGCTTGCCGCCGTGGGTGAACGTGACGCTGGGCTTGCTGCTGTCAACGCCATGCAGGGCCACGCCGCTGGCCTCGAACAAGATGGGCGCGCCATCTGCCAGGCGCGCGGCGATCAGGTCCTTGACCACTTCGTGCTGGCCATACACGGTAATGGCGCGGCCGCCGGTTGGCCCGGACAGGTCGATGTGATGCCGGACCCCGTCGAACAACAGGTCGATGCCATGGTGGCGCAGGCCCTGGCGCTGCAGGCGCTCGCCCACGCCGGATGCCACCAGCAGGTCGACGGTCCCCTGCTCCAGCACGCCCGCCCGGATGCGTCCTTCCACGTGCGGGCGGCTGCGGTCCTCGATGACCACGGCATCGACGCCGGCACGGCGCAGCAGATGGCCCAGCAGCAGGCCTGCCGGCCCGGCGCCGATGATCGCGACCTGGGTGCGCATCGTGGTCTCCCGCCTCCCGTTTTTCGTTGCCGGCCTGGCCCGCCGGATGGGCCGTGGCGCCAGCGCCCGGCCTCTGGTGCAGGGCATTGTCAGACGGGCCACTTCATTTTGCAATCGGGGGTTCTTGCGATACGGCGCATGCGGCTGCCAGGAATGCGGCCCCGCTCAGGGCGGGAGGATTGCTACATACGCCAGGCCAGCGGACAGCGCCAGGCACAGCGGGGAATAGACCCGCGTATCCAGCCAGGCGAACGAAGAGTCGCTGATGCGCTTGAAGAAGCCAACCAGCCGGAAATCACCCACCGCCCTGGCCAGCATGGCCAGCGCGACCAGGCCGATGGCCCATTGCAGGACTGGCCCGGTGCAAGGCGCCGTGGCCAGCCCGGCACGCGCCGCCACCATCAAGGCCACCGCCGCCAGACCAATGCCCACCAGCAGCGTGCCCGTGCGCGAGGGCGTAAAGGCGGGCACCATCGCGCTCGCCGTTGCCGGTGGCGTAATGTCGCCGGCGGCTACCTTGCGGGGCACACGGGGAACGGCGGCATCCTTTGCCAGGCGCCCGCCCAGCGCCCAGTAAACATGCACGCCGGCAAGCAAGAGGTAGGTGCAGGCGACCAGCAGAGCGACCATGGCGGCAGGTTTCCTATCTGTGAGAATATGATACGGATCGGGGCAACAGCTTAAGCCAGCCGGGCCGCTGCGCGGTGCGCAGTGACTAAATGCCGCAGCCCCGGCCGCCAGGTTCCAGGCCCAGCAGCAAGGAGATCGTCATGTCATCCGATAGACGCCGTTTTCTTGGCCACGGCGCGCGCCTCGCCGCCGCACTTAGCCTGCCCTGTGGCACCTGGCCCGCCAACACGCTCGCGGCGCCGCCCGCTGCCGGGCCATTGCGCAGGGCACTGCCCGGCGGCCACGAAACCCTGCCGGTGATCGGCATGGGCACGGCCGATACCTTCAACGTGGGAACCGAACGCGCCGAACGCGCCCCGCTGGCCGAGGTCCTGGCCTTGCTGCTGCAAACACCCGGCCCGGTGATCGACACCGCGCCCAGCTATGGCAGCGCGCAAGGCGTCACCGGCGACCTGCTGCGGGACGCCAATGCCCGCGGCAAGGTCTTCCTGGCCACCAAGATATCCAGCCCGGCCGGCGGCGCGGCGCAGGCACAATGGACACAGTCGCTGCGCGACCTGCATAGCGATACCGTGGATCTGCTACAGGTCCACAACCTGATCGACTGGCGCGACAACCTGCGCTTTGCACGCCAATTGAAGGACCAGGGCAAAACGCGCTATGTCGGCATCACCCACTACCGCGAGGACGCGCATGAGGCGCTGGCGCAGATCGTGCGTAGCGAACGCCCGGATTTTGTGCAACTGAACTATTCCCTGGCCGAGCGCAATGCCGAGCGCGCGCTGCTGCCGCTGTGCCAGGAGCGCGGCGTGGCCGTGCTCATCAATCGCCCGTTCCAGGACGGGCGCCTGTTCCGCGCCGTGAAGGACCGGCCGCTGCCACCCTGGGCCGGCGAGATCGACTGCGCGTCCTGGGGCCAGATCTTCCTGAAATTCATTGTCAGCCACCCCGCGGTGACGGCGGCGATCCCCGCCACCTCCAAGCCCCGCAACATGCAGGACAACCTTGGCGCGGGCCTTGGGCGTATGCCCGATGCCCGCCAGCGCGAGCGCATTGCCGCGCTGCTGGCCGCCTGAGCCCATCATGGCAAACCCGACAAACTCCGCTGCGCCCAAGCAGGCCACCCGGCACGGGCTTGGTATCCAGCCCGGTGAAGGCAGTGCCGTCGCGGCTGGCTTCCTGTTCTTCTTCTGCCTGTTCGCCAGCTACTTCATGCTGCGCCCGGTGCGCGAGACCATGGGCATCGCTGGCGGCGTGCAAAACCTGCAATGGCTGTTCACCGCCACCTTCGTCGTCATGCTGGTGGCCATCCCGCTCTATGGCTTGTGCAGCGCGCGGCTGCCCCGCCGGCGTTTCGTGCCCTGGGTCTATGCGTTCTTTATTGCCAACCTGCTGGGTTTTGCCGTGGCCACGCGTGGCGCGCCGGACAGCATCTGGCTGGCGCGCGTGTTCTACGTCTGGCTGTCGGTGTTCAACCTGTTCGTGGTGTCGGTGGCGTGGAGCCTGATGGCGGACGTGTTCCGCCCCGGCCAGGCGCGCCGGCTGTTCGGCCTGCTGGCCGCTGGCGCCAGCGCGGGCGGCCTGGCCGGCCCGCTGCTGGGCGGCTGGCTGGCGACGCGCATCGGCCTGACCGGGCTGATGGTGCTGTCGGCCGCGCTGCTCGCGGCCACGCTGCCCGGCGTGGGCTACCTGTTCGGATGGCGCAAGCGCGCCGGCGCAGGCGTGCCGGTGACGGACGATCCGGTGCCGGCGCAAGACCCGGCCCGGCCCATCGGAGGCGGGCTCTGGGCAGGGCTGACGCTGGTGGCGCGGTCCCGTTACCTGCTTGGCATCAGTCTGTTCGTGATCCTGCTGGCCACGGCCAGCACTTTCCTCTACTTCGAGCAGGCCAGGCTGATGGCGCAGACCTTTCCCAGCCGCACGCAGCAGACCCAGGTGTTCAGCGCCATCGATGCCATCGTGCAGGCGCTGACCATCCTGGTGCAGGTGTTCCTGTCGGGGCGCATCGCCAGGCGCTATGGCGTGACTTCCCTGCTCACGGCGGTGCCACTGGCGGTGGCGGCTGGCTTCCTGGTGCTGGCGCTGTGGCCTACCTTCGGCGTGCTGGCCGCCGTGATGATCCTGCGCCGCGTGGGGGAATACGCCTTGCTGCGCCCGGGGCGGGAGATGCTGTTTACCGTGGTGGATGCCGAGACCAAGTACAAGGCGAAGAACGTGATCGACACCGCCGTCTATCGCGCCGGCGATGCCGTCAGTGCCTGGTTCAAGACCGCCATCGACGGGCTTTCCGGCCACCCGGCCGTGGTGGCGTTCACCGGCGCCGCGCTGGCGCTGGGATGGGCGTGGCTGGGATGGTGGCTTGGCCGGCGGCATGAGGGCCAGGCCAGGAACGCGCCGGCGGTGGCCCGCGCCGGCATGACGCCGGTGCCGCGTGATGGCAGCGGCGCTTAGGTGGGCTAGCTGATGCGGGGAGCTACAAACACGATACGCGAATCAGGCTTTGTCCTACACCGCATCCACCGTCACAGTGCGGATAATTGTGACTGTTGTGACGGATTATTTTTTGAGGAGCACTGATGAAACCCGGAATTCCAAGCCTCAAGGCAGCCGCGCTGGCAGCCGCCCTTGCCCTGGGCGGCATTGCCCACGCCCAGCTTGCGCCGCCCCAGCCGCAGCAGCCACAGGGCGAACGGGCCACGGCAACGCCCATGCCGGCCCAGCCTGCGCGCCACAAGAAGCATAAGCACAAGCACCATCACAAGAAGGCGCCGCCGCAGGCCACCCCGGGCGCCGACGCTGCGCCGCCGCCTCCGGCCCCGCAATCGCCCCCGCCGCCGCCGCGCCCCGCCCCCTGATCGGCGTGATCACGGTGGTATTGGCGTTACATCTGCTAACCGCGCCAATATATTCCGCAGACACCTGACCCCTAAGATGACGTCATGGTCAGCCGCCCTCGCTGGCCGTCTCAAGGAGTCAGTCATGCGCAACACCCATCGTGCCACCCGCGTCATTGGCGCGGGCCTCATCGCCGCCGCGCTGCTGGCCGCAGGACCTGCTTCGGCACGCGACCGCTACCACGATGGTGGCTACCATGGCGGTGGCGGTTCCGCCGGCGCGGTAGCGCTGGCCATCGGCGCTTTGGTCGGGCTGGCAGTCGTCGGTACCGCCGTGGCCAGCCAGCCGGTCGTCGTAGCCGCGCCGCCCCAGCCGGCATATGGCCCCCCGCCGGGATACTGCTATCGGGATTACGATCGCGCGTACGTGCCATGCGCGCCGCAGCCGGCGCCCTATTACTACCAGCAGGCGCCGCAGCCGCAATACCAGGGGTACCAGGGGTATCAAGGGTACTGAGCGCGGTTACCGCCAAGCACCGCCGCAATCCCCCATCGTCACCATCTGCCGGATCGCCTGCCCGGTGCGTAGCCGGCCGAAGCCATCATTGATGCCTTCGAGCCCGAGCGTGCCGGTCAGCATACGGTCCACCGGCAGCTTGCCCTGGCGGTATGGCGCGATCTACGCGCGAGGCGCCCGCCGCCAGCGCCCCAGCGCGGCCCGCCTCATCGGCAGCTCGCGCGGCACCACCGGGACCCGGGCCGCAGAGCCCCTTCGCGATGCATCGAATTTTCATTGAATGAAAATTCATAGCCTTTGTTTGACCTTCAAACTAGCTCATGCATAAGATCACCCAAAAAATATTTCATTAAACGAAATGCTGTGGCGCACCCGCGCACACGGCAAAACCACCGGGCACTGCCGTCACGGCGGCGCCTGCGAGGAGACAACGATGCACCGACGTGCCACCCTCCGCCTGGCGGTCATGGCCTGCGCCGCCCTGTGCGCCCAGCTCGCGCTGCCGGTGCGGGCAGCGGACAACTACCCCACCAAGCCGCTGCGGCTGGTGGTGCCTTTCACCCCCGGCGGCACCACCGACATCCTCGCGCGCCTGATGGCGCAGAAACTGGGCGAGGCGCTGGGACAAACCGTGGTTGTGGACAACCGGCCCGGCGCCGGCGGCAACATCGGCGCCGAAGCCGTGGCCAAGGCCGCCCCGGACGGCTACACGCTGCTGATGGGCACGCTAGGCACCCAGGTCACCAACCAGTTTCTCTACGCGCGCATGCCGTATGACTCGGCCAAGGACTTCGCGCCGGTGACGCTGGTCGCCAACTCGCCCAACGTGCTGCTGACCAATGCCACGCTGCCGGTCAAATCCGTGGCCGAACTGATCGCGCTGGCCAGGCAGCGGCCGGGCAGCCTCAACTACGCCTCCACCAGTACCGGCGGCTCGCCGCACCTGTCTGGCGAATTGCTCGACAGCATGGCCGGCGTGAAGATGCAGCACGTGCCATACAAGGGCGCGGCGCCCGCCATGACCGACCTGTTGGCCGGACAGGTGAACCTTATGTTCGACAACCTGCCCTCGGCGCTGGCGCAAATCCAGGCCGGCAAGGTGCGCGCGCTGGCGGTAACCAGCCCGCAGCGCTCGCCCATCCTGCCGGATGCGCCCACCGTGGCGGAATCCGGCCTGCCCGGCTACGTGGTGAACTCGTGGTTCGGCCTGCTGGCCCCGGCCGGCACGCCACCCGCGCTGGTGGCGCGCCTGCAGCAAACGGTGGCCAAGGTGCTGGCCACGCCCGAGGTCAAGCAGCGCATCGAGCAGCTTGGCGCGGTGCCCGGCGGCGACTCACCCGCCGCCTTCGCCGCGGTGATCCGCGCCGATACCGAGAAATGGGCGCGCGTGATCAAGAGCGCAGGCATCCAGGCCCAGTAGGCCCAGGATTCCACGTAAAACAACAAACCAAGGATCCCGTCATGGCAACCAAGACCCTGCGCATTGGCTCAGGCTCCGGCTGGTGGGGCGACCGCGTCGAACCCGCGGCCCTGAGCGCGCAGCACGGCAAGCTCGATTTCCTCTGCTTCGAAACCATGGCCGAGGCCACCATCTGCGCCGCGCAGGTGCGAAAACGCCGCGACCCCGCCTTCGAAGGCTACGACACCTATCTCGACGAGCGCATGCGCGCCGTGCTGCCGCACTGCATCGCCAACGGCACGCGCATCGTCAGCAACCAGGGCTGGATCAATCCGCTGGGCGCGGCGCGGCGCATCGCGCAGCTGTGCGCAGAGCTCGGCCTGCCCGGCGTGAAGATCGCGGCGATCACCACCACCGACCTGACCGGCACCATCTGCGACCAGCCGCTGGAGATCCTGGAGACCGGCGCGCCCATCGCCACCCTGCACGGCTCGCTGATCTCGGCCGAGCCGTATGAGGGCGCGGAGCCGATCGTGCGCGCGCTGCAAGCCGGTGCGCAGATCGTGGTGACGGGCCGCGTGGCCGATCCCTCGCTGTTTCTCGCGCCGATGATGCATGCGTTCGGATGGCAGCCTGAAGATACCGAGTTGCTCGCGCGCGGCAGCGCCATCGGCCATTTGCTGGAATGCGGCGCGCAGGTGACGGGCGGCTATTTTGGCGACCCGGGCTACAAGGACGTGCCCGAGCCGTGGAACCTGGCCTTCCCGATTGCCGAGGTGGACGCGAGCGGCACGGCCGTGATTTCCAAGGTGGCAGGCACCGGCGGCCGCATCGACCTGCAGACCGTCAAGGAGCAGATGTTCTACGAGGTGCACGACCCGCGCCGCTACATCACGCCGGACGTGGTGGTGGATTTCACCACGGCGCAACTGGAGCAGGTTGCGCCCGACCAGGTGCGCATGAGCGGCATCAGCGGATCGCCGCGCACGCCCACGCTCAAGGTCTCGCTTGGCTGCACGGAGGGTTTTATCGGCGAGGACATGTTCTTCTACGCCGGCCCCGGATGCCTGGAAAAGGCGCGGCTGGCCAAGACCATCCTGACGCACCGGTTCCAGCTGGCCGGGCTGGACGCGCAAGCGCTGCGCATCGACTTCCTAGGCGTCAACGCTATCCACGGCGAGGCCTCCCCGGCGCCGGCCTGCGAGCCCAACGAGATTGCCGTGCGCGTGGCCGCGCGCACCCTCACCCGCGAGCAAGCCGCCAAGGTCGGCCGCGAGATCGACAGCATGGCCGTGTGCGGCCTGGCCTCCACCGGCAAGCGCGTGCCGCACCAGGAGCGCACGCGCGAGATCATCGGCGTGTGGTCGGCCCTGGTGCCGCGCGCGCAGGTCAGTTCCGAGATCCATTTCCTTTGATCCGTTTCCTTTGATCCGCTGCGAGGCACATCCCATGAAAGTTCTGCTAAGGCGCGTGGCGCATACCCGGTCCGGCGACAAGGGCGATATTTCGAACACCTCGGTGATCGCCTACGACGCCGCGTTCTACCCGTATCTCAAGGCGCAGCTCACCGCCCAAGCCTTCAAGAGCCTGTATGGCGGCGTGGTCACCGGCGAGGTCGAGCGCTTCGAAGCCGACGGCTTGCAGGTGCTCAACTTCGTCGCGCATGGCGCACTAGGGGGCGGCGTGTCGCGCAGCCTGGCGCTGGACAACTACGGCAAGGCGCTGGCCAGCGCGGTGCTGCGCTTCGAGGTGGAGGTGCCGCAGGCCTTGGCCCCGTTGTTGCGCGGGCCGGCGTAGGCAGGCCTCTCCGGCTGGGTTCCTTGAAAAGCTTGCGATCCGCAACTATTATGGTTGCGATACGCAACCAATGGAGCCGCCATGGATATCGTCGAGCCCCTGCCCGAGCCGCGTGATGCCACGATCGCCGCGCTCAGGGTGTTCTCCAGAAAGCTGGTCCGCGAGCTCGGCTTCATGCGGACCACGCTGGCCGATAGCCAGCTTGCGCCCTCGGCGGTGCACGCCATCATCGAGATCGGACTGGCGCCGGGGCTGCAGGCGCGCGATCTGGCCAGTATCCTGCGCCTTGACAAGTCCAATACAAGCCGGCAACTCGCCAAGCTCGAATCGTTGGGTCTGGTCGTACGCACGGCCGCGACCGATGATGCGCGCGCATCCCACCTGACCCTGACCGACGCCGGCAGGCACTTGCACCACCAGATCGACGGCTTTGCCACGGAACAGGTCTCCAGCGCATTGCGGCGGCTGACCCCGGCCGACCAGCAAGCGCTGGTCCGGTCCCTGTCGATCTATGCGGATGCGCTTGCTGCGGACAATGCGCACAAGACCACCGGGGACGATGCCGGCGTGGGCAGCGGGATCCAGGAAGGCTACCGCCCGGGCTGCATCGGCGACATCGCCAGCCTGCATGCCCGCTTCTATTCGCAACTGGTGGGCTTCGGCAGCTTCTTTGAAAACAAGGTGGCCACCGAGCTGGCTGGTTTCGCGGCCAGCCTGCCATCGCCGGACAGGCAACTGTGGCTGTGCCTGGAAGGCGGCCGGTCGCTGGCCAGCGTCGCTATCGATGGCGAACCGGGCGGGCTCGCCCACCTGCGCTGGTTTATCGTCGACCGCGCCTTGCGCGGCACCGGCGTCGGACGCCAGTTGCTGGAACGCGCGCTGGATTTCGCGGATGCGCGCTACAGGCAAACCTACCTGTGGACGTTCAAGGGACTCGACGCGGCGCGCCATCTCTATGAGTCCCACGGGTTTCAACTTGTGCAGGAGGCGCCGGGCGAGCAATGGGGGGCTGCCGTGACGGAGCAACGCTTTGTGCGCAATGCCGCCAAGGGATGAGCTTGATGTTCAACGATGGCCGCAGCGATGCTGCGCGGCCCGCGTGCCGGCTTACCTGCTTACCTGCTTACTCGCGCCCGGCCAGCTCCAGCGCAAACACAACGCGCTGCAGCCACTTCGCGGCCTGAACATCCATCTGGCCAAAGTGGCAGCCAAAATGATGGTGCGCCTCGTCGCCGCGCCAGGCCTTTCGATGGCGCACCACCTGCAACGCCAGGTTCAACCCGCCCAGCTCGCCAAGGTCCAGATGGCATTCAGCGATCCAGGTTCCGACCGGCAACCGCTGCGGGCCGACACTGCGGGAGCGCAAGCCCACGCCGGACACCGACACGTCAGCGACTTCCATCTCCACGAGCTGGCCGTCGCTTAGCAGGATCTGGCAGCGGCACTGCTTTTCCTCCTGCGGGCGGACGCGGAAATGCCTGCGGCGCGGGACTTGATAGATCCCGGTCGGGTAAGGAGCGAGAAACGCCGGTCCGCCATCGAAACGGGTGACGGCGGCAGAAGCGATGCGAAACTGGAACGTGATGTCGCCCATCGACGCCGAAGCCGCCATGTCGCTGGCGTTCAGGATTGCCTCCAGTTCCACGCCATTGCGGCACCACGCGAGCACACAGGTGCCTTTGGATGGATCGATAAACAGAAAGCTCGAAGCCACCCGGCACTGCTGCGCAGGATGGAGATGGAGCCGGATGCGCTTGCGAACCAGATCCTGCAGGATCTCAAGTACCTGGTCCGGATCGCTGATCCGCTCGACATCGCCGTTTGCCGCTAATGAAAACGGCAAGGACGTGCCTATGGCAGCCGAGGCCATGGCGGTGGTGCCGGGTGGCCCAGGAGCATTGCCGCGCGCGCGCTACGATTCATCGCAACTAACTCATTCAAGACATTGGATATTGGATCGGACAACGCTGCGCGCATCCAGCTTCGAGGCTGCATTTCCCTGCTTTGTATCATTCTTTTATTCGTTTACCCGTTTGCATGCCGACGGCTCTAACGGCATTGCGAGCACGTTCTTTAGGCATCTGTCGTGCTCTCGCCCAGACTAAAGATTGGCAGATTCCTGCCGTTAGGCAACGTTTAGCGGCCATGCTTGCGGCCGCCTTTGCCTGTCAGCCACACCAGCCCATGAATAGACTTGATCCCGCTTCGATAGACCCGCCGTCACCGGATGGATACCAGCACGCGCTTGCGGATGAGATCCACGACATGCTGGATGTCCTGGCTACGCAGGAGCGCTACCTCGACTTGCGCTTGCCGGATGGGCGCACCCTGCGCTCGCGGGTATTGTTCGTGGATGTCGCAGCGCGCCAGTTTACGCTTGAGGGATGCGAGAGCGAATCTGACAACCAGGCGGTACTGGCCAGCGCACAGAGCGAGCTTTCGACCGTGCTCGACGATGTATCGGTCACGCTTGCCCTGGGCGCCGCGAAGCGCTGCGTGTTCGCCGGTGCTACCGCATTCGCCGTGCCGCTCCCGAAGATGCTGTCCCAGGTGCAGCGGCGGCGCGACTACCGGGCAGAGACGCTGGACTACAACTACACGTTCGAGGCCCCGTTGCCTGACGGCGCCGCACTCGTCCTGGACATTGCCGACTTATCGGCTTCCGGCGTGGGACTGCGCTCGCGCACGCCAGGGACAACTGCACTGGCCGTCGGGGCGGTGCTCCCCAGAGGCATCCTCAGCTTTGGCTCGCTGGCCAGGCTCGAAGTCAGCGTGCGCGTAGTGCGTTACCAACTGGTGAATACAGCCGATGATGTGGTACACCACTACGGCTGCGAATTCGTCGCGTTCGATCAGGCTGCCTTGCTCGCCTGAGCCCCCCTCTCGGAGCCACCCATGTACCACTCGCATCGCGTCTTCGGCGCCCTGCTGCTTTCGATGTTCTCGCTGACGGCAACGGCGCGCGACTCCCTGTGCACGAAGGACGAACAAGTTGCGTTCTCCTGCACCGTCAAGGGCAACAAGCTTGTGTCGCTGTGCGCCTCGCCGGACCTGTCCAAAACCAAGGGGTATGTGCAGTACCGCTTTGGCAAGAAGGGTGCCGTCGAACTGGCGTACCCGAAACTCACCGATGATCCGCGCAAGCACTTCCGCTGGGGTGTCACGGCCTACTCCGGCGGCGGCACCGAGTACTTCAGGTTCTCCAACGGCGGCTACGACTATGTGGTCTATGCCGGCAGCGGCAAGGGCTGGGAGAAGGAGGGGCTGGTCGTGGAGAAAGACCAGAAGCGCATCGCCAGCCTGCCTTGTCGCGATAGCGGACTGGGTCCCGATAACTGGGCGGTGATGTATTCCGCAGGCTTGCCGGAACTGGACCAGGGCAAGCCGGCGGAACAGTTCGACATGCCTTGAGGCACGCCGGCTCATTGAGGCACGCCGGCTCAGAGACGCGCCGCGCAGACGCACTATTGCACTATTGCACTATTGCACTATTGCACTAGTCTCCCAGCGCCCGGCGCGCCCATGCGCCCGTGATGCGCCGCGCCTCCTCCTTTAGCCGGCGCGCCATCTTCGCCTCGCGAGACAAGATCCGCTCGCTCAGTGCCGCCACGCTCAACGCGCCCAGCGGGCGGCCCTCGTAGTCAAGCAGCGGCACGGCGATACCGCCCATCTTGTCGACCACCCAATCCAGGAACAAGGCATAGCCGCGCGCACGGGCGGCCTCGATCTGCTCGCCGATCACCTCGGCAGTGAGGCGCGGGTAACGCGCGCGCTGCGCCTTGCCAAGCCGGGTCCGCGCGGTGCGCTCGGCTTCCGGCATCCAGGCCAGCACCGCCAAGCTGCCTGCGCCCACCCCGAGCGGGCGGCGTGTGCCGATCTCGACATAGTTGGCGCGGATCGGGAACGTGCCCAGCTCGATATCCGCCACCACCGATTCGCCCCGGCTGGCCAGCGTCAGCACGGCGGTATCCTCGAACTCCTCCACCAGCCACTCCAGGCTCGGCCGCGCCAGCGCGCGCAGGTCGACCCGGCGCTGGGCCACGTCGGCCAGCTGGAATATCTCCGGGCCGATGCCAAAGCGCCGGCTGGCATCGCGAGTGACAAAGCCTTCCGCCACCAGCAACTCCAGCAGGCGCGACGCGGTGGCCGGGTCCAGCCCGGTGGCGCGCGCCACGTCGGACAGGCGGCGCACTTGCGGGTCGGACAGGGCACGCAGGATCCAGAGGGCGCGTTGCACTGGCGAGGCGCGGGAGGTGCGCTCGGCTTCGTGACTCATGTCCGGTCCTTGCTGGTGGTGGGCGAGGCGGACAGGCAATATGGCAAGGACATTGAGCTCGGGCGGCGGCGCGTGGGTGGAACGGGCATTTAAGCCGTAGCCGCCGGCCCGGTCAACCAACCCGGCCAGCCAACCCACGTTTTTGGCCAAACAGCGGGCGCCCAGGGCCAAATCCGCCGCTTCGGGCGTCCATGGCCAGCCGGATCGACGTATAGTCTCTGCTGACGAAAGACGCCGCGCCCGGGCTTGTACCGCGCGGCGCCGACTTTCGTCCCCAGACATCGGGCCGGCGCCCTGGCTGCCAGCCACTACCAAGGAAAACCATCATGAAGACCAAAGCCGCCATCGCCTGGAAAGCCGGCGCCCCGCTGACCGTGGAAGAAGTGGACCTGGACGGCCCGCGCGCTGGCGAAGTGCTGGTGGAGATCAAGGCCACGGGTATTTGCCATACCGACTACTACACCCTGTCCGGCGCCGACCCGGAGGGCATCTTCCCGGCCATCCTGGGCCACGAAGGCGCCGGCATCGTCACCGACGTGGGCCCGGGCGTGACCTCGCTCAAGCCGGGCGACCACGTGATCCCCCTCTACACGCCGGAATGCCGCCAGTGCAAGTTCTGCCTGTCGCGCAAGACCAACCTTTGCCAGGCCATTCGCTCGACCCAGGGCAAGGGCCTGATGCCCGACGGCACCTCGCGCTTTTCCATCGACGGCAAGCCGATCTTCCATTACATGGGCACCTCCACCTTTGCCAACCACATCGTGGTGCCAGAGATCGCGCTGGCCAAGATCCGCCCGGACGCGCCATTCGACAAGGTTTGCTACATCGGCTGCGGCGTGACCACCGGCGTGGGCGCGGTGCTGTTTACCGCCAAGGTGGAAGCCGGTGCCAACGTGGTGGTATTCGGCCTCGGCGGCATCGGCCTGAACGTGATCCAGGCGGCCAAGATGGTGGGCGCGGACAAGATCATCGGCGTGGACCTGAACCCGGGCCGCGAAGCCATGGCGCGCAAGTTCGGCATGACGCATTTCATCAACCCGAACGAAGTCGAGAACGTGGTGGACCATATCGTGCAACTGACCGATGGCGGCGCCGACTACTCCTTCGAGTGCATCGGCAACACCAAGGTCATGCGCCAGGCGCTGGAGTGCTGTCACAAGGGCTGGGGCAAGTCCATCATCATCGGCGTGGCCGAGGCCGGCGCGGAAATCTCCACCCGTCCGTTCCAGCTGGTGACCGGGCGCGAATGGAAGGGATCGGCCTTCGGCGGCGCGCGCGGGCGCACCGATGTGCCCAAGATCGTCGACTGGTACATGGAGGGCAAGCTCAACATCGACGATCTGATCACCCACACCCTGCCGCTGGAGCGCATCAACGAGGGCTTCGACCTGATGAAGCGCGGCGAGTCGATCCGCTCGGTCGTGCTGTACTGAGGCCGGCCATGCTCGAGCTTCTCTCCGAGCACGGCTGCTTCGGCGGCGTGCAGCGCTTCTATCGCCATGCATCGGCCGCCATTGGCCTGCCGATGCGGTTTTCGGTGTTCCTGCCCGCGCAGGCGCTGGTCCAGCCCGAACAGCGCCTGCCCGCGCTGTTCTACCTGGCCGGCCTGACCTGTACCGAGGAAACCTTCATGATCAAGGCCGGGGCCCAGCGCTATGCCGCCGAGCACGGCCTGATCCTGGTGGCGCCGGATACCAGCCCGCGCGACACCGGTATTGCCGGCGAGGCCGAGTCGTGGGATTTCGGCGTGGGGGCGGGCTTCTACCTGGACGCCACGCAGGCGCCGTGGAGCCAGTACTGGCGCATGGAAAGCTACGTGACGCAGGAGCTGTTCGACCTGGTCACCACGGTACTGCCCGCCGATGCGCAGCGCGTTGGCATCTTCGGCCATTCGATGGGCGGGCACGGCGCGCTGGTGCTGGCGCAGCGGCACCCCGGGCACTTCCGCTCGGTGTCGGCGTTCGCGCCAATCGCCGCGCCCACGCGTTGCCCCTGGGGCGAGAAAGCGTTCAGCCGCTACCTGGGCGAGGATCGCGCCAGCTGGGCACAGTACGATGCCTCGGCGCTGATGGCGCGCCAGGCAAAGGCACCCTTCCCCCGCGGCATCCTGGTCGACCAGGGCCTGGCCGACAAATTCCTCGCCGAGCAGTTGTATCCGGAGGTCTTCGAAGCCGCGTGCGCCGCCATCGGGCAGCCGCTGCTGCTGCGCCGGCACGAGGGCTACGACCACGGCTACTACTTCATCTCCACCTTGATGGAGAACCATATCCGGCACCACGCGGCGCAGCTCTGAAGTGCGCCGCCGGCGGGGGCGCGGCAAGCTGCCGCTCCCCTGCACGCACGAGCCATGTCGACATCGATCCGCGGCGCCGATGGCAACGTACTGACCCAACACGACAATGTCTGGATCGTGACGCGTGTGCAGCAGCGCTGGGGCATTAACCTGCGTTCCTGCTCAAAACAAAAGCCAACCGCAGCCGCTTGTCTGGCCTGGCCTGGAGGCACCCATACCATGAGCAACCTGTCCGCCATCGAACTCAAGGCCTTCGTGCCCGCCCGCGATTTCGCGCTTTCCAAGCAGTTCTACCAGGACCTGGGTTTCGTCATGCCGTGGAGCGACGACAGCCTGGCCTACCTGCATCACGGATCGTGCAGCTTCATGCTCCAGAATTTCTACGTGCGGGACCTGGCCGAGAACCTGATGATGCACCTGCTGGTGGAGGACGTCGGGGCCTGGTGGGACAAGGTCAACGCGCAGGACCTCGCCCCGCGCTACGGCGTGAGGCTGGTGCCGCCGCAGGACCACCCGTGGAAGATGCGGGATTTCGTGCTGCTGGACCCATCCGGGGTGCTGTGGCGTATCGGGCAGAACCTGGAGTAGAACCGCTTCGCTTTGGGCAGGCGGCGCCGCTTGGTAATACGTTGAAACAAGCTGGTGGCCGCTGAAACGGAATCCGTCGGGCGCCGCGTTGCCCGCCGGCACGCCATGCTGCTAGCATCCCCCGGGAACGCGACAACCCCGAAGGACATCACGATGCTCCGCAGCGCCCGCACTTTCCGCCTGATTCCCGTGGCAGCTACGTTACTGCTCTCCTGCGCCGCCTTTGCGCAAGGCTCGCCCGCCGGCGGCGACGAAGCCATGAACGCGATCCAGAGCAACTTCGCGCGCATGACACTTTCGCCGCGCACGGTGGACAGCATCAACCAGGAGTTGCGGCAGAACCACGCCACGCCGGTCGGGACCAGCGGACGTGGCGGCGGCCGCGGCCGGGGTCGCCAACGCTCGCAAGACAGCACGCAGAACGACACCGGCGCCGATACACCGGCGAGCCAGGATCCGGGCCTTCACGCCAATGCGCCCTCCGCGGCGGCATCGCCTGCCACAGGCAACCCGTAAGCGCCGCGCTATGGCTGCACGGCCCCAAACCGCTCGCGGTACTCGCGCGGCGTGATACCTAGCTGACGCAGGAACGCGCGCCGCAGCCCTTCATCCGACCCAAAGCCCGTGCGCGCCGCAATGGCCTTGAGCGGCAGTTCGCCCTGCTCCAGCAGCCGCCGCGCCCCTTCGATGCGCGCCGACTCGATGAACGCCATCGGGCTGGCACCCGCCTCCCGCGCAAACACGCGCCGGAAATTGCGCGCGCTCATCGCCACCCGCCCCGCCATTTCCTCCAGCGTGAAATCGTGCGCCAGGTCGGACAGTATCCAGTCCTGCACCCCGCGAATGCCGGCATGGCTGGTCGCCTGGCTGGCCAGGTGCAGGCTGTACTGTGATTGCCCGCCCGGGCGCTTGAGGTAGACCACCAGCTCGCGCGCCAGGTATAGGGCCAGGTCCCGGCCAAGATCCTCTTCCACCACGGCCAGCGCCAGGTCGATGCCGGCGGTCACCCCGGCGGACGTCCACAGGTTGCCCTGGCGGATGAAGATGGCATCCGCATCCACCTCCACGGCCGGAAAGCGCTGGCGCAGCAGCGTGGCCACGCTCCAGTGCGTGGTGGCGCGGCGCCCGTCCAGCACGCCCGCCGCCGCCAGGAAGAAGGTGCCCGAACACAGCGCAATCAATCGTCCGATGCGTGGCGCCACGGCGCGCGCCCACGGCACGATGCCCTCGGCGTCTCCCATGGCCCGCTCGATGTCGCGCGCGCCGACGATCACCGCGATATCCGGCAGCAGCACGGGATCGAGCCGCGCCGTGGCCTCCAGCGTCATCAGCGTGTCCGAGCGCACCGGGCCGGCCTCCAGCGCCACCACCCGCGTGGCATAGGCCGGTGGCTGCCCGAGCTGGGCCAGCCGCACATTGGCGTAGTCGAACACCGTCATCGGGCCGATCGCCTCCATGGCCTTGAAGCCGGGGTACACCACGATATCCACCCGCCTTGGGGCGGCGACTGCCTGCGCTTGCATCGATCTGACCGGAGCGGAAAGCGGCGATCTTAACCCAGCGGGCCATCGGCCACCGCCTCCGTACAAGCATATGCAGCGGCCGCATTAGTCGCTGGGCGTGCAAGCTTGTGCCAACAAATTCGTTCTATTGCAGTGAACCTGTTCTTAGCATGGTGCATATCGTCCACATCCCACCACATCGGGCGTACCGCCGCCTAACGAGGAGTGTCATGCATCAAGAGCCAGAGCAACCGTTGGCCGACCACCGTCCCGCGTCCGCGGACAACCCGCGCAGCACCGCCACCCTGAGCCGCCGCGGCTGGCTACAGGCAGCCGGCACGCTGGCCGTGGCCAGCGGCATCGCGCCCTTTGTCTGGACGTCTCGGGCCAGCGCGGCGGGGCAGCTCAAGCCGATCAAACTGGCCTGGAACGCCAGCGGCGTGTGCCTGGCGCCCGTCGCCGCGGCGGTGAAGGAAGGCATCTTCCGCAACCATGGACTGGAGGTGGAGCTCATCAACTTCGGCGGCTCCACCGACCAGTTGCTGGAAGCCATTGCGACCAAGAAGGCAGATGCGGGCGTGGGCATGGCGCTGCGCTGGCTCAAGCCGCTGGAACAGGGTTTTGACGTGAAGCTGACCGCCGCCACCCACGGCGGCTGCATGCGGCTGCTCACCCTGCGCAATTCCGGCGTGACCGACCTGAAGAGCCTCAAGGGCAAGACGGTGGCGGTCAGCGACATGGCCAGCCCGGCCAAGAATTTCTTCTCCATCCTGCTGGCCAAGCGCGGCATCGATCCGGTGCGCGACGTGCAGTGGCGCCAGTACCCGGCGGACCTGCTCGGCATCGCGCTGGAAAAGGGCGAGGCCCAGGCCGCCGCCGATGGTGATCCGCGCACCTACCTGCTGCGCAAGGAACGCAGCCTGGTCGAGGTGGCCACCAACCTGTCGGATGAATACGCCAACCGCTCCTGCTGCGTGCTGGGGATCCGCGGCAGCCTGCTGCGCGAGGACAAGCCGGCCGCCGCCGCGCTCACGCACGCCGTGCTGCAGGCGCAGGACTGGACGGTAGCCCACCCGGAAGAAACCGCCCGGCATTTTGCCGAGTTCGCCAAGGTGCCGCAGGCCGATGTGGTGGCCATGCTCAAGAGCCACACCCACGGCCACCATCCGGTCGGCGCGGACCTGAAGAAGGAACTGGCGCAGTACACGGACGAGCTCAAGCTGGTGTCGGTCATCCGGCCGGGCACCGACTCCAACAAATTCGCGGAGCGCATCTATGCCAACGTTCTCGGCTGAAGGGCAACACGGCGCGCATGGCTTGCAGGATGCGCACGATGATTTCCTGGCCGTGCCCGCGCCCGCCGTGCCGCGCGTCTGGCTGGGTGGCGCGCTGGCCGCGGCGGCCTGGCTGAGCGTGGCGGCCATCGTCAAGTTCTGGCCGGAGCCGGAGGACTGGCCACTGACCCATGAGACCGCCTCGCTGTTCGCGGGCATTGCCGTGGTGCTGCTGGTGCTGGCCTTCGTGCAGCACCGGCTGGGCGGCATTGGCGCCTCGTTGCGCCGCGCAGGGCCATGGCTGCTGGTGCTGGCGGTGCTGACCTTCATCTGGGAAGTGGTGACCGCCAAGCTCGGGCTGCTGCCGCGCCCCTTCTTCGCGCCGCCGCAGGCGCTTGTCGAAGTCTTTGTCGAGGACTATGCACGGCTGGCGGAGGCGGTGGCGCATTCGTTGCGTCTGCTGGCCACCGGCTACCTGCTGGGTGCGCTGGCGGGCTTCCTGACTGGCGTGTCCATCGGCTGGTCGACCCGCGCGGGCTACTGGGTCCATCCGGTGCTGCGCCTGCTGGGCCCGCTGCCGGCCACGGCCTGGCTGCCGATCGTGTTCTTCGCCTTTCCCAGCAGCGCCAGCGCCGCGACCTTCCTGGTGGCGCTGGCCACGTGGTTCCCGGTCACGGTGCTGACCTGGTCAGGCGTGGCGGCGGTCGACCCGGCGTACTACGACGTGGCGCGCACGCTCGGCGCCAAGGAGCGCTTCCTGGTGCTCAAGGTGGCGGTGCCCGCGGCGCTGCCCAGCGTGTTCGTTGGCTTGTTCATGGGCCTTGGCGCGTCGTTCTCCGTGCTGGTGGTGGCCGAGATGCTGGGCGTCAAGTCCGGGCTGGGCTGGTATCTGCAATGGGCCCAGGGCTGGGCCGCCTACGCCAGCATGTACGGCGCGCTGCTGGTCATGGCGATCATCTTCTCGGGGCTCATCACGCTGCTGTTCCGCTCGCGGGATCGCCTGCTGGCATGGCAAAAAGGAGTGGTCAAATGGTAAGCGCCGTGCTCGACAAACCCGCTCAGGCCCAACCTGCGCAAGCCGCCACCGGCAGGGACAGCGCCAGCAACGGCGTGCGCCTGACGATCGACCAGGTGAGCCACCATTTCACGCTGCGCGACCAGGTGTTGCCGGTGCTCAGCCGCGTCAGCCTGACGGCCGAGCCGGGCGAATTCGTGGCCCTGCTCGGCCCCAGCGGCTGCGGCAAGTCCACCCTGCTGCGGCTCGTTGCCGGGCTGGAGCCACCGCGGCGCGGCACGCTGGCAGTGGATGGCGTGCCGATCGGCGGCCCGGACCCGAGCCGGGTGGTGGTGTTCCAGGACCCGACGCTGTACCCGTGGCGCACCGTCTGGGACAACGCCGCACTGGGCCTGGAGGCGCGCGGCTTGCTCGGCAGCCAGCGCGAGCGCGTGGACGATGCGCTGGCGCGCGTCGGCCTGACCGAGTTCGCGCGGGCCTATCCGCGCCAGCTGTCCGGCGGCATGGCGCAACGCGCCGCGCTGGCGCGCGCGCTGGTCAACGAGCCGCGCTTGCTGATCCTCGACGAACCGCTGGGCAAGCTCGATTCCCTCACGCGCCTGAGCATGCAGGGCGAACTGGTTTCGCTATGGCAGCGCTCGCGCTTTACCGCGCTGCTGGTCACCCACGACGTGGAAGAAGCGCTGCTGCTGGCAACCCGCGTGATCGTGTTCAGCGAACGCCCCGCCCGCATCACCGCGGAAATCAAGATCGATCGCGACTACCCGCGCCACCGCGACGATCCCGAGCTGATCCGGCTGCGCCGCGAGATCCTGGGCCTGCTGGGGCTGGGCCAGGGATGGTAAGCCATGCCCGATGAGCTCTGGCATCTGAACGGCACCGGGTGGCTGGGCCCGCATGCGGTGCAAGGGCGCAATCCAGCGCGCGCCCTGCCCCGCATCCCGCCGGCAGCGCTGCGTGCCGCGCGCCGCGCGGCACGCGCCATGGCACTGGCCGCCGGTGCCATGGCCGTGCCACTTTGGCTGTTCACGGGTGCACCCTGGCAAGCGCAACCGGCCGAGCCCGGCCCACTGCTCTTGCAGGCCCGGGCGCGCGGCGAGCTGGTGGTGGGCGTGCACGCTTATCCGCGCCCCACGCCGCCGGGCCGGCCCCTGATCGCCGAGCCGGACCCGGGCGAGGCCGCACTGGCCGCCGAGCTCGGCCGCGCGCTGGGCGTACCGGTGCGGCTGCGTCATCTGCCCGTTGCGAGCTTCGGCAACATCGCCAACACAGATATCGACCTCGCCTTCGGCGGGCCGCAGGACGCCGGACATCCGCGCGCGGCTGCCGTGCCGGCACCGGCCACGCCGCGCGGCACCTTGCTGACGCTGCGCTACACGCCGGTCAGCCGGCTCGATGCCCTCAACGGCAAGACAGCCTGCGTGAGCGCGGGCAGCCCTTTTCAACCCGCACTGGCGCGCGCCGGCGCCGTGCTGCGCAGCTATCCCTCCGCGCTGCAGGCACTGCTGGCGTTCCGCCGCGGCGAGTGCGCGGCGGTGGCGGAAGACGCCACGCTGGTCGCCCGGGTGATGCGCTTGCCCGAGTGGCGTTTCTTTACCGCGGCGCCGCTGGTGCTCGACGGCGAGGGCGCGGCGCTGGCGCTGCGCCAGCCGGACGCGCAATCCGCCCGCTACCTGGCGCAATGGCTGGCGCGCTGGCAGCGCGACGGGCGCCTTGCGCGGCTGCGCGACACGGCCGCCGGCGACGCCGCTTTCAACATGATGCTGGTGGAAAGCGGGCTGATTTGCCACTAAGCCCCCGCCACGCAACACCAAAGACAAAACAGCACAAGCACACGACAGGAGCAACCATGAGCTTGCAGTCCACCGGCACCACCAGCCGGCAGCGGATTTCCCAGTGGCATCGCGAGAACGGCTTTGCCTCAGCCGAGCCTGCCGAGCCGGCCCCGCCGCCGCCCGACGCGGCCGGCACGCTTCCCTCCGACGAAGCGCTGCGTGCCTTGTCCGAACGCTTTGCCGCGCGCGCCGCCGCCCATGACCGCGATGGCAGCTTCGCCTTCGAGAACATCGCCGAGCTCCACCAGCTTGGCCTGCTCGCCCTGACCGTGCCGCGCGCGCTTGGCGGTGCCGGGGCGGGACTCGCCGACGCCCGCCGCATCGTCCATCACGTTGCCGCCGGAGATCCGTCTACCGCGCTGGTGCTGGTGATGCAGATCCTTGGCCACCGCAACCTGGCGCAGGACACGCAATGGCCGGCGCCCGTGCGCGAGCAAGTCCAGCGCAGCGCGGTGGAGCAAGGCGCGCTGATCAACTCGCTGCGCGTGGAGCCCGAGCTGGGGTCTCCCGCGCGCGGCGGCCTGCCGGCCACGGTGGCGCGCCGGCATGGCGATGGCTGGCTCTTGTCCGGCCACAAGATCTACTCCACCGGCATCCCGGCCCTGAGCTGGCTGGCCGTGTGGGGGCGCACCGATGAGCCGGTCCCGCGCACCGGCGTGTTCCTGGTGCCACGCGATGCGCCCGGCATCACTGTGGTGCCCACCTGGGACCACCTCGGCATGCGCGCCACCGGCAGCCACGACGTGGTCTTCGACAAAACGCCGCTGCCCGCCGCCTACGCGGTCGACCTGCGCCTGCCCGCCGCCTGGGGCGAGCGCTATGACCCGGCCTGGGCCGTGTGGACGTCGACCCTGCTCGGCACGCTCTATGACGCCGTGGCGCGCAGCGCCCGCGACTGGTTCGTGGCATGGCTCAACCTGCGCGCCCCCGGCAGCCTGGGCGCGCCACTGGCCACCTTGCCGCGCTTCCAGGAAGCGGTGGGCCGCATCGACGGGTGGCTGCTGGCCAACCGCGTCCTGCTGGAGCGCTTCAGCGCGGATGCCGATGCCGGCGCACCGGCCAGCGCCAGAGACAGCAACCTGCTCAAGCTCAACGTGACCGACAACGCCATCGCCGCCGTCGAGCTCGCGCTCAGGCACGCCGGCAACCCCGCCCTGTCGCGCGGCAACCCGCTTGAGCGCCACTACCGCAACGTGCTCTGCAGCCGCATCCACACGCCGCAGAACGACGCGATCCTGGCCGGCGCCGGCGCGCAGGCCCTGCACGCGGCGGCCGACATCGCAACCCACGCCGCGGCAGCCACGCCGCCCGGCACCCAAGCCTGAGGCCATCATGACCCGACCCGACTCCCAGCCGCGCCGCATCGCCATCGTCGGCGGCGGCATGGCCGGCACCCTGTGCGCCATCCGCCTGCTGCGCGACAGCAGCGCCCCGCTTGCCATCCACCTGTTCGAGCCGCGCGCCGAGCCGGGGCGCGGCCTGGCCTACAGCACGCAGGACCCGGCCCACTACCTGAACGGGCCCGCGCTGAACTTCAGTCTTTATCCCGAAGCGCTGGAAGACTTCTCGCAATGGCTGGTACGCCACGGGCATGCCGGCCCAGCCGAGGCCGACAATGCCTTCGCCCCGCGCAGCGTCTATGGCGACTACCTGCGAGACACCCTGGCGCGCGCCCTGGCCGGGGCCGCCGGACGCGTCACGCTGGAGCACGTGCGCACGGAAATCACCGACGTGACCATTGGCGTGCCGCACCGCGTGCGCAGCGCCGACGGCCGCGCATGGGATGCCGACCACATCGTGCTGGCCACCGGCGTGCAGCAGGCACGGCCAGCGCTGGCACAAGACGACACACTGGAAACCGACGGCCGCTACCTCCCGGATCCCTGGCAACCCGATGCACTGGCCCGGCTCGCAAGCGCGCGCGATATCGCCCTGATCGGCACCAGCCTGACCATGCTCGACGTGGTTGCCACGCTGGAACGGCTCGGTTTCACCGGCACCTACCACGCGTTCTCGCGGCGCGCGCTGGTGCCCTGGCTGCGCCACAACGCCGGCCCCTGCGACGACTTCCTCGCCGCCGCCGGGCCCGAAGCGCTGGGCGCGCCCACCGCCCGCAGCGTGGTCCGCTGGGTGCGCCGCCAGCGCGACAAGCTGGCCGCCCAGGGCCTCGACTGGCAAAGCGTGCCGCCCGCGCTGCGCACCTACATCGCCCCGCTGTGGGCAGCCGCCAGCGTGCCGGAGCGCCAACGCTTCCTGCGCCATGTGCGCCCCTTCTGGGACAACCTGCTGCATCGCGCGGCACCGCCCACGCACGCGGTCTTCGAGGCAGTGCGGGCGCAGGGCCGCCTGCATGTGCACGCCGCCCGCGTCACCGCGCTCGAAGCCGTGGCCAGCAAGAATGCAGTGCATGACGCCAACGGCTGGCAACGCGGCCCCGCAGGCAAAGCGGAGAAACTCGTCCGGGTAGCTCTGCACCTCTCCCGCGAACTGCAAGCCCCGGCCACGGTGGACGCCGCCATCAACTGCACCGGCGCGGAATACGGCTGGCACGCCGGCAACACCAGGCCGCTGGTGCGCAGCCTGCTGGCGCGCGGCCTGGTCCGGCCAGCGGCAGCCGGATCCGGCCTCGATGGCGACGCGCACGGCCGCGTATTCGATCGCGGCGGCCGCCTCGTGCCGGGCCTCAGTGCACTGGGCGCGCCGCTGCGCGGGGCGCTGTGGGAATCCGGCACCATCATCGACGTGCGCAACCAGGCGGCAGCGCTGGCGGCGCGGCTGGTGGAGGAACTCGGACTAACGGCCGAGATCGAGGCGCAGGCAGCCTAGCAGCCTAGCAGGCTGGCATCCGGCCAAAGGGCAGGCGCATCCTGAAAGCGGCAACGCTTGCCAAGCGCACCTGCCGTTGGCATATAATCTCGCCCGGGCGCCGGCAGGGCGCCCGCTCCCGCAAAAGCCAGCGCACCTGCCTGCCCGTACCGCACGGCGCCGAGCGATCCAGCCCGGCACCGCCAGTTCGTTGCAAGAACCACACCATTGACCTTTTTTGCCGCCGCGGGAAACGGCATTGCAAAGGACATGATATGTGGCTCACAACGCTCAACACACCAGCTCGCCCCCCCAATAGCGACTTCCTGCGCCGCCATGCACGCAGGCTGCTGCGCCAGCTCCACGCCGAACAAGCCATGCAGGCGCTACCGGTAATCCGGCGCATCCACCGCGCGCAGGTACGCGCGCAAAGCGTCGCGGAACTCTACCGGCTGCGCCACACCCTGCAGCTCAAGCACTGCCTGCAACTGCTGGCGGCCGAACTGGGCTACGCCAGCTGGTCCGCGTGCAAACGCGACATCGACGGCCGGCCCGCCAGGGTACTGGACCGCTACCGCCTCGACCTTGGACAGTTCGGCGACTACCAGCAACTCTGGTTCGCCGACCGGCAAGGCGCGCAGGCATGGCAAGCGTCCAACGGTGGTTACGTGGTGGCGTATGGCGAGCAGGCGGCGGTACTGCTGACTGGCAACGCCATGCCGGCGATGCGCGACTGACGGGGGGCCGTATGGGGCGCCTCGGGGCGCCTCGGCGCCTACTTCGCCGCCGGGCGCCTTGCCAGCTGACGGTAGCGCGTCAGCGCCCATAGCGGAAAGTAGGCAGTGTAGCCGTGGTACTTCAGGTAGTAGATGCGGGGGAAGCCCGGCGCATTGTGTGACGGATGCTGCCAAAGGCCGCTGCCAGCCTGGCAGTCCAGCAGGTAAGCAATGCCCCTGCGCACTGCGGGCGTATCCACCTCGCCCACGGCAAAGAGGGCCAGCAGCGCCCAGGCGGTGCAGTTGGGCGTGCTCTCGCCCCCATTAGTGCCGGCCAGCGAGCCATCGAAGTAGCTATCGTTGGTCTCGCCCCATCCGCCGTCGGCGTGCTGGCAGCGTAGCAGCCAGTCGACTGCCTTGCGGATATAGGGCTGGCGCACGTCCTCGCCCACCAGCGCCAGGCCCGCCAGCACACTCCAGGTGCCATAGATATAGTTGCTGCCCCAGCGCCCCCACCAGGCGCCGTCGGCGCGCTGCGTGCGGCGCAGATAGGCCACGCAATGCGCGACGGCGTCGGCGTACGCTTCGCGGTTTCCGCTCAGGCCGATGCATAGCAGCACACGCCCGGAAACGTCCTCGGTGGGCGGATCCAGCAGGGCGCCGTGGTCGGCGAAGGGAATGCGGTTCAGGTAATCGCGATCGCAATTGGCATCGAAGGCGCCAAAGCCGCCATTGCGCGATTGCAGGCCTACCATCCATTTCACGGCGCTCGCGACCGCGTCCTGGTAGCGCTCGGGCTGGCCGATCCGGCGCGCGTGCACGGCCAGCATGGCGGCTACCACGGCGCTGTCGTCGATGTCCGGGTAATGGGCATTGGCGTACTGGAACGCCCAGCCGCCGGGCTGCACGGAGGCCGGCACGTGCTTGCCCCAATCGCCGCGCAGGTCTCGCACCTGCCGCGCTTCCAGCCAGTCGTAGGCGCGCTGCACTGCCTGCTGCGTGCGCGCGTCGGTGCCGGCGTGCTGCAAGGCCATGATGCTCCAGGCGGTATCCCACACCGGTGACAGACAGGGCTGGCAATAGGCCGAGCCGTCGGCGCGGCGCACCACGAGCTTGCGGATCGCGGCCAGGCAGGTAGCGCGTGCCGGATCGGTCTTTGGCACGCCAAGCAGCGTCATCATCTCGTACCAGTACACCATCGGCGGAAAGATGCCGCCCAGGCCATCCTCGCCGTTCATGCGCTCCACGCACCAGGCTTGCGCCCGGGCGATGGCCCGCCTGCGCACCGCGGCGGGAATCCACGGCTCGATCGTGCGTGCCAGCTTGTCGGCCACCAGAAAGGCCTTGCGCATCAGGCCCTCGCGGGAGAAATAGTGCCGCTCGTGCTCGGGCGGCGTGACAAACAGCTCGCTAACCCCGACACGGTGCGGATTGGCGGCCTTGGCCCGCAACGAACACAGCACCGTCAGCGGCACCAGCGTGGAGCGCGCCCAGTAGGCCATCTTGTCCAGATGCACCGGCGCCCAGCGCGGGAACAGGATGAGCTCGACCGGCACGAAGGGCGTGGCGCGCCAAGGCACCTGCCCGAACGTGGCCAGGAGGATGCGGGTGAAAACATTGGCCTTGGCGGCCCCTCCCTGCGCCAGGATGGCGCGGCGGGCCTGGGCCATGTGCGGGGCATCGGGGTCGTCGCCGGCCGCCTTCAGCGCGAAATAGGCCTTGACGCTACATGACACGTCGAGCGCGCCGCCGTGATACTGATCCCAGCCACCATGACGGTCTTGCCGCTGGATGCTTCGCAGGTAGACCGCCATCGCCGCCTGCAAATCGGCATCGATTTCGTCCACGAAGTGCATCATCAGGATGTACTCCGCGGTAATGGTGGCATCGGACTCCAGCTCGAAGCACCAGTGGCCGTCGCGATGCTGGTGGCTCAGCAGGGCGTCGCGGGCCGCGTCGATGGCCCGGTGCAGATTCGCGTCGGCGCCAGGGGTGTCGGGTGTGGCGGGTGTGTCTTGCACAGGCGCGCCGGCGTCCTGCCAGGTGCCAGGTTGCGCGTTTAGCTGGATATTCAACTGGGTATTCAACTGGGTATTCAATTGCGAGTTCGATCGTGCGTTCATTGCGGCTGGCGTCGGGTCATCTGATCCAGCTGGCGTAGAACTTCCGCCTTCAGCCCGTGTTCCATCGACTGGCTGCCCAGCAGGTCGGCGAGCCACAGCCCGTCAGCAGCCAGGCGGCAAATCATCAGCCTCGCCGCCTCCGCCGCGGGCAGCGGATCGGGGCGTGCGATTTCGGCAATGCGTGGTGCCCAGCGATCGCGCGTATCGGCATCGGTCAGCATCAGCGCCAGCAGCAGATGCAGATAGCTGGCGGCGTCCTCGTTCCGCTCTTCCTGCAACGTCGCCCGCATATAGGCTCGCGCCGCGCGGCCCTCGGCCTGCGTGTCGCGGGCGATCGCAGCGGCCACGTCGGTGTTGAAGGTCTCAACCGCATCGTCGAAGAGCGCGTCCAGCAGCGCCTGCTTGTTGCGGAAATGATGCTGCAAGCCACCCTTGCTGACGCCGGCACGCGCCGCCACCGCATCCAGCGTGACGGCGCGCAGGCCGGATTCGAGCGCGAGCTGCGCAGCGGAGTGCAATAGCTGCGGGCGCAGCACGTCGGGCTGCTTCTTTCGGCGGTGTGCTTGTGTCATGGGCGCAGATCATACCATCCAGACGGATTGTTTTGAATCCGGTTGCACTGCGCGCCAGGAACTCGTTTCAGGATGAAGTCTCCTCGCGCTGGAGCAGCCCCGCCGGCGCCGCTTCGCCGCCGTTCCGGATTGCCACGGCAAGCGCCAGGGCGAACGCGCAACCAGCGCCCGCCCGGCCTCTCACACTCACTGCCTCCGCGTATCCCCCACGACCGGATCCATGCCGCTGCGCTCGATCTCCCCCCGCGCCGCAGGCGACGCCAGATAGCGAATCAGCGCGCGCCCGGCCTCAGGATGCTCCGCCCCCACCGGCACACCGGCGGCAAATGTCGTGATTTTCTGCAAAGGCTCGGGAATCTTGCCAACAAAGCTGGCACCCTTGACCGGCAGCAGCTCGCTGACCTGCTGCAGCCCGATCTGGTATTCGCCCTGCGCCACCACGCTGCCAACCGGTGTCTTCTCTATCTTGTGGGCACGGCCCTTGACCTGCGCCTCGATGCCCAGCTTCCGGAACATCTCCGTCTCGACATACACGCCGCTGGCGCTGTCCGAGTAGGCGATGGACCTGGCATCCAGAAGGGTCTTGCGGAATGCGTCAACGGTGCTGATATCCGGCTTGGGCGCGCCCTCGCGCACCGACAGGCCGATGCGCGAATCGGCCAGGTCGACCCGGCTGTCCGGCAGTACCTTGCCTTGCTTGATCAGGTCATCCAGCGCATAGGCCACCATGATCACCACGTCGGCATGCTCGCCGCGCGCGAGCCGGTTGGGAATGGCCTCGGGCGACTTGCCCATCGACGGGCCCCATGCGGTGGACAGCGTATTGCCGGTGGCCTTCTCGAAGCCCGGGCCGAGCGCCTTGTAGGCCGCGGTAAAGCCGCCGGAATTCATGACCTTGACCTCGTCGGCCAGCGCATTGCCGGCGGCCAGCGCCATGCTGGCCACGCCGGCCAGCATGAGTGCCAGCCATGGCTGCTTGTGTTGCCGAGGGAGATGGGAAGGGGAAACAGGCTTGCGGGCTGCCTTGACGGGGTACGGCGCGGCAATGGTCAGCATGGTCGGCGTGGTCATATGCGCTCTCTGTGGGCATTGAAATGGGAATCGGCCTGCCCGCTTCAGTCTCCGCGGCGCAGGCCGACCATTCTATGCAAGCACCACGTTCGGCGATAATGCAATGTTTGTTGGCTTTGATCGGTTTTACGCATCAATACCGGCGCTGCGGCCCCTGCCTTGCGCCGATGTGGCCGCGCTCCGGCCCCGCCGTGCCACCGCCTGCCCGACCATGTCGTACAGCGCTTGCGCATGCGCCGGCAACGTGCGCCCGCGGCGGCGCAGGATGCCCAGCGTGCGGGACACGGCAGGATCGCGCAGGGGAACTGCGACCAGCGTGGCGCGCTCGCCACCGGGCAGCGCCAGGCGCGGCACGGCCGCTACCCCCAGCCCGGCCTCCACCAGCGCGAGCACGCTGCTGACATGGCGCACCTCGTAGAAGGCGGCCGGCCGCAGCGGCAGCTCGGCCAGGGCAAGATCCAGCATCAGCCGGTTGCCGCTCGACTTGGCTAACGCTACCAGCGTGTGGGCGCCAAGTTCAGCCCATTTCACCGAGCGGCGCCGGGCCAGCGGATGGTCGTGGCGGCAAGCCAGCACGAAAGGATCGCGCAGCAAGGGCTCGAACAGCAGGTCCGCCTCCTGCGTGCCGATGAAGTTCAGGCCAAAGTCCGCCTCGCCGCTGGCCACGCTGTGCAAGACGACGTTGGCGCCTTCGTCCACCATCTTGACGCGGACGTTGGGGAATTGCGCATGAAAGCGCGCGATCACCGCCGGCAGGAAGTAATGCGCCGCCGACGGCACGCAGGCAATCGTCACCTCGCCTGAGCGCGTCGCGGCCGCGTCGCCGATGCCCATCAGGGAAGATTCCACTTCCGCCAGCAGCGCGCGCGCCTTGCCGACAAACTCCCGGCCCACTACGGTCAGGGTGACGCGGCGCGTGGTGCGCTCGAACAGCCTGACATTGAGCGCCTGCTCCAGTTTGTCGATACGACGCGACAGGGCCGGCTGCGACAGGCTGAGAGCCTCGGCGGCAGCGCGGAAGCCGCCTTGCTCCACCACGGCCACCATCGCCTGCAGGTCGCCGAGGTCGAATCTGATCGGTTGCATTGTGTTCCAGGCTAGGGCAGTGATGAAGGGATCAGGCAGGCATTGATGCGCCCCGCCGATCAAAGCGCTCCGCCCAGCATTCTAGCCGTCCGGCCCCGGCGCGTCCTCTCGCACCGGCCTGTGGCAGGCGGATGTCCGACACCCCACGTGCGTAGGTGAATGGGGACAACGCCATTAAGGTATTCTCGCGAGCTTCGCCGCCAGGCCCGGCGAGACAACCCGCCTCACCAAGCCTCATCGCGCCTCATCACGTCCACCCACTGCACCGGAGGAAATTTGCAGATGTCCGACCCGTTCGCCCTGCTAGCCGTTACGACGCTCCTTAGCGTCATGATGCTGGCGATCGTCTGGTCGCTGCGGCGCTGCGGCCTGCCGGGCGTGACGCTGTGGTGGCAAGCCAACCTGACGGCCATGGTCGCGCTGCTGCTGATTACACTGCGCGACAGGATCCCGGATGCGCTATCGATCGTGGTGGCCAACGGGGCGCTGGCTTGGGGGATGGCATTGTTTCATGCGGGCATCGCCCGCTTCTGCGGGCGGCAGCCACCCTGGCGCGCGATGATCGCGGGCACCCTCGCCGTGGTGGCCGGCGTCGTGACGTGGCGCTATGTATTCAATGATTTCAATACCCGCGTGGTCATCGTCTCGGCATTCCACGCCACATTCTGCGCCTGCGCAGGGTACGTGCTGGTGCGCTACCGCCCGCGCGCTCGCCCGGCCAGCCATTACCTGACCACCGCCGGGTTCGCCTTCTTCCTGTCCGCAGCGCATGCATTGCGGGGCGTGCTGTCCGCGCTCTCCATCATGGACCACCCTGCCACGACGAGCACGCCCGGATTGAATGCCGCCTTCCTGGTGCTCGGCGCACTGGCCATGCCGGGCCTCACCATGGGCGCCGTGCTGATGATCCACGACGCCATGGTGCGCCAGCTCGAGGCCGTGGCCAACACCGATTTCCTGACCGGCGTGATGTCGCGCAAGGCGTTCGAGAACGAGGCCGCGCGCGAGCTGGCGCGCGCCGGGCGCGGCGGCCCTCCGCCGGTGCTGCTCATCATCGACATCGACCACTTCAAGGCGGTCAACGACACCTTCGGCCATGCCGCCGGCGATGCCGTGCTTGTCGAGTTCGCGCGCCTGGCCGCCGCCAGCCTGCGCGCGCCTGACAGCATCGGCCGCATGGGCGGCGAGGAATTCGTCGTGCTGCTGCCAGCCAGTTCGCTGGAAGCGGCCCGCCCTGCCGCCGAGCGCATCCGCCTGCTGGCCGAAGGTAGCCGAGTCAGTGGCCCGTTCGGCACCGTGCGCTACACGGTGAGCGGCGGCTATGCCGGGTGGCACCCTGGCGAGAGCCTGGCGCAGCTCACTGCGCGCGCCGATACGGCGCTCTACATGGCCAAGCTATCGGGACGCAACCGCATGCTGGCGCATGTGCCTGCCCCGGCAGCGGCCAGCGCGCCCTCCGAACTGGCCACTGGCAAGCATTGACTGAGCCGAAACGGCCACTCTAAGCCTGCAACGGCGTGCCCCGGTACGCCCCGGGCCGCAACCCGGTCCAGCGCCGGAACGCGCGATGGAACGCACCTGGCTCGGCAAAGCCAAGGTCGGCCGCGATTTCCGCCAGCGGACGGCTGGAATGGCTCAGCGCTTCGATGGCCAGATCGCGCCGCATCTCATCCTTCAGTTGCTGGTAAGTCCCGCCCTCCTCCATCAGCCGGCGCCGTAGCGACGATGACGACATGTGCACGTCGTGCGCCAGGCGGTCGAAGGTGGGCCACTGCTCCGGCGGCTGCGAGCGCAACTGGCGCCGCACGCGCGCCATGATGCTGGTGCGGTCGGTGTATTTCACCACCACGTTGTGCGGTGCGTCGCGCAGGAAGGCCTTGAGGCTACGCTCGTCCTGGTGCACCGGCTGGTCCAGCCAGGCCGCGTCGAACACCAGCGCCGTGGCCGGCTGGCCGAACGCCAGGCGGCGCGAGTACATCAGGCGGTACTCGGCGCTATAGGCCGGCTCCGGATAGCTGAACGCCGCCAGCAGCACGGGCACCCGCCGGCGCAGCAGCCAGCTCATCAGCCCGTGCAGCATGATCAGCATGGTCTCCTGCGCGAACACGCTCGGCGGCTGGCTTGAGGTGGCCGTGAGCACCAGCGCAGCCCGTCCGCGCTTGCCAGCGCCGGGCTCACCGCCCACGCCTTCGCGCTCCAGCCGCACGCCGATATCATCCAGCAGCAAGCCGAAATAACGCACCACCCTCTCCAGCCCCTGCGCCAGCGTCTTGCTGCCCACGATGGCGTGGCACAGCATGGCAAAGCTGCCGCACTTCATGCGGCGCGAGTCCTGGCCAAAGAATTCATCGTCCAGCGCGGCGGCCACCTCCATCCACAGCGCGCTATAGCTTGCCGCTGACACACGCGCCTGCGGCACCGCCAGCAGCGCGGGCACGATGCCCGCCGCCTGCAGCACCGGCTCCGGCGCGATGCCGCGCGCGCGCAAGCCCGCGATGGCGTGATGCACGAAGCAGATGGCGACACTGTGTTTTTCCATGGAAAGGCAAGGATCGGGAACGGATGGCTTGCTGGCCCAGGCTTGCCGGCAGTGGCAAACGAGTTCAGCAAGGTTGGCGGATTCTGGCATAGGAGCGCCTCGCCTGTCTTCCTACACTTGCTGCCAACACTCCCGCCCAGTGCGGGCCACCAGACCGCCAGCCTAACCCGGATCGCGTGCCCCCACGCCAATCCCGGCCCAACCCGAGCCGCCATGCACCACGAATTCAGCGAACAGCAAGCCATGATCCGCGACACCGCTCGCGCCTTCGCCAGCGAGCGCCTGGCGCCCTGCGCCGCCGAGTGGGACCGTGCCGGCCAGTTGCCGCCGGAGGTGGTGGCGGAGATGGGCGCGCTCGGGCTGCTCGGCATGATCGTGCCGGAGGAATGGGGCGGCACGTATACCGACTACATCGCCTACGCGCTGGCCATCGAGGAAATCGCCGCAGGCTGCGCCGCCTGCGCCACCCTGATGAGCGTGCACAACTCGGTGGGCTGCGGCCCGATCCTGCACTACGGCACGCAGGCGCAAAAAGAGCGCTACCTGCCGCGCCTGGCCAGCGGCGAGATCATCGGCGCGTTCTGCCTGACCGAGCCGCAGGCCGGCTCGGAAGCGCACAACCTGCGCACCAGGGCGGGCGCCACGGACAATGGCTGGGTGCTGTCCGGCAGCAAGCAGTTCGTCACCAACGGGCAACGCGCAGGCGTGGCCATCGTGTTTGCCGCTACCGAGCCGGCACAAGGCAAGCGCGGGCTGTCGGCCTTCGTGGTGCCCACCGATACGCCCGGCTTCTCGGTGCACACACCCGAGCGCAAGATGGGCATCCGCGCCTCCGACACCTGCGCCATCACGCTGGACGACTGCCACGTGCCGCACGACGCGCTGCTCGGCGAACCCGGCGAGGGACTGCGCATTGCCCTGTCAAACCTGGAGGGCGGGCGCATCGGCATTGCCGCGCAAGCACTCGGCATCGCCCGCTCGGCCTTTGAGGCCGCCTGCCGCTACGCTGCCGAGCGTGTGCAGTTTGGCCGCCCGCTGCGCGAGCATGCGCCCATTGCCAACATGCTGGCCGACATGGCCACCGAGCTCAACGCGGCACGCCTGCTGGTGCACCGCGCCGCGCATATGCGCACGGCCGGCCAGCCCTGCCTGTCGGAAGCCTCGCAGGCCAAGCTCTATGCCTCCGAACTGGCCGAGCGCGTGTGCTCCAAGGCGCTGCAGATCCATGGCGGCTACGGCTACCTGGAAGACTACCCGGTCGAGCGCCATTACCGCGACGCCCGCATTACGCAGATCTACGAAGGCACCAGTGAGATCCAGCGCATGCTGATCGCCCGCACCCTTTGAGCCGATTGCCCGACGGCTTTCCCAACGACTTGCCCTACCACTTTCCTGTCTTGCACCACCCACACTGAGAACCGACGGAGACCACCCCATGAGTGCCCAAAACCCCAACGCCGCCGTGCCCATCGTCAAGCTGTTGATCAACGGCGAGTGGGTGGAGTCCGCTGCCACCGAATTCCGCCCCGTGGTCAATCCGGCCACCCAGCAGGTGCTGGCGCAGGTGCCGCTGGCCACCGCGGCCGAGGTCAATGCCGCCGTGGGCGCCGCGCACCGCGCCTTTGCCACGTGGCGCCACACGCCGCTGGGCGCGCGCCTGCGCATCATGCTCAAGTACCAGGCGCTGATCCGCGAGCACAGCAAGCGCATCGCCGCCATCCTCACCGCCGAGCAAGGCAAGACCCTGGCCGACGCCGAAGGCGACATCTTCCGCGGGCTTGAGGTCGTGGAACACGCGTGCTCGATCGGCACGCTGCAGCAAGGCGGCTTTGCCGAGAACGTGGCCGCCACGGTCGATACCTACACCCTGCAGCAGCCGATTGGCGTGTGCGCCGGCATCACGCCGTTCAACTTCCCGGCCATGATCCCGCTGTGGATGTTCCCCATGGCGATCGTGTGCGGCAACACCTTCGTGCTCAAGCCATCGGAGCAAGACCCGCTGTCCACCATGGAACTGGTCAAGCTGGCCATCGAGGCCGGCGTGCCCGCCGGCGTGCTCAACGTGGTCCATGGCGCGCGCGAGGTGGTGGACGCGCTGTGCACGCACCCGGACATCAAGGCGGTTTCCTTTGTCGGCTCCACCGCCGTGGGCACCCACGTCTACAACCTCGCCGGCGCGCACGGCAAGCGCGTGCAATCGATGATGGGCGCCAAGAACCACGCCGTGGTGCTGCCCGACGCGCACCGCGAGCACACGCTCAACGCGCTGGCCGGCGCAGCCTTCGGCGCCGCCGGCCAGCGCTGCATGGCGACTTCGGTAGCCGTGCTGGTGGGCGCCGCGCGCGAATGGCTGCCCGAACTCGTGGCCAAGGCCGCCACGCTCAAGGTCGGCGCCGGCAACGAGCCCGGCACCGACGTATGCCCGGTAGTCTCCGTCGCCGCCAAGCAGCGCGTGCTCGGCCTGATCGAAGCCGGCGAACGCGAAGGCGCAACGCTGGCGCTCGATGGCCGCAACGTGCAGGTAGCCGGCTACCCGGAAGGCAACTTCATCGGCCCTACCGTGTTTGCCGATGTCACCACCGAGATGTCTATCTACACCCAGGAGATCTTCGGCCCGGTGCTGGTAGTGATCGGCGTAGACACCCTCGACGAAGCCATCGCCCTGGTCAACCGCAACCCCTTCGGCAACGGCACCGGCGTATTCACGCAAAGCGGCGCTGCCGCCCGCAAGTTCCAGAGCGAGATCGACGTCGGCCAGGTCGGCATCAACATCCCCATCCCGGTACCCGTGCCCTACTTCAGCTTCACCGGCTCACGCGGCTCCAAGCTCGGCGACCTCGGCCCCTATGGCAAGCAAGTGGTGCAGTTCTATACGCAGACGAAGACCGTCACGGCAAGGTGGTTTGACGACGCAACGGTAAACGACGGGGTGAATACGACGATCAGCCTGCGCTGACCGGCACGCATCGCCTTCGGCCAGCGCCCGCCCTCTCCCCCGCTCCTCTCCCACAAGTGGGAGAGGAGAGCCAACCAGCGGCAAGATCAACCCATTGTTGTAGCCGTGTGAAGCGCCCGAAGGGCGGGCCACACCCCAACGCGATGCGAAGCGAGCCGTCAAGGTTCACCTAGGCCGTATGGGGCGCCTTCTTTGCCTACTTTCTTGGCAAGACAAGAAAGTAGGTCGCCGCCCCGCAGGGGTGGTGAAACTGCAGTTGAATTTCATGCTGAACTTAAGCAGTTGCAGTCGCCACAACCACCAACCACCAACCACCAACCACCAACCACCAACCACCAACCACCAACCACCAACCACCAACCACCAACCACCGAACACCAATAGCAAGGACCCAACATGCACATAGCCTTCATCGGCCTAGGCAACATGGGCGCCCCCATGGCCCGCAACCTGCTCAAGGCAGGCCACACCCTGACCGTTTTCGACCTCAACCCCACCGCCCTGTCAGCCCTGCAAGCCGACGGCGCAGCCGTAGCCCCCTCCGCCCGCAAGGGCGCCGCCGAAGCCGACTTCGTCATCACCATGCTGCCGGCCGCCACGCACGTCCGCGCCACCTACCTCGGCCCGGAAGGCGTCCTTGCCGGCGTACGGCCCGGCGTACCGCTCGTGGACTCCAGCACCATCGACCCGGCCACCATCCGCGCACTGGCCGCCGAGGCCAACCAGCAAGGCAACCCGATTGCCGACGCCCCCGTCTCCGGCGGCACCGGTGGCGCGCAAGCTGGCACGCTGACGTTCATGGTCGGCGCCGAACCAACCCTGTTCGAACAACTGAAACCTGTGCTGTCCGGCATGGGCCGCAACATCGTCCATTGCGGCGACACCGGCACGGGACAGGTCGCCAAGATCTGCAACAACCTGATCCTCGGCATCTCCATGATCGGCGTATCGGAAGCCATGGCGCTCGGCGTCAAGCTGGGCATCGACGCCGGCGTGCTGGCCGGGATCGTCAACACCTCCACCGGCCGTTGCTGGGCCGCCGACACCTGCAACCCCTACCCGGGCGTGATCGAGACCGCGCCGGCCTCGCGCGGCTACAGCGGCGGCTTTGGCGCGGACCTGATGCTCAAGGACCTGGGCCTGGCCACGGATGCTGCCCGCAGCGTGCGGCAACCGCTGTTCCTCGGGGCACTGGCCCAGCAGATCTATCAGGCGGTGAGCCAGGCCGGCGACGGACAGCTCGACTTCTCGGGCGTGATCCGCCAGTACCTGGCACAAGAGGAGCGGCAAGCATGATCGAGCACGTCATCGACGGGCATATCGCCCGCCTCACCCTCAAGCGCCCGCCCGCCAATGCGTTCAATGCCGAGGGGCTGGCACAGTTGCAGCAACTAGTGGCCACGCTGAATGCGGACACGCGCGTGCGCGCCATCGTGATCACCGGCGACGGCAGCCGCTTCTTCAGCGCCGGCGCCGACCTCAATGGTTTTGCCGACGGCGATCGCGCTCATGCGCGGCTGATGGCGCAACGCTTCGGCGCCGCCTTCGAGGCGCTGCAAAACGCACGCCCCCTGGTGATCGCGGCGATCAACGGCTATGCCATGGGCGGCGGGCTGGAATGCGCGCTGGCCTGCGACGTGCGCATTGCCGAGGAACAGGCCCAGATGGCGCTGCCGGAAGCTGGCGTCGGCCTGCTGCCGTGTGGCTGCGGCACGCAAACCCTGCCCTGGCTGGTGGGCGAGGGTTGGGCCAAGCGCATGATCCTGGCCAACGAGCGCATCGATGCCGCCACCGCGCTGCGCATCGGGCTGGTGGAAGAGATGGTGCCCACGGGCCAGGCGCTGGACGCGGCGCTGCGCCTGGCCGAGCGCGCCAGCAATGTGAGCCCGCGCGCGGCTGCCTACAGCAAGCAGCTGGTGCACCTGGCGCGCCAGGGCGTGCCGCGCGGCCCGGCGCTGGCGCTGGAGCGCGAGCGCTTTGTCGACCTGTTCGACGGCGAGGACCAGCGCGAAGGCGTCAACGCCTTCCTGCAAAAACGTGCGCCGCAATGGCGCAATGCCTAGGAGCCACGCCATGCGCCTGAACCCGAACGATGCCGCCCAGGAACGCCCCGCAGCCGCACCAAGCGCGGAAGCCGAGGTGCGCTTCGATGAGATCAACGGCATCGGCCTGATCACGCTCAACCGGCCGCGCCAGCTGAACGCCTTGTCCTACCCGATGATCGGCCTGGTCGATGCGCAGCTTGCCGCCTGGGCCGCGCGCGACGACATCGCCGCGGTGGTGCTGCGCGGCGCGGGCCCCAAGGCGTTCTGCGCCGGCGGCGACATCCGCGCGCTGTACGACAGCTTCCACGCGGGTACGGCGCTGCATCGCCAGTTCTTCGTGGACGAGTACCAGCTCGACTATCGCCTGCACTGCTACCCCAAGCCGGTCGTGGCGCTGATGGACGGCATTGTCATGGGCGGCGGCATGGGCCTGGCGCAGGCCGCGCACCTGCGCGTGGTTACCGAGCGCTCGCGCGTGGCCATGCCGGAGACCGGCATTGGCCTGGTGCCCGATGTGGGCGCGAGCCATTTCTTGTCGAAGCTGCCGCTGGCCCTGGCGCTCTATGTCGGGCTGACGGGCGTGACGCTTGGCGCTGCCGATACGCTGCTGTGCAAGCTGGCCGACATCGCCGTGCCTGCCGCAAGCCTGGAGCACTTCGAGCAGACGCTGGCAGCCATCACCTGGACAGGCGACGTGCTGGCGGACCTGCGCGCCGCGTTGCAGGCAACGCCTGCCGCCAGCGCGCCGGCGGCGCCGCTGCAGTCGGTGCTGCCTGCCGTGCTGCGGCATTTCCGGGCAGACGCCAGCGTGGCCGGCCTGCTCGAAAGCCTGGCCGCGGAATCCGACCCGGCCTATGCCGACTGGGCCGCGCGCACGCTTGAGATCCTGCGCGGGCGATCGCCGCTGATGATGGCGGTCACGCAGGAATTGCTGCTGCGCGGCCGCGACCTGGATCTTGCCGATTGTTTCCGCATGGAGCTCGGCGTGGTGTCACACGCGTTCACGCAGGGCGATTTCATCGAGGGGGTGCGCGCGCTGATCGTCGACAAGGACAATGCGCCGCGCTGGCGCGTGAATGATGCGAGCGAGGTCAGCGAGGCCGTGGTGCAGTCGTTCTTCGACAGCGCATGGCCGCGTGAGTCCCACCCGCTGGCCATGCTTGGCCGATCAGGGCAAGCCTGATGGTTGCACGCCGGCATGGCGCCGGCGTGTGGTCACGTGCATGCGAATAAAACCACGCACTTAGTCCTTGGGCTTCAGCGCGTGGCCATGCGGCTGGTGCTCGTCCACCGGCACCTTCACCAGCCCGTCCGCGCGGAACATTGCCTTGATGCCGCGCACCGCCTGGCGGATGCGCGCTTCGTTCTCGATCAGGGCGAAGCGCACGTATTCGTCGCCATAGTCGCCAAAGCCGATACCGGGCGAGACGCAGACCTTGGCCTTGGCCAGCAGTTGCTTGGAGAACTCCAGCGAGCCCAGCGCGCGATACGGCTCGGGGATGCGCGCCCAGATATACATCGACGCCTTGGGAATCTCCACCGGCCAGCCGGATTCGATCAACCCGCGCGCCAGCACGTCGCGGCGTGTCTGGTAGTGCGCGGCGATCTCCTTCACGCATTGCTGGTCGCCTTCCAGCGCGGCAATGGCGGCCACCTGCAGCGGGGTAAACGTGCCGTAATCGTGATAGCTCTTCATGCGCGTGAGCGCGGCCACCAGATCCGGGTTACCCACCATGAAGCCGATGCGCCAGCCTGCCATGTTGTAGCTCTTGGACAGCGTGAAGAACTCCACGGCAATGTCTTTCGCCCCTTCCACCTGCATGATCGACGGCGCCTTCCAGCCATCGAACACGATGTCGGCATAGGCAAGGTCGTGCACCACGAAGATATCGTGCTTGCGCGCCAGCGCGATCACGCGCTCGAAAAAGTCCAGCTCCACGCATTGCGCGGTGGGATTCGACGGAAAGCCCAGCACGATCATCTTCGGCTTGGGATAGCTGCCGCGAATGGCGCGCTCCATCTCGGCGAAGAAGTCCACGCCCGGCACCAGCGGCACGGAGCGGATATCGGCCCCGGCAATCACCGCGCCATAGATATGGATGGGGTAGCTCGGGTCGGGCACCAGCACGGTGTCGCCGCGATCGAGCGTGGCCAGCATCAGGTGGGCCAGCCCTTCCTTGGAGCCGATGGTGACAATGGCCTCGGTGTCCGGATCGATCTCGACGTCGTAGCGCTCGCGATACCAGTGCGAGATGGCGCGGCGCAGTCGCGGGATGCCCTTGGAGGCGGAGTAGCCGTGGGTGTCGGGGCGCTGCGCGGCTTCGGTCAGCTTGGCAACGATGTGCGGCGGCGTGGCGCCGTCCGGGTTGCCCATGCTCATGTCGATGATGTCTTCGCCACGGCGGCGCGCCGCCATTTTCAGCTCGGCGGTGATATTGAAGACGTACGGGGGAAGACGATCGATACGCGCGAAGCGGCGCTTGCCTGCGGAGGCTGACATGGATTTTCCTTGAACGTAAGCGCCCGGAACCGTCCGAGCGACGCTGCCAGCCGTTGGTGCGGCTGACCGGAAAGATCTTAGCGGCGAATACCGGCCGCGTCTACGGCTTTTGCAAGCTGGGCGGCGGCACCGCTACGCGCCGGGCACGCCGGCCGTGCGGATCAGGGCATCGATCTCGCTTTCGTTCCACACGCGCACGCCGGCCTCGGCCAGAAACGCCGCGGCCACGCCCTGGCCCGGGCGCAGCACGCCGCCAAACGAGCCATCGTAGTGCTCGTGATTACCGCATGAGGGGCTCAAGGCCTTGAGCAGCGCGTGCCCGCATTGACGCTGCCGGGCGATGGCCAGTGCGTCGCGAGCGCCTGCCACGAACGGCGCGGTCACATCGGCACCGGTGGCATCGCGCACGATGGCCGCGCCGGCCAGCACCTGCGCGCCGCTGCCGCCGACGATCTCGGCCGGTGGGCGCGGCGTCGGCAAGCCCCCCATGGACTCCGGGCAGACCGGAATCAGTTCGAAATGCCGCGCCAGCATGGCCAGCGTGGCGTCGGGCTGGGCCTTGGCCTGGCCGTCATAGCGCACGGGCTGGCCTAGCAGGCAGGCGCTGACAAGAAGGGGCGGCCGGGTGAGAGATGTTTGCGGCATGGCGATGAGCGAGAGAAGGTGTCGGACAGTGCCGAACAGTGCTGAACAGTGTTGAAGGTCGGGATGGTCGATGCATCCGGCGCCGGACTTACTGCAACGCGTTCTCGCCGACCTTGCGGACCACCGCATCGTCGGGCCCAAGCAACCGGCCATCCTCGGCACGCACCTCGAGCGGCCGCACGGGCTTGCCAGCCTTGCTGTCCACCAGCACGGAATGCGGCTCACCAGGGGCATAGAAGAACGCTTCGCCCCACTGCCGCAAGCCCACCACCACCGGGAACAGCGCGCGCCCTTTCGGCGTCAGCACGTATTCCTGGTAGGCGCTGCCGTCGGAGGCCGGCACCTGTTCCAGGATGCCGTGCGCGAGCAGCGTGCGCAGCCGGCCGGCAAGGATGTTCTTTGCCAGGCCAAGGCTGCGCTGGAACTCGCCAAAGCGCCGCAAGCCATCGAAGGCATCGCGCACGATCAGCAGCGACCACCAGTCGCCGATCACGTCGAGCGAGCGGGCCACGGGACATGCGGCGCCTTCCAGGCTGGTTCGCCGGACCATAGTGCAACTCCGTTTCACTCGCCAGATGCGGCGCGCCGCGGAATGCGGCGCTAATGGCGAGGCGGTTGCATTGTAAAACCAGTTGATCCGGCCTTCAAGGCTTGCACTGCCCCCGGCATGCGCCGCTCAGTCGTCGATGTTCTCGTGCACGGCTGCGGCACCGGCCTTCCAGTAGCTGGCCGCGCGGATGCGGCCCTTCTCGATGCCGCGCTCACCCACCAGGTACTGACGCACGGCGCGAATCGACGCGGCCTCGCCAGCCGCCCAGACATAGCCTTCGCCGCGCGGCAACGTGACCTCGCGCAAGGCTTGTTCCAGCAGCCCGGCGGCGCAATCTGCCGGTGCGCTGTCGCGGTGCTGCCAGTGGATCTCCACGTCGGCGCGGCTGGGCAGCGGGATTTCGGCGGCGGCGTTGTCCACCGCCAGCACCACCAGCGCGCGCACGCCGGACGGCAGTTCCTCAAGGCGGCGGCCGATGGCAGGCAGCGCGGTTTCGTCGCCTACCAGCAGGTGCCAGTCGAAGCCCTCGGGAATCACGAACGACCCACGCGGGCCGCCCACGCCCAGATACTGGCCGGGCGCAGCCTGCGCGGCCCAGGTCGAGGCAGGGCCATCGCCATGCAGCACGAACTCGATATCGAGCTCGCCGGCGGCGGCATCGTAACGGCGCGGCGTGTAGTCGCGCGCGGCGGGCTTGGGCTGGCCTTCGGGAAACACAGGGCCATTGGGGCCAAGCTCCGGCAACGCGGGCTTGCTTTGCCCCGGTGCGGGGAAGAACACCTTGATGTGGTCGTCGAAAGACGCGGAGACAAAGCCCTTCAGGTCTTCGCCAGCCAGCGTCACGCGCAGCAGTTGCGGCGACACCGCCTGGGTACGCACCACTTGCAGCAAGCGCATCTTGAGTTCATGGCGAACGCGTTGCACGGTGAGATCACGAGTAGTCATGGATTTCCTGGTTGGCGGGAATGAGGGGAATGAGGCATACGGAATGTGGAGTGTCGGGATGCGGGTCAGCATTAGGCACCCTGGCCGCCCTGGCCGGCGTTGATCTCGGCGGTTGCCCGCGCCAGGATGGCGGCGATGCGGCGCTGCTCGTCCGGCGTGGCATCGGTGCGCAGCAGCAGCGCCCGCTTGAGCGCCACGCGCGCCTCGACGAACTCGGGCAGCCAGCCGCCCGCGGCTTCACGCTCGTCGGCGGCTACGCCCGCCGCACCCGGCTCGGCGGCTTCGCCCGACAGCGCGCGCCGCACCCACTCCATCTTGCGCGCCACGTGCTTGAGCTTGTTGAGCATCAGGGCCAGCCGCTCACGGTTGGCGTCGAGATGGGCCAGGCCCGGCCCCGCCAGCTGATAGCGCTTTTTGTTGCCCTCGGTGTCCACCGTGGCGTAGCCAAGTTCTTCGAGGAAGGTCAGGGCCGGATAGACCATGCCCGGGCTGGGCTTGTAGAAGCCGTTGGTGCGGGCCTCCAGCGCCTTGATCAGCTCATAGCCATGGCTGGGCTTCTCTTCCAGCAAGGACAGCAGCATGAGTTGAAGATCGTCCGAGCTGAACTTGCGGCCACGCCGCCAGCTATCGCCGTCGCCGTCGAAGCCATCGCCGCCGCCACCAAAGAAGCCGCCGGGGCCACCGCCGTGGTGGTGGTGGCGGCCAATGGCTTGGCGGCCATGGTGCGAGGAATGGGACGAAAAGTGGGAAGACAGATGGGCAAGCATGTGATGGCTAAGCCTGCCCAGAAGGGGGTGGTGACGCATCGTCGCAGCTCCTACGTATCGAAAAACATATCTTAAGATATATATCGTAAGTAAGGATGTCAAGACGAGATTTGTAGGCGAGACCGGGGGAATCGCAGACGGCCGGCTGCGTCATCGCGACAAATCCAGATACTGCCTTCCGACTCGATGCGTCGGCGACTGCTGGGTTGTCGGACGCGATCACATCGGCAGGCAGGCAGGCAAAAGAATCGCCGCATCACGTTCCACGGGCAGGTGTCAGTGATGCTGGCTTCACTGCTCTCCTCCAGGCTCGTGACCAGAGGCGTTTTGGGCCCTCAATGGGCTGGTCTATTCGCGATACGGATCGAATGCCATGCACGCTAGACGTGGTAACGCCATTTTCCCTAGCCATCGGCCAAGCAGGTAACTCCCTCCATAAGCTCGCCTATCGCAGCGCGTGGCACAAAGTGCCACTGGCCGAATTCGGCATCGAACAACGCGAACTGGTTACATGGGATTCTCAGTTCTTGGTTCAGGGGCCTTTGACGTGCCAATGAAGCCTGCTCGCGCCTTGTCTTTCTTAGTTTCCAGCCCGGATTTCTGCCAGCGCCTTCTCCAGCATCTTCAGATCCGGCGGGTTCTTCTGTCCCCCCTTGGAACCTAACCATCTATGCACGGGATTTTTGGGGCCACTGCTGAGTCGGTTGCCTTCCTCTGTTATCTGGCTTGCCATGATCTGCCGTTTAACCACCTGACCTTGCTCGTCGGTGACACGACATGTAAGCAAACCCTCGGTCTCCATAAACTTGAACAACGCCTCCATACCCGCTCTCACGGTCTCGACTAGGTCAGGGACGTTGGCGTACGCCGCCACCAACTCATCAATGTCCCAGACCGAATAATCTTTTGCCATCATTCAATTCTCTCCATTTTCGACATACCGTTGACGGGCGTGGCGGGTCTTGGCTGGCACCTGCATAAACCGCCCGTCGGTCCCGGTGGCCAGGAACGCGGCTTCGACCAGCATTTCGTCCGGCCGCGCCAGCGGCACGAGCATGTGCGTCGTGGAACCAAAGATCTCCCATTGTTCACTCAGAGCCAATCCGAGAAAGATCTGGGTAGCGTGCATCCCAATTCAGCCTCAGCAGCACGGATAGCATCTATTGATGTTCCAATTACGCGCGCTTTAGACATCGCTCCTCACCTACGGAAGTGCGCCCGGTTTCGGCAGACTAAGCTCTCCCGTACCAGGAGAACTGGAGCTTGGCATTTTTGCAGACCAGCATCATTCTCGAACCAGGGACGGTGTGCAAGCTCGTATCCAGGCGGCGCCTTGATGTTGGCTTGTTTACCAGAATCCCTGACTCCGCCGACAGCTCGGCCGCACTGGCCGCACCGGGCACCTCGAGGAAATAGGATTGCTGACCGCCCTTGCCGGTCGATTCGTTTGCCATGTCTGGGCCGCAGTGCGCGGCAATGATAAAGGTGAGGGGCCCGCGAGCGACAACACGTCAACCAACGCAAACACGGGGTAGCGGGTCAGGCCACCGAAGAATGTTCGCCATTCACATCGGACAAGTCCGAAATCGCACCACTTTTAACAAGAATTTTGCATTGTGTAGCGCAATGTGAGCAGCAGATGCGTGCGCCATGGACCAAGAAGCGGGGCCCGTCCCAGCCCCGACCCGGTTCGCCCTTTTGGGCGGGGCTGTATGTCCAACGCTACTTGCCAGCCTTCACCGTGCTATAGCTCGCCATCAGGTTGCGATAGTCGGGAATGTGATTGGCGAACAGCGTGCCTAACCCTTCGATATCGTTGCGCCAGTCGCGGTGCAGTTCGCAGGCCACGCCGAACCAGCTCAGCATCTGCGCCCCGGATTGCTCCATGCGGGCCCATGCGGCGTTGCGGGTGATCTCGTTGAAGGTGCCCGATGCATCCGTGACCACAAATACTTCGTAGCCTTCGGCCATCGCCGACAATGCCGGGAAAGCCACGCAGACTTCGGTCACCACGCCCGCGATGATCAACTGCTTGCGCCCGGTGGCCTTGACCGCCTTGGTGAAATCCTCGTTGTCCCAGGCATTGATCTGGCCGGGGCGCGCAATGTAGGGTGCATCGGGAAAGGTCTGCTTGAGCTCCTGCACCAGCGGCCCGTTCGGGCCATCTTCGAAGCTGGTGGTGAGGACGGTGGGTAGGTTGAAATACTTGGCCAGATCCGCCAGCGCGAGCACATTGTTCTTGAACTTGTCCGGCTCGATATCGCGGACCAGCGATAGCAGGCCGGCCTGGTGATCGACCAGGAGGACGGCGGCCTGGCTCTTGTCCAGGCGCTTGTAGGGGGTTGCCATGAGAATCTCCTTTCATTGACTCACGATTTGCGATTGACGTCGAACGGGTTAGCGTCCGACGCTGACTACGCCGCTTCGATCTGCCCGAAGCGGCCGCTGCGAAAATCCAGCAGCGCTTGCTTGATCTCTTCCTCGGTGTTCATCACGAACGGCCCGTAGGTCGCCACCGGCTCGTCGATGGCGTCGCCATGCAGCACCAGCACTAGCGCGTCGCTTGTGGCCGCCAGCGCGAATCCGGCGCCCGCGCGATCGAGCAGCACCATCTGCCCGGCTTGGGCGGCCTCGCTGCCGTTGACCAGCACATTGCCGCGCAGCACCACCAGTGCCACGGTGCGCCCCTCGGGAGCAGGCAGGTCCACGTCCGCGCCGTGGCGCAGTTGTACGTCCCATACGTCCATTGGCGTGAAGGTGTGTGCCGGCCCGCGTGCGCTTTCGCCTGTGCCCCGATACTCGCCCGCAATCACGCGCACCTGGCCGGCGCCGCCGGGCAACTGCACCGACGGGATCTGCGCCGACACGATGGTCTGGTAGCCGGGCGCGGCCATCTTGTCGCTGGCGCGCAGGTTCACCCACAACTGCACCATTTCCAGCGTGCCGCCGGTGCGGGTGAAGGCCTCCGAGTGGAACTCCTCATGCAGGATGCCGGACGCTGCCGTCATCCATTGCACGTCGCCGGGGCCGATGCGCCCGCCCTGCCCCGTGGAATCGCGATGCTCCAACTCGCCCTGGTAGACGATGGTCACCGTCTCGAAGCCGCAGTGCGGATGCTCGCCCACGCCGCGCCGCCGGGCGGCAGGCGAGAACTCAGCCGGGCCCGCATGGTCGAGCATCAGGAAGGGGCTCAGGTGACTGCCAAGGCTTTGCTGCGAGAACAGCGTGCGCACGGGAAAGCCGTCGCCCACCCAATGGGCATGCGGGGCACGGTAGGTGCCGCTGATCTTCTTCATGGGAACTCCTGAACGGTGGCGGGCTGGCTTTGCCCCTGACGAAGACCAGCTTAGGCCTGCGGCAGGAACGCCGGTAGCCTCCATGCGCTATCCTCAGTGTCCTATTGATAGGACGATGACCCGATGCATCCCGACCTCAACGACCTTTTCTACTTTGCCCAGGTGGTGGACCATCAGGGCTTTGCGCCGGCAAGCCGTGCGTTGGGCATCCCTAAGTCCAAGCTGAGCCGCCGCGTGGGCGAACTCGAAGAACGCCTGGGCACGCGCCTTATCCAGCGCTCGACGCGGCATTTCTCCGTGACCGAGATCGGGCAGAGCTACTACACGCACTGCAAGGCCATGCTGGTGGAGGCCGATGCCGCGCAGCAGGCCATCGACCTGACGCACTCGGAGCCCCAGGGCATCGTGCGGGTGACCTGCCCGGTGGCGCTGCTGCACGCTCGGATCGGCGCCATGATCGCTGAATTCATGGCGGCCTACCCAAAGGTCATCGTGCATCTCGAGGCGACCAACCGCCGCGTGGACGTGATTGCCGAGCGCATCGACGTGGCGATCCGGGTGCGGGTGCCGCCTCTGAGCGACAGCGACCTGGTGATGCGCACGCTGGCCACCCGCGCGTGGTGCCTGCTGGCCAGCCCCGCGCTGCTGGCGGGCCGCACCATGCCCGCCGTGCCGGCCGACGTGGCCGAGCTGCCCACGCTGGACTGGGGCCCGCCGCAGCCCACGCATAGCTGGCGGCTGCAGGGGCCGGAGGGCGCCAGCGTGGAAATCCGCCATAGCCCGCGGCTGGTCACCGACGACATGCTGGCCCTGCGCCTGGCCGCACTGGCCGGGGTGGGCGCGGTGGCGCTGCCGAGCATGGTGGTGGAGGACGAGTTGAAACAAGGCCAGCTGGTCATGCTGGTGCCAGAGTGGCGGCCAAAGGGCGGCGTCATTCATGCCGTGTACCCTTCGCGCCGGGGCCTGCTGCCTGCGGTGCGTGCTCTGATCGACTTTCTTGCCCTGCGCTTCGAGGCGCTTGTGGAGGCGTAGGCAACTAAGCCCGGCGAGCCAATCCATCAGGATCAGCTTGACCAGGACATGCGCCGCCTGTTCGGCACCGGCGACTTCGAGCACGTCAACTACCGTTTTCTCGAGGAGCCGGGCAAGCGCGTTCTCTCGGTCGACGCGATCGAGAAGTCCTACGACCCCAACTACCTGCGCTTCGGACTGGGGCTGAGCACGGATTTTCGCGGGGATGCCTTTTTCAACCTGAACGCCAGCTACCGCCGCATGTGGATCAATTCGCTCGGCGCCGAGTGGCGCACCGATGCGCAAGTCGGCCAGACCAGCCGGCTTGTCAGCGCGCCTTACGACTTCGGCGCCGACGTCACCACAATCGAGATGACCTCGCGATAGACGAGCTTGGCCAGGCGGCCCGCCTTGAGCTTGCCCAGGTCGATGTTGGGGTCCTGGACTTTCACCGTGCGCAGCGTCTCGCGCGGACCACGGAAGGTCACGGTACGGTTCTTCGCATCGACCTTTGTGATCTCCGCCGTCACCGTGGTTGTGATCTCGCGCGCAAAGCCAGGCTTGTCGCCCTCGCCAGCGCGCGCGGTGCGCTCCACCGACTCCGCCAGCGGCGTGTCCTTGCTATCGACCGGCTCCAGCGTGGTGACCACGGCCGCCGCGCGGGTCAGCGTGACCATGTCGCCCTTCTTGATCTGCTTGAAATTCTTGACTTCGTCGCCGCCGATCAACTCGGCGACATTGCCGCGCGGGCCTTGCACCAGCACCGCCTTCGATTCCGGGTCGATCGAGACGATGCGCCCGGAGATCACGGTTTCCTCTGCCATGCCGACGGAGCCCGGCGGCGCGGCGTGGACGAGCGGTGCGAAAAGCATGGCCGCGCCAAGGAGGCTCTGCGCGTGCAGGGAACGGGAAATCAACCGACGATTTGGCATGGCTGTCCTGACAAGTGAAAAAGCGTGGATGCGAAATAACTCGGAGGCCACCGGGGCACGCGGCACGCGGCACGCGGCACGCAGCGGTACTTCGGAGTTGAACATAGCGCGCAATGGCGCCGCGCGGCATGCCTGTTGAAAGATTTCATATCGGACGGGGTAGAAAGTGAAATCAGCCGAAAGTGCCGCCTGACTCACCCATTCCGGATATCGCGCTCGCCACAAGGCTTAATTCACACGGCGAGAACTGCAGGACGAAACCCGTGCCATCGCGAGGGATGCCTATATCTATGCATTCCCGATGATCGAGAACTACAACACAAAACTGCAGCACCATGGCCAAGCCTGCGGGCCAAGCGAGGCGGCGATGAATGGCACGTGGAAGCTGCCGCCGTTGACACCCGCCACAGACTGACCTGCCCCTCTCCATGCGTCGATGGACGCTTCACCATGCGTGATCGCTCAGGTCTTCCTCAGGTTCTCAATTCAACCAGGATCTGCTCGGCAAGATAATCGCAGGGAGGTCGAGCGGACCGGGAACTGCGGGCGAGGACGATTTCGAGTTCGGCCAGTGGCGGCAAGCCATCGCTCTGGGATAGCTGAACAAGATGCCCCGGTACGCTGCATCTCGCCAGGGGGGCCACCGCAAGCCCCGCTTCGACCATGCTGACAAGGCCCAGCAGGCTCGGGCTTTCGTAGGACATGCGGTATTTGATGTTCTCCCGCTGCAGCGCGCTGATGGCATTGGCGCGCGCCGTGCTGCCATGGGCGAAAACGGCGATGGGCAGCGGGCGCTCGTTCCACACTTTCCTTACGGCCGACCCGACCCAGACCATCGGCTCGAACCGGATGAATTCGCCGGCGATGCCCTTGGCTTTGGTCAGGCAGGCCAGGTCGAGCGTGTTGTCCTTGAGCAATGGCACGAGCGCACTGCTAGGCATGCCGATCACCCGGATTTCCACACGCGGGTGCGCCACCGCGAACTGTCTGAGGACCGACGGCAGCAACGATGATGCGTAGTCGTCAGGCACGCCGATGGTGACGCGCCCCTTCATCTCCGGGCGCACGATCGACGCCCACGCCTCCTCCCGCATCGCGAGCATGCGACGGCCATAGTCCAGCAGCGTCTTTCCCTCGGCGGTAATCGTCACGTGCCGCGTGGTCCGCACAAACAACGGCTTCCCGAGCGACTCCTCAAGCGCCTTGATCTGCATGCTCACCGCCGACGCGGACCGGTGTACGGTCTCCGCCCCCCGCGCAAACGAGCCGGTGTCGGCAACCGCCACCACCATCTCAATGACGTCCAGATCGAGCTTTTTCATATTAATCAGAAAATCTGAACAAAAACCTCAGTTTAACCCGTTTTACTTGGCCACTCACCAAGTGGATACTGCAGTCGATGTCCACTGGGGAACCCCGAAAATGCACGGTACGGAATCGATCTACGGATTTTTAGCGGTTGGGGGCATGCTAGCCGTGACGCCGGGCCCGAACATGGTCTACGTGATGTCACGCTCCATTGCGCAAGGACGCAAGGCCGGGCTTGTGTCCCTGGCTGGCGTCATGCTCGGATACCTTTTCTATATGTTTGGCGCGGCGTTTGGCATCACGGCATTTTTCCTGAGCGTGCCCTACGCCAGCAGCATCCTGGGCACGGTGGGCGCTGCCTACCTGTTCTATCTGGCGTGGCAGGCCGTGAAGCCTGGTGGCCGCTCCCCGCTGGAAGTCCGCGACCTGCCCCACGAACGCCCCCGACGGCTGTTCGCGATGGGCGCCACCACCAGCCTGTTGAATCCCAAGCTGGCGATGACCTTCCTGTCAGTTCTGCCGCAGTTCATCAACTATCGGAACGGCAACGTCCTCGAGCAATCGCTCGTGCTCGGGTCCTCGTTGATTATCGCGTTCGCCACCGTCAACGGCGCCGTGGCAATCTGCTCTGGCAGCATGGCAACCCTCCTGTCCCGCCGGCCGGGACTCCTGCTGGCCCAGCGCTGGGCCATGGGCGCGGTTCTGCTTGTGCTGGGCGCGAACATGATGCTCGACGCCCGAAGGCTGGCGGGAATTGGCTGACTTTGGCGGTTGCCTGCCATTGCCAGCGCACCCGCCCCCGTAGCAGACCTCCGCGTCAGGCGTGAGCGAGCACATTGATCAGTTTGCCAAATGGATCGCGAACATAGAAGCGCCGTACGCCCCATGGTTCGTCGACCGGCCCGTACTCGATGGGAATCCCTGCCGCCTTCACGCGCTCAAGTGCAGCGGCAATGTCGTCCACTTCGATCGATAGATCCGGCGTTGGCGTGTCCGATCCGCCTTGCGAAGCGAAACTAATCTGCGCCTCCATCCTTTCCGACGACCCGTACGTGGCAATCCAGCCATGATCCATCAGCAGGTCGAGGCCAAATACTCTCCCGTAGAAGTCCTTCGCGTCGCCTACGGCTTGCGTGCTGATATTTGCAACGATGCGTTTGACTTTCATTGCGACCTCGATAGGCGTGTGGAGGGAAATATAGCGGGACACTACCATACGGCTTCGACCGTCCCCTCGCCCGGCAGCAGGCGTGCATGCTGGTGAGCTTGGCATTTTTGGGCAGCTGTTTCTGGCTGAATGGAGACGTCCTGCATGTTCAGGCCGTAGGCGTGCACCGGGCCGCCATCCGGAAAGTTGACGTCACGATCGGTATTGCGATTGACAAAGCCCTGGGCGAGCCGCAGGGCGCTTGACTGCTCTGTTGTCTCTCTCTGCCTGGCGGCAACCTCGACCGAACTCGCCAGATCATTGATAATGCGACCACTGAAGACTGCGGAAATTGAGGCTGCATTATGGGTTACGACGTTTACATCACCCGCAAGTCAAATTGGTTTGACGAGAGGGGCTCCGATATTGATATTGAGGAGTGGCAGGACCTGGTTCAGGCCGATCCGGATATGCGCCTGGATGGCAACGCGAGTGTGGCCCTCAAAGATGGGAGCACCTTGCGGGTAGAGGGCGATGGGTTGGCTGTTTGGAGCACCTATTCGGGAAACGGCAATGGTGGAAACATGGCTTGGCTCGATTTCCAGCAGGGCAACGTGGTAGTCAAGAATCCGGATGGCGAGATTCTAGGCAAGATGTGGCAGTTGGCGCAGAGGCTCAACGCGAAAGTACAAGGCGACGATTGCGAGGTTTATGACGCCGATGGCCATGTAATCGGCTAGCCCCGGGCCGGAGAAGTCACGAGTGGCGAACGAGCTGGAACCGCTTACAGCCGTCCCAACCGGCGCGTTCTCGCCCCATTTCGCCCGGCCAATAGAGCCAGAGCAAGGCCCGAAGTTCGGCCCTTCCGGTCACGCACCTCACAACGCAGCAGTGTGCACAAGCCCCGTACTTGCACGACAAGGAAAATGGCAAGGCACACAAGCGGATGACGTGACCCGTGTTCTTATCGCCAGGGTACACATCAGTGGCCAACAGCGGCCGACGCGCTACGATCCGCTAGAGTATCGAGACAGCCGCATGACACGGGTACAGATGAACCACCACCTTCAACCGCATCGAGCACAAGACCTCCTCACTTCCTTTTTCTGGAGTGGCGATGCCATCCGCAGTCGATGCGTCAGTGACATCGTGCTATCCGGCACGGTCGACGTGCCCGTACCCCCTACACGTCTGCTTGCAGATTGGGCACGGGAGATATCGTCCCGGCTGGTCCTGGAACCCGGGGATGTCGAGGCAATGCCTTTGGCACGAGCGCGGGCGCGCTGGCCGGACTACGTGCACTGCGTGCAGGCGGCGTCCGATTGGGCGTGCGCGCTTGGACTGCCCGGGGTGCTTGCCGGCAGCGACGTCGCCCTCATGGCCTGCCGCGGCGCGAGGTACCACCATGATGGTGCGCAGTATGGCGGTGCGGCCTTTTGCAATCTCTTCCTGAGCGAAGACAGGGACCAGGACTTGCATTTTCCCTCGCTGGGTCTTCGAATTCCCCTGTCCCGGGGTACGGCGGTGATATTCGATACTTGCCAGCCCCATGGCGTGATTCAACGCCACAGCGGCAGTTTTAACGCGGCCGACTTTCCGCCCGACCAGGATTGCATCCAGCTATTCCTGACCTGGGAGCTTCCCATCGAAGATACCCATGTTGCGCACGCACTTCAGGTTGCCTTCGACACCGCCCCTTCGACCTCGTCGCAACGGAATGACGAGCAAGTCTGGCTGAACGGTGCAAGGGCCGCTGTGTGCCCGGATTCTGGCCGGTGGTGCCGGGCCGACGAATCGCCGGGGTCATGCGGCGATTTACCCTGACTGGGCGGACGGGTGCTGCGAGCAGCCGGACCGTCGTTCCGGATCCAAGGCATACAGCCCGCAGGCCCCTTGGCATCCCCTACTGCCTGCCAGACACAAGCCGCTCATTACGCTCAGTCAGTGACTGGATCAGCCCATCCACCCCGCTTTGCTGAATCCTGTCGTTGAATTGCTGCCGATAGGTCTGCACCAGCCAGGCGCCCAGCACGTTCAGGTCATACACGCGCCAGCCTTCCGGCGTCTTGTGAAGACGGTAGTCGATCTGCACAGGCTGGCCGCTTTTCATATTGGTGGCGACCGTGCGCACCACCACGTCCGTCTCGGCCGGCTCGATGCGCGACGGCGGATACTCGATCTGCTGGTCCGGGCGGAGTTGCGCGATAGCGCCGGCATAGGTGTGGATCAGCAGCAGCTTGAACTGCTCCACCACTTGTTGCTGCTGCACCGGCGTTGCGGTGCGCCAGTAACGGCCCATGGCGAGCTGGGTGGTGCGGTTCAGATCGGTGTACGGAAGGATGTCCTTGTTCACGATCGTCGTGATGCGCTGGATATCGCCCGGCGCGACCGCGCGGGTGCGCACCTCACGCAACAACTGCTGCGTCACGGTCTGGATCAGCGCCTGCGGCTTGGACTTGTCATCGACCTGGGCGCAGGCCACGCTGCCAAAGGCAAGCAAGGCCGAAACAACGGGAATCAGGATGACGTTCCTCATCGGCGGGGGTCCTGTCTGAATGTGCAGCCCGCATGTTAAAACAAAGCGCGTTGCGCTACACCCGCAAGTCACCCGCGGCACCGCCAGCACGCTCCAACATCGTCCGTGCCCCCTTCAATATCTCCCTGGCCACATCCTGGTTGGCCACCGTGCGCGCCAGCATCAGCGCCCCGACGCACTGGGACATGACGCCCCAGGCTGCCTCCCCGCTCCCCAGCCTTACCGCCAGCTCCAGCTGCATGGCCACCATGCCGTCCTCGCAGGCCTGGCGCGTGTCCGCATCGGCGCGGGCGATCTCCGCGCCCAGGCTGGGCAACGGGCAACCCGTCTCCGGATGCCGCACATGGCCCATGGTGAGGTAGCAATCCAGCATCCTTGCCAGCCAGGCGCCATCGCCGCCCTCCCCGTCAGGCAGCAACAGCTCCCGGCTGCGCTGCAGCTCGCGCTCGATCACTTCGCGCAGCAATGCCTGCTTGGAATCGAAATGGCTGTAGAACGCCCCGCCGGTGAGGCCGGCGGCGCCCATCAGCTGGTCAACGCCGGTCGACGCAAAGCCCTCGCGCTTGACCAGCGCGCCGCTGGCCTCCAGCACCCGCTCGCGGGTGGCAGCTTTGTGAGTTGCGGAATAACGCATTGCAGTTCCTGAGATTGTCCTGGGGCAGATGCCGCTTGACGCGACCCGCATTCATACCATAACGTTCGTTTACTAAACGATCGTTTATCTTATGCCGGATCCACTTCCAATGGAAGCGGCCAGCGTGGGCGCGAACGCAGAAAGCCCGCCCGGCCATGGCCGGCGGATCATTCCAATACTGGAGACAATTCATGTCCAACAAGAAAGCCATCCTCGTGGTAGGTGCCGGCGACGCCACTGGCGGCGCCATTGCGCGCCGTTTTGCCCGCGAGGGCTATATCGCCTGCGTGACGCGCCGCAGCGCCGACAAGCTCACGCCGCTGGTCGAGCAGATCCGCGCCGAGGGCGGCGAGGCCTACGGCTTTGCCTGCGATGCCCGCAAGGAGGACGAGACGGTGGCGCTGATCGAGCGCATCGAGCGCGAGATCGCGCCGCTGGAGGTGGCGATCTTCAATATCGGCGCCAATGTGCGGTTTTCCGTGCTGGAAACCACCTCCCGCGTGTACTTCAAGGTCTGGGAGATGGCCTGCTTCGGCGGCTTCCTGATGGGGCGCGAGGCCGCCCGCGTGATGCTGCCGCGTGGGCACGGCTCCATTTTCTTCACCGGCGCTACCGCCAGCCTGCGTGGGCGCGATGGCATGAGCGCCTTTGCGGGCGCCAAGCATGCCCTGCGCGCGCTAGCCCAGAGCATGGCGCGAGAGCTGGGGCCGAAGAATATCCACGTAGCGCACCTGGTGGTGGACGCCGCCATCGACACCGATTTCATCCGCTCGAACTTCCCCGACCGCTACGCCACCAAGCAGGACGACGGCATCGTCAACCCGGAACACATCGCCGACACCTACTGGATGCTGCACCAGCAGCCGCGCGACGCGTGGACGCACGAGCTGGATATCCGCCCGTGGATCGAGCCGTGGTAAGCCCTGCGGGCCAAAGCCTCAAGACCATGAAAGCCATCAACAACAAAACACCACAACAAGCGGAGACGACGACATGAGCAAGCAAGTGGAATTCTATTTCGACTTCGGCAGCCCGTATTCCTACCTGGCCTACAAGGAATTGCCGCGCGTGGCACAGCGCACCGGCGCGCAGATCGTATGGCGGCCCATCCTGCTGGGCGGCGTGTTCAAGGCCACCGGCAACCACAGCCCCGCGGAGATCCCCGCCAAGGGCCGCTGGTCGAAGACCGACACCGCGCGCTGGTCGCGCCGGTACGGTGCCAACCTGCAGCAGAATCCGCATTTCCCGGTCAATACGCTGGCGCTGATGCGCGCCGCGATCGGTTTCCAGTTGCAGGACGAAGCCGCATTCCACCGCTATGTGGAGACGATCTTCGCCGCCATGTGGGAGCAGCAACGTAACCTGAACGACCCCGCCGAGATTGGCGCCGCGCTCACCGCCGCCGGGTTCGACGCGCGCCAGGTGCTGGGGATGATCGATGACCCGGCGGTAAAGGACGCGCTGAAACAGGCCACCGAGGCCGCGGTAGCACGCGGCGTGTTCGGTGTCCCGAGCTTTTTCGTCGGCGACGAATTGTTCTGGGGCAATGACCGCCTGCTGTTTGTCGAGGAAGCGCTGGCCGCATAGCCGGCGCTATCCTCGAACGCGCGCGCCGTCAGAACGCCGGCAGGATCGCGCCCTTGAACTGCGTGGCCAGGAAGTCGCGCACTTCCTGCGACTGGTAGGCCGCCACCAGCGGCTTAACCCACGGCTTGTCCTTGTCCTGCGTGCGCACCGCGATCAGGTTGGCATAGGGGCCGCGCAGGTCTTCGGTGGCAATCGCATCCTTGGCCGGGCTGAGGCCGGCCTTGACCGCGTAGTCGGTATTGATGGAAGCCACGGTCAGGTCATCGAGCGAGCGCGGCAGGATGGCCGAGTCCAGCTCCACGATCTTCAGCTTGCGGGGATTGGCCTTGATATCGAGCGGCGTGGCGTTCTTGCCGTTCTTGCCGGCGCCATCGCGCAGCGTGACCAGGCCTTCTTTTTGCAACAGCAGCAGCGCGCGGTTGCCATTGGAGGGATCGTTCTGGATGCCCACCTTGGCGCCGTCCGGCAGTGCCTTCAGCGACTTGAGCTTCTTCGAGTAAAAGCCCATTGGCGCCACGTACGTCAGGCCGACATTGGCGATCTTGTAGTGCCGCGCCTCGATCTGGCTGTCGAGAAAGGGCCGATGCTGGAAGCTGTTGGCGTCCAGGTCCCCGGCATCCAGCGCCGCATTCGGCTGCGCATAGTCGTTGAACTCGATGATCTTCACTTCCAGGCCGCTGCGCTTGGCCACGGTCCGCACGACCTCCCAGATCTGCGCGTCGGGGCCGCTCATGGTGCCAAGACGCACCACCTGGTCGGCGGCGTGCGCGGCGGGCAACACGATCATGGCGGCGGCCAGGGCGATGGATTTGAATAGACTACGGCGTTGCATGCAGGCTCCACACTCAGGGTTGCGGCTCTTCGCGCGCCGCGCCGATGCGCGGCGGGGCGCAAGCTGGCCGCTGTTATCAAGGCGCGACCGGCACTTGTGATACCGGCTCGCTTGGCAGCGATGTTAGCGCCGCGCCCATGGGCAGGGAATGAAGGTGTTCGCCTATCGATATGCGCGGGTTGCGCGACGCTGGCGCGCTCGGCTGCGGGTAGAATCACGCTCCAGTTTCCTGCAGATACCCAGCCAGCCATGACGCAACCCCCTGCAGCCTCTCCCCCCTACCAGATTCTCTTTGCCTTCACCGCAGCCGCGGGCGCAGTGCTGGAAATCAAGCACCTCGGCTTGCCCGCCGACGCGCCGCGCTCGCGCAAATACCAGTGGCTGTGGATAGCCGCGGGCGATGGCCCGCAGCAAGCGCTGCCGTTGCAGTTTGTGTCGATGAGCCAGGGAGATTGCCAGGAGCGCGTGTTTGCCGAAGGCACGCTGCGTTTTGGCGAGCGGGATGCGGCCATGACGCTGCCGACGGGACAGACGCTGCATCTGCGGGCGTGCGCGGCGGATGCGGTCCCGCCCGATGTGGCGGCCCTGGTGGCGCGCTTTGTGGCTGCGGATTGAGCCAATCCTTACTCGCCCAGAAACTCCGCCACCACTTCCAGCCCCTCCACATGGTCCGCCACCACCTTGGCGATCACGGCGATGGGAATCGCCAGCAGCACGCCCCAGGTGCCCCATAGCCAGGTGAAGAGCAGCAGCACGACGAACACCGCGACGGCGTTCATCTTGGCCATGCGCCCCGTCATCCAGGTGGTCACCAGCGCGCCGATCAGCGTGGCGACCAGCAGCGAGCCGCCTGCCGCCATTGCCGCCAGCGCGAAGTCACCTGACTGCATGAAGGCGGCAAGCCCGATGCAAACCGCAATGAGCACCGCACCGAAGTAAGGCACCAGGTGCAACGCCGCGGCGGCCAGCGACCACGTGCCGGCGTTATCCACTTGCAGCCATTTCAGCAGGAACCAGGTCAGCGCGCCCACCATGGCGTTGGTGACCAGCAGCATCACCATATAACGCTGGATCTGCCGGTTGATCTCGTCGAGCATGTGCACGCTGATCTTCTTCTGCGACAGCGTGGTACCCGCCATCTTGATGAACTTGCGCTTGAACATGTCTCCGGACACCAGCATGAAGAAGGCGAGGAACAACACCACCGCGGCCTGCCCGGCGATGGCAAAGACGCCGACCGAACCGGCCAGCAGGATATTGTTGAGCGAATCCCCGGCGCGCTCCACCACGACCTGGGACCCACGCACGGGCGGCGCTTGCCCGGTGCCTCCCAGCACCGTGGCCGCCCGCCGGATCTTTTGCACCATCGAGTCGTCGCCGCTGAGCAAGGCGCCCACGGAGCGCGACAGCTTGGTGGCCACTTCCGGCAAACGGTCGATCAGGCCGGCAACCTGATCCTGCAACAGGTATGCGCAGCAGACCACGCCGGCCAGCAGCGCCAGCAGCACCAGCGAGGCGCCGAGCACGCGCGGGATGCGCCGTCCGCACAGCAGGGTGACCAGCGGATCGAGCATGTAGGCGACGACCACCGCCAGCACCACGGGGATCACAAAAGCGCTGGCAAGGTGCAGCGTGTAGAGCGACGCGAGCACCGCGAGGATGGTCAGTGCCAGGTCGCCGCGCCTGGCCGGGACGACGGGAAGGGTTGCGGCCAGGGCAGGCTGGGTCGCCGATGCGCCCTCAGCTGCGGCGTCAGGCGCCGGCGGCTGGCTGGCAGCAGCAGCCTGCCGGGCTTCGCCGGCGCCGCCAACGCCATCCGCGGAGACGGACGACTGGCTTTGCGCAGCGGGGCCGGCGTTCAGATCAGCCATGGGGTTGCGGCTCCTGTCGTGATGGTCGCGTGCGTGTCTCGTGAATGCCGGCGATGCAACAGGCATGTGCGCGCGGCGCGCGCCATGCCTCATCCAAGCATAGTCTTGCCCGCCGGCGTTTCTGTCGGAGAATGCCGCAAGCCTGTGTAGGACAACCACGGCTTGCCGTGCAGCGCGCGATGCACCACATTGAGAGAACACGGATGCGCCGCGAAAGTGGCCTCCCTGCCAGACCGACCTGCCAGACCTGCCTAGCAGACCGACCTACCAGACCTACCAGACCTCCCAACCCGCAATGCGCCGTGGCCCGCGCTTTTTCCTGCTGTCCCTGCCATGACGAACTGCTGACCCATCCTCTGCCATGCAGATACTCGACGCGCGTGCCCGACTGATGCTGAAGCACCCAGGGCGCTTCGTGCTGCGCACGCTCCGGCATTTCCGAGCCAACCAGGGCTTGCTGCTCGCGGGCGCGGTGGCGTACTACGCCCTGCTGTCGATCGTGCCCTTGCTGATCCTGATCGTGCCCTTGCTGATCCTGATGGTGATCGCGCTGTCCCATGTGATCGAGCCGCAATCGCTGCTACCACCTTGTCGCGCTACCTGGAATGGTTGCTGCCGGGGCAATCCCGCGCGCTGGTGGGCGAGCTGGCCAACTTCCTGGCGAACCGCGGGGTGATCGGCTGGGTGCTGCTGGCGAGCATGATCTTTTTCAGCTCGCTGGCGTTCACGGTACTGGAGAACGCCATGTCGGTGATCTTTGTGCACCGGGTGGCGATCCGCCGCCGGCACTTCCTGGTATCGGCGGTGCTGCCGTACTGCTACATCGTCGTGCTCAGCGTCGGCCTGCTGCTGGTGACGGTGGTCTCGGGCAGCCTGCAGGCGTTTGGCGAGCGGCATGTGGAAGTGCTGGGCCATGACCTGTCGCTGGACCGGGTCTCCGGCACCCTGCTCTACCTGCTCGGGCTGGCGGGGGAGATCCTGCTGCTGGCCTCCCTCTACCTGGTGATGCCGGTGGGCCGCCTGTCGGTGCGCCATGCGCTGATTGGCGCGGTGAGCGCCGCGCTGCTGTGGGAGGTCTCGCGCCACGTGCTGGTCTGGTACTTCGCCACGCTGTCGCAGGTGAGCGTGGTGTATGGCTCGCTCACCACCGCGATCGTCGTGCTGCTGAGCCTGGAGATTGCCGCCACCTTGCTGCTGCTCGGCGCGCAGGTGATCGCGGAGTTCGAGCGCAGCAGCCTCGATGCGCAAGAGCAGGCGGAGGCGGAAACCGAAACCGAGACCTTTCACACCTGAGCCGCTGCGCACACAGGCCCAGGGCCCAGGGCTCAGTGGTCAATCAGTGCAACGTCCCCAGCAGCTTCGGCAGCGAGGCAGACAGCAGCGCCACGCCGGATGCGGTCAGCAGGCTCAGCACGATCCTGCGAAATGCGATCTCGCTGATGCCGATGTACAGCCGCGTGCCAAGGATGCTGGGCACCAGCATGGCCGGCCCCACCACCAGGAACATGGGCAGCATGTCGCGCGTGACGATGCCGGTGCCGACATAGGTCGCCATGGTCACCGCCAGCGTGGCCAGGTTGAAGTTCTGGATGATGGCGCGCTGCTCGTCCTTGGCCAGCCCGCGCAGGGTGCACCACAGCGTGGGGATGACGCCGGTAAAGCCGCCGATGCCGCCCATGATGCCCCCGGCCGCGCCGATCACGCCATCAGCCACCCGCCCGCCGGCCCGGATGTGGGGTAGTTGCCTGGACATCAGCATCAACGGGCACCAGATGACCAGCAGCCCGCCCAGGCAAGCCTTGAACACGCTGGGATTGAGCGCTGGCAGGATCGCCACGCCGATGGGAATGCCCAGGATGCCGCCGGCCACGAAGGGCAGCAGCTGCCGAGGCGAAAAGCTGCGCCGCACCGTCACCGCCGCCACCACCTGCCCGGTCAGCGAGCCGAACACCGCCATCGTCGCGGCCAGGCGCGGCTCCACGGTCCAGACCCAGAAGGACATGGCCACCATGCCGAAGGCAAACCCGGACAAGCCTTGCACGAAGCCGGCCACGACGGCGCCCAGCGCCAGGATCAGGACAGGAAATTCCATCGGTAACTCGAACGCCCGAAAACCGGAAAGACGGAAAGCCGCGCTATGCGGCACGAAAGCCGCAAACTATGCCGGGGATTGAGCGCTTTGTCACCTTCCGGCGGCCTTCGCGCCGCGTGCCTGCACGTCGAGCACCTTGGCCCGCGCCGCTTCGAAGCGCGCGCCCTCGGCAGCCAGCCAATCCTCCACCATGGCGATAGGCGGCGTCTGCCCATGCGCGCAGACGAAGAAGTAAGATGCCTGCGAGCGCGCATGGATGCCGAACAGGTCGACCAGGCGGCCTGCCTCGATATCTTCCAGCACCAGCGCCGAGCGCCCCATCGCGATGCCCTGCCCGGCCAGCGCCGCCCCCACGGCCAGCTGCGACAGGTTGAAGCGCTGGCCCGCGTCAAGTTCGCCCACCTCTGCCTCCACCCCCGCCATCTGCAGCCAGTGGCGCCATTCCTCGAAGGCTTGCGCGCCGTCCCACGGGCTCACGTCGTGCAGCAGCCAGGCACCCCTCAGGTCCTGTGGCCTGCGCAACTCGGGATGCGCGGCCAGGAAGGCGGGGCTTGCCACCGGCAGCAGCCATTCGTCGAGAAACAGCCGGGCCTTGAGGTCCTCGTAGCCACCCAGGTCGAAGCGCACGGCGGCGTCAATGCCGTCGCGCACCATCCGGGTGCGATCCAGCGCGTGGAACTCGCCGTAGACGCGCAGGCCCACCTCGGGGTGATCACGGAAAAAATCGCCCAGCCGCGGCGTCAGCCAGCGCATGGCAAACGACGGTGCGCAGCTCAGCGCGATGGGGCCGGCCTCGCGCGGCTTGCGTAGCTGGGTAAGCGTGCCTTCGATAGCCTGGAAGGACTCGCGCAGCACAAAGCGCAACCGCTCGCCTTCGGGCGTCAGCACCAGCGCGCGCGGCGTGCGCAGGAACAAGGGCCGGTCCAGCCACTGCTCCAGCTGCTTCACCTGCTGGCTGACCGCGCCCTGCGTCACGCACAGTTCCGTGGCCGCGTGGGTGAAGTTGCAATGGCGCGCCGACGCCTCGAAGCAGCGCAGCCAGCTCAGCAAGGAAGACGATAACAAGGTGCTCATGACAAGGAATTCATAACAAGGGGTTCATAAGTGGCCGCCGATACGCATGTCTGCTCTCAGCCAACCATTAGTCAAACTAATGCCTCGCTAAATATAAATGGATTGCCAGCGAATCCGCGCAGGCCAACAATGAAGTCACCCAGGAACCCGCAGCAGCCTATCCCTTTGTGATGAACCAGCCTTTAGCCACGAACCCATCAACCGCAACCGGCCCGCACGATGCCGCAGCGCTGCGCGCCAGCCTGGCCGCCGCCACGCCGTTGCTCTGGTGCAATCCGGCGCGCGCCGGGACGCCGCCGCCCGTCCAGGCCGCCGGCGAACACAGCATTAGTCTAGCTGATGTCGAGGCCGCGCAGGCGCGCTTTGCCCGCTTTGCCCCGCTGCTATCGGCGCTGTTTCCCGAGCTGGCCGAGACCCATGGCGTCATCGAGTCGCCCCTGGTGGCCGCGGCATCGATGCAGGCGGCCCTTGGGCTGCCACACAGCCAGGGCCGGCTGTGGGTCAAGGCAGACCACAGCCTGCCGGTGGCAGGCTCCATCAAGGCACGCGGCGGCATCCACGAGGTGCTGGAGTTTGCCGAGAACCTGGCGCTGCGCCATGGCCTGCTTGGCCCTGGCTGCAACGGGCCGGAGCATTACCTGGCACTGAGGGAGCCGGCGGCGCGCGCCTTGTTCGGGCGCTACCAGGTGGCGGTGGGTTCCACCGGCAACCTTGGCCTGAGCATTGGCGTGATGGCCTCGGCGCTGGGTTTTCGCGCGGCCGTGCATATGTCGTCGGATGCAAAGGCATGGAAGAAGGCGCGGCTGCGCAACCGTGGCGTGGAAGTCGTGGAGCATGCTGGCGACTACGAGGACGCCGTCGCCGCCGGCCGCCGCCAGGCGCAGCAGGACGAGTTCACCTACTTCGTGGACGACGAGCGCTCGCTGTCGCTGCTGCTCGGCTACAGCGCCGCGGCGCTGCACCTGCGCCAGCAACTGGCCGCGCAGGCGATCCGCGTCGATGCCGCGCACCCGCTCTTCGTCTACCTGCCTTGCGGCGTGGGCGGCGCGCCGGCCGGCATCACCTTCGGCATGCGGCAACTGTTTGGGCCGCACGTGCACTGTGTGTTTGCCGAGCCGACCCAGTCGCCTTGCTTCCTGGTGCAGATGATGGCTGGCGCAGGCAATCCGTCCGTCTATGACTTTGGCCTGAGCAACAGCACGCAGGCCGACGGGCTAGCCGTGCCGCGCGCGTCCGAGCTGGCCGCTGCCGTCATGCGCCCGCTGCTGTCCGGCGTGTTCACGGTGGCGGACGATACCCTGTTCGAGCACCTGGCCATGGCATGGCGCACGCAAGGGCTGCGCATCGAGCCCTCGGCCGCGGCCGGCTTCAGCGGGCCGCGCATGCTGTGCGAGAGCCCGGCGGGGCGCGACTACCTGGCCCGGCACCAGCTCGAAGCCACGATGCCGCAAGCCACGCATCTGGTGTGGACCACCGGCGGGCTGTTCGTGCCGCCAGCGGAGTACCAAGGCTTTCTGGACAAGGCTGCCGCGCTCGCCGCCTGAGCCGCCCGCCGCCAGCATCCATCCCCCCATCGTCGCACGCAGGAGAGTCAGCATGAAACCCGTCCATACCTTCAAGCTTGCATGCCTGGCCGCCTGTTGCCTGGCGGTGCCCGCCGGCAGCGCGCTGGCCCAGGCCTACCCCACGCACCCGATCCAGATGGTGATCCCCTTCCCACCCGGCGGCGCGACCGATGTGATCGGCCGGCTGCTGGCCAAGAAGCTCGGTGACCACCTGGGCCAGACCGTGGTGATCGACAACCGGCCGGGCGCCGGCACCATCGTGGGCGCCGGCCTGGTGGCCAAGGCCGCGCCGGATGGCTACACGCTGCTGGTCAGCTCGGGCACCACATTCACGGTCAATCCGGCCATCCATCCCAAGCTGCCTTATGACCCGCTCAAGAGCTTCGAGCCGATCGGGCTGACCGGGCGCACAGGCCTGATCCTGCTGGCCAACCGCGATGTGCCGGTCAACAACCTCAAGCAGCTCGCGGCGGCGGTGAAGGCGACACCCGGAAAATTCTCCTACGGCTCGTTCGGCACGGGTACCACCGCGCAGTTCGCCGGCGAGATGCTGCTGAACGATCTTGGCATCAAGATGCTGCACGTGCCCTACCGTGGCAGCTCGCCGGCCATGACCGACCTGATCGGCGGCCAGATCCCATTCTCCGTCGATACCGTCTCGGCCGCGGTGCCGCAGATCCGCGCCGGCAAGGTCAAGGCCATCGCGGTCACCACCGCCAGGCGCTCATCCCTGCTGCCCGACGTGCCCACCGTGGCGGAAAGCGGATACCCGGGTACCGATATGGATACCTGGCTGGCCGTGGTGGCGCCGCGCGGCCTGGCGCCCGAGGTGAAGGCGAAGCTGGAAAAGGCGCTGGCCGAGACCATGGCCGACCCGGACACGCGCAAGAAGCTGCTGGACAATGGCTTCGAGCCGTCCTATGGCACGGGCGCGGAGGTGACCGCGCTGATCACCAAGGAACTGCCGCGCATGCGCGCCATTGCGCAGCGTGCCAACATCACCGCGGACTGAGCGCACGCAAATGGCCCGTGGCGGGCTCGGTTTGACAGCGCCCGCCTCCAGCCCACATCATCGCAAGCACCGCCGCCCCCGAGGCGGCGCCACGCCCTCCAGAACGATCCGAGACAGCCCAAGACAGCCCGACATATGACGCTCCCCGACTCCACTTCCGCCACCCTGCAGCTTGGCGCCTGCGCCGTCGTCGGCCAGCCTGCGGCGGCCATCGACACGCCGGCGCTGATGCTCGACCTCGATGCCTTTGAGCGCAACCTGACGCAGATGCAGCAGGCCGCCGACCGCGCGGGCGTACAACTGCGCCCGCATGCCAAGGCGCACAAATGCCCGGAGATAGCGCTGGCGCAGATCGCGCGCGGCGCGGCCGGCATCTGCTGCCAGAAGGTCAGCGAGGCGCTGCCGTTCGTGCAGGCGGGGGTCAGGGACATCCATATCAGCAACGAGATTGCCGGGGCGGCCAAGGCCGCGCTGCTGGCCCGCCTGGCGCGGCATGCACGGATGAGCGTTTGCGTGGATGACGCGCGCCAGGTCGCCGCGCTGGCGCAAGCCGCCGCGCAGGCCGGCAGCAGCATCGGAGTGTTCGTCGAGATCGACGTGGGCCAGGGACGCTGCGGCGTGGCCGACGCGCCTGCCGCGCTGCGCCTCGTTCAAGCCATCGGCGCGCACCCGCAACTAGCGTTCCGCGGCTTGCAGGCGTATCACGGCGGCATCCAGCATGTGCGCGATTACGCTGCGCGCCGGCAAGCTGCAGCCGACGCCGCGGCGCGTACCGCCGCCATCGTCGCCGAACTAGCCGAGGCCGGCGTGGCTTGCGCCACAGTGACGGGCGGCGGCAGCGGCAGCGTGGAGTTCGACCTGAAGAGCGGCGTCTATACCGAAATCCAGCCCGGCTCCTATATCTTCATGGACGCCGACTACGGCCGCAACGACTACGGCGGCGCGCTGCGTTTCGAGCACAGCCTGTTTATCGCCACCACCGTGATGAGCGTGGCGGCGGCAACGCGGCCCTCGCCGCGCGTTGTGCTGGACGCGGGCCTGAAATCGATGGCGGTGGATTCTGGCCTGCCGTTGGTGTGGGGCGCCAATGGCCAGGACCACGCGCTGGCCTATGTGGCGGCCAACGACGAGCACGGCATCGTCGAGCCCGTGCCCGGCACCAATGCGGCGGGCCTGCCGGGCCTCGGCAGCCAGGTGCTGCTGGTGCCCGGCCATTGCGACCCCACCCTCAACCTGTACGACGAGATCGTTGGCGTGCGCGGGCAGGCCGTGGCCTGCTTGTGGCCGGTGTCGGCGCGCGGGCTGAGCCGCTAGCGCGATCCGGATGCCTCGCCGCCGCACCTGCCATGCCGACGCGGCGCTTCCCCCCACCTGCCAGAGAATTCACCATGACCCAGACCGATAACCTGCTTGCCCAATCCGCCGTGGCGCTGCGCCGCCTGATCGGCAGCAAGGAGATCTCGCCCGTTGAGCTGCTTGAGGCGTGCATCGCCCGCATCGAGGCGGTCAACCCCTTTATCAACGCCATCACCGCCACCTGCTATGAACGCGCCCGCGAAGAAGCCCGCGCGGCCGAGCGCGCCGTGCTCGACGGCGCGCCGCTGGGCCTGCTGCACGGCCTGCCGCTGGGCGTGAAGGACCTGGAAGCCACGGCCGGCCTGCTCACCACCTATGGCTCGCCGCTGTACCGCGACAACGTGCCCAGCGCCGACAACGTGCTGGTGGCCCGGCTGCGCGCGGCCGGCGCCATCGTCACCGGCAAGACCAACATCCCGGAGATGGGCGCGGGCGCCAACTCGCGCAACGCGGTGTGGGGCGCCACCGGCAACCCCTTCAACCCCAACCTGAATGCAGGGGGATCCTCGGGCGGCTCCGCTGCCGCGCTGGCGACCGACATGCTGCCGGTCTGCACCGGCTCGGACACCGGCGGCTCACTGCGCATCCCCGCCGCCAAATGCGGCGTGGTGGGCTTCCGCCCGTCGCCTGGCGTGGTGCCGAGCTCGCGCAAGCTGCTGGGCTGGACGCCCATTTCCGTAGTCGGCCCGATGGGCCGCACCGTGGCCGATGCCTGCCTGCAGCTGGCGGCCTCGGCCGGCGTCTCGGCCAGCGACCCGCTCACCTATGCGCTCGACCCGATGTCATTCCTGCTGCCCGCCAATGTCGACCTGGGCTCGCTGCGGGTGGGCTGGACCGAGGATTTCGGCGTGTGCGCGGTCGACAACCAGATCCGGCAGGTCTTTCGCGACAAGATTGCCGCCATGCGGCACCTGTTCCGCAGTTGCGACGAGATCCAGTTCGACCTGGGCGACGCGCACCGCTGCTTCGACGTGCTGCGCGCCGAGAGTTTTGTCGCCGGCATGCACGAGGCCTATCAGCGCGATCCGCAGAGCCTGGGCCCGAACACGCGCGCCAACTATGAGATGGGCGCGGCCATGTCGCTGGTCGACAGCGCCTGGGCGCAAGCCGAGCAGACGCGCATCCTGGGCCGCTTCCAGGCCGCCTTTGAAGACTACGACGTGATCCTGTCGCCAACCACGCCGGTGTCGCCGTTCCCGTGGACCAGCCTCTACGCCGAGACCATCAACGGCGAAAAGCAGGAGAACTACTACCGCTGGCTGGCCCCTACCTACGTGGTCACGCTCACCACCCACCCCGCCATCAGCCTGCCCTGCGGCCTGGACCATGCCGGCATGCCGTTCGGGCTGCAGGTGGTGGGCCGCTTCCGCGCCGATCACCATACGCTGGCCGTGGCGCATGCCATGGAGCAAGCCTTTGCAGGGTCGGATGCGCTGCGCCGTCCGCTGCCGCGGCTGGACCAGTTGCGCGCGGCGCAGCCCGGGCTGAAGTCGATCGTCACCGCGCCGCCGGTGCTGGATGGCTCGCCGGGTGGTGCCGCTTCGGTATCGGCCGTCTAGCGCAGCCCCCGCAGCCCGCGCGCCAGCGCTACTTTCCGGCTGCAGGCTCCACGGATACCGCTACGGCTTCGGTGTACACGGCCTGGACCTGGTCGCCCTTCTTGATGTTCTTCATCTGCTCGGGGTCTTCAACCATCAGGTCCAGCGTATTGCCCTTAGGTCCTCTCAGGGTAACCATCTTGGTCTTGGCATTGATCGCAACGACATCGGCCAGGATCGTCACCTCGCGCCCGGCTGTGCCACCCGGCTTGGCACCCGGTGCGGACCGGTCCATCGACTCATGCTCGCTGACCGCACTCTTGCCGCCGCCCTGCTTCTTGAGCGTCAGGGTGATGGCTTCCTTGTACTCAGCGGTCACCACGTCGCCGACCTTCAACTGGTCGAAATTGCGGGCGTCCTCACCCACCACCAGACTGACCACCTTGCCCTTCTTGTCCTTCAGCGAAACTGTCCTGGTGGCCGCTTCGATGGCAACCACCGTGGCCGTGACCCTGGCGGTCCCTGACATGGTCACCTGGCCCGGTGCTTTCTTGACCTCCACCTGGGTTTCGGGCTGGGCCAGCGCCGAACCCGCCATCACCGCCAGCGCGGCCGCGACCAGAAAATGCTTGCTGTTCATTCCGCTCTCCTTGACACACCAGTAGTGCCTCCCCTAAGAGTGGGTTCCATGGCAGGCGAAGACAATGGGACCTTGGTCCAACGCTTCACCAGGTCGGGACTGGCTGGTCTGAACGCGCATGGAACTGTCAGGTTGCCGGCGTAGTCAGGGTTGACAATGCATGAGACCCCGGACAGTGAATCCGTCTGTTTGGGACATGCCATGCTGGCTGTGGCGTCTGCGTCTCACCGTACCTGCATCGCCCCCTCAAATCTGATCCGGTCTTTTTCTGAGCCGTTGCTTCTGTTATCCACCGCAAGCTACCGGTAGCATGTTGTCCATGGCATGCCGCCAATCTCCCAGCCTCACTGCTGCCCCATCCATGGACATCCCTGCATCAAACCCGGCCGCCTCGGCGGGTTTCCTTTTGCGAGCAACCTCCCTCGGCCTTTCGCCACGCCAGTCAGCCCACGAAAAAGGGCACCTCTATGCGCTCGGCCTGTGGTCTACTCTATGTACGCGTGCGCCGGAAACGCAACGTGAATGGACCGCACCCGAACTGGCCGGCCAAGCCTGTTCCCAATGCCCCAAGGAGATCACGACATGTTTGGCTTGAGCGCGCTCGACCTGGCACGGATCCAGTTCGGCTTCACGATTTCCTTCCATATCATCTTCCCGGCCATCACCATCGGCATGGCGAGCTACCTCGCCGTGCTGGAAGGCTGCTGGCTGCGCACGCAAGACACGGTCTACCGCGACCTCTATCACTTCTGGTCCAAGATCTTTGCCGTCAACTTCGGCATGGGCGTGGTCTCGGGGCTGGTGATGGCGTACCAGTTCGGCACCAACTGGAGTTTCTTCTCGGACTTCGCCGGCAGCGTGACCGGCCCCTTGCTGGCCTACGAGGTGCTGACCGCGTTCTTCCTGGAGGCCGGCTTCCTGGGCGTGATGCTGTTCGGCTGGAGCCGGGTCGGCCCAGGGCTGCATTTCTTCGCCACGCTGATGGTGGCGCTCGGCACCCTGATCTCGGCGACGTGGATCCTGGCCTCCAATAGCTGGATGCAAACCCCGCAGGGCTACGAGATCGTCGATGGCCGCGTGGTGCCGGTGGACTGGCTGGCGGTGATCTTCAACCCGTCGTTCCCGTACCGCCTCTTGCATATGAGCGTGGCGGCCTTCCTCGCCACCGCGCTGTTCGTGGGCGCCTCCGCCGCCTGGCACCTGCTGCGCCGGCGCGATAACCCGGCCATCCGCAAGATGCTGTCGATGGCCATGTGGATGCTGCTGATCGTGGCCCCGATCCAGGCCGTCATTGGCGACATGCACGGCATCAACACGCTCAAGCACCAGCCGGCCAAGATCGCCGCGCTCGAAGGCCACTGGGAAAACCACGGCGACGAGCCGCTGCCCCTGATCGTGTTCGGCTGGCCCGACATGGCACGCGAGGAAACCCGCTTTGCGGTGGAAATCCCGCGCCTGGGCAGCCTTATCCTCACCCATAGCCTGGATGGCCAGATCCAGGGCCTGAAAGAGTTCGCGCCGCAAGACCGGCCCAACTCCACCATCATCTTCTGGAGCTTCCGCCTGATGGTGGGGCTGGGCATGCTGATGATCCTGCTCGGCCTCTGGAGCCTGCTGCTGCGCCGTGGCGGCAAGCTGTTCCACGCGCGCGCGTTCCTGCGCATGGCGCTGTGGATGGGCCCGACCGGATTGATCGCGATCCTGGCCGGCTGGTTCACCACCGAGATCGGGCGCCAGCCGTGGGTCGTCTACGGCGTGATGCGCACCGCCGACGCGGTCTCGCCGCACGGCGTGCCGGAACTGGCGTTCTCGCTCGCGCTGTTCGTGGTGGCTTATTTCTTCGTCTTCGGCGTGGGCATCGCCTACATGATGCGGCTGGTGCGCAAAGGCCCGGTCGAGCATGAGGGCGATCCGGAACCCGACGGCGGACACGCCGTGGAAGGCACGCCGGCGCGACCGCTCTCCGCGGTGGACGATCCGGGCGATGTACCTGGCGCGGTCGCTTCCACCAACCGCCTGGCCGATAGCAGGAGCTGATCATCATGGGCATCGACCTCTCTCTGATCTGGGCCGTCATCATCTTCTTTGGCGTGATGATGTATGTGGTGATGGACGGTTTCGACCTGGGCATCGGCATGCTGTATCCCTTCGTGCCGGACCGCCATGACCGCGACGTCATGATGAACACGGTGGCACCTGTGTGGGACGGCAACGAGACCTGGCTGGTGCTCGGCGGCGCGGGCCTGCTGGCCGCGTTTCCGCTGGCCTACTCGGTGGTGCTCAGCGCGCTCTACCTGCCGCTGATCTTTATGCTGCTGGGGCTGATCTTTCGCGGCGTGGCGTTCGAGTTCCGCTTCAAGGCCAATGACCGCGAGCGCCACGTCTGGGACAAGGCGTTTATCTGCGGCTCGCTGGTGGCGGCATTCTTCCAGGGCGTTTCGCTGGGCGCGTATATCGACGGCATCAAGGTGACCGGGCGCACCTTCTCGGGCGGCCCGCTGGACTGGCTGCAGCCCTTCCCGCTGTTCTGCGGCATTGGCGTGGTGGTGGCGTACACCGTGCTGGGCAGCACCTGGCTGATCATGAAAACCGAAGGCAAGCTGCATGAGCGCATGCTGGAACTCACCGGCAAGCTGGCCTGGGTGTTGCTGGCTGTCATTGCGGTCATCAGCGTCTGGACGCCGCTGTCGCAGCCGCGCATTGCCGAGCGCTGGTTCAGCCTGCCCAACCTGTTCTGGTTCTCGCCGGTGCCGCTGCTGGTGGCGTTTGCCATGTACCGGCTGATCCGCTCGTTGCAGCAGCATGCGCACCTCGCGCCGTTCATGTACACGCTGGCGCTGGTCTTCCTGGGCTATAGCGGGCTGGCGATCAGCGTATGGCCGAATATCGTGCCGCCGGATATCTCGATCTGGGACGCCTCCTCGCCACCGCAAAGCCAGGGCTTTGCGCTGGTGGGCGCGCTGTTCATCATTCCCTTCATCCTGATGTACACGGTGTGGGCCTATTACGTGTTCCGAGGCAAGGTGAAACACGGCGAGGGGTATCACTGATGCCAGCGACGCAGCACCGCCGGCGACCGCCGGATGATGCGCCCAGGCCGTGGCTCAAGCGGGTCGGCTGGATGGCGCTGATCTGGGTGGCCAGCGTGGCTGCGCTAGGCGTGGCGGCTTTGCTGCTGCGCCTGCTGATGCGGCTGGCAGGCATGCATAGCTGAGGGGCGTTTGCGGCCCGGCGCCCCGGCATCTTCGGGGCGCGGTCCTTTGACCGTTTATCTTTGACCTTTGACCCTCAGCGGCTCACGCCGAAAGTCCACCATCCACGCCAATGCTCTGGCCGTGGATAAAGCGCCCGGCTGGCGATGCCAGCAACACCGCCAGTCCCGCTACATCCTTCGCCTCGCCGATCCGCCGCATCGGAATCGCGGCGGCCAGGCGTGCCTCCTGTTCCGGGTTACCCCATAGCGCCTCGCGCGAGAACTCCGTGCGCACCGGCCCGGGGTTGATCGCATTCACGTTGATCCCCTTCGGCCCGAGCTCCAGCGCCAGGCTGCGCACCGCGCCGTCCGTTGCGGCCTTGGTGATGCTGTACATGCCGAGCATGGCCGAGCCGCGCTTGGCGGCGATGCTCGACATGAAAATGACGGCACCGTCGCCACGCTCGACCATCTGCGGCGCCAACGCATTGACCAGCACCAGGTTGCCTCGCACATTGCCCGCCATGGCCTGCTCGAACACTTCCGGGCCCTGGCTCAGCAGCGCGCCCGCCGTGCCGCTGCCCGCCGCGTTCAGCACCAGCGCATCCACGCGGCCGTAGGCATCCAGCGCTTGCCTGGCAAACGCCTGGACGCTCGCAACGTTGCCGATATCGCAAGCGATGCCCTTGGCCTTGAAGCCCTCGCCCTCCAGTGCGGCCGCTACCGCCTCGGAAGCGGCCTGGTCACGGCCGGATACCACGAGCGCGGCGCCGGAGGTGCCCAGCGCACGGGCCATTTCCAGGCCCATGCCCTTGGTGGAGCCGGTGATGACGGCAACGCGGCCGGTGAGATCGAACAGGTTCTGCATGACGGATTCTCCTGATACAGAGGAACAGAAAAGCGACGCCGCCCGCATCTGCGATGCCGCGCGGCGACGCCGGTTTAAATGATGGCAACATCTATTGAATAAATTATGGTCGTCATATAAAATCCGGTCAAGCAAAGTTTCAACAGGAGAGCCCGATATGGCGCGCGCATCACGAGAGCAGGCAGACAAGCACAGGGAAGCCATCGAGCAGGCTTCCTCCAAGCTATTCCGCGAGCGCGGCCTGAACGGCGTGAGCGTGGCCGAACTGATGGCCAGCGCCGGCCTCACGCACGGTGGCTTCTATGGGCACTTCGCGTCCAAGGACGCGCTGGCCGCGCTGGCGAGCAAGCGCGCCTTCGAGGAATCCGCGCGGCGCTGGTCGCGCCGCATCGAGCGCGCCAAAGGCGACAAGCAAGCGATGCGCACCAGCCTGGTTGAGGCCTACCTCACCACGGCGCATTGCGCCAACCGCGGCGATGGCTGCGCGGCGGTGGCACTCGCCGGCGACATTGCCCGCGAGCCGGCGGACAAGCCGGTGCGCCAGGTCTATATTGACGGCCTCAAGGTCATGGTCGAGGACTGGATGAAGACGGTCGAGCACGCCGACCCGGCCGAGCGCCGCAAGCTGGCGCTGGGACAGCTGGCCATGCTGGTGGGCGCCATGACGCTGGCACGTGCCACGGAGGGCGATGCCCTTTCCGAAGACATCCTGGCCGCGGCGCGCGACATGCTGCTGAGCCCGAATCCGCAGTAACAGCAAGGGCCAACGCCCCAAGACAAACCAAACGCCCCCCGGAACCCGACCCATGTTCGCTCAAGCACTTTCCAGCCGGCTCGATCGGCGCGGCATCCACTACGCATGGCTGATCGCCGCCATCACCTTCTGCGTGATGCTGACCACCTCGGCCGCGCTCGGCCTGCCCGGCGCCTTCCTCAAGCCGCTGACGCGCGAGATGGGCTGGGACACGGATCAGATCTCATCCATCCTCGCGTTTCGCTTTGCACTGTTCGGCCTGATGGCCCCGTTCTCAGCGATCCTGATGGAGCGTTTCGGCGTGCGCAACGTGGTGTGGGCGGCGCTGGCGCTGATTGCCGGCGGCATGGCGCTGGCCACTGTGGCCACCGAGCTGTGGCAATTGTTCATTGCCTGGGGCCTGATGCTCGGCGTTGGCTCTGGCCTGACCGCGCTGGTGCTCGCGGCCGTGGTCGCCAGCCGCTGGTTCAGCGCGCGCCGCGGGCTGGTGATCGGTATCCTGACCGCCAGTTCGGCCACCGGCCAGCTGGCGTTCCTGCCCGTGGCCGCCTGGCTGATCGAGCACATGGGCTGGCGCATCGCGGTGCTGCCGGTGCTGGGCGCCTGCGCGGTGCTGGCCGTGCTGGTGTTCTGCTTCATGCGCAACCGTCCGGCCGACGTGGGCCTGGCTGCGTTCGGTGAAGTGCCCGTGCACGTGCAAGCCGCCACGGCACCGCCCAGCGCGCCCGCGCCGCTGACCTTGCGCGGGCCCTTCGTGGTGCTGCGCGACGCCGCCCGCAACCAGACCTTCTGGATCCTGGCCGGCACCTTCTTCATCTGCGGGCTGAGCACCAACGGCCTGATCCAGACGCACTTCATCTCGCTGTGTGCGGACTTCGGCATGGCCGCCGTGCCGGCCGCCGGCGCGCTGGCGATGATGGGCGCGTTCGACTTTGTCGGCACCATTCTCTCGGGCTGGCTGTCGGATCGTTATGACTGCCGCAAGCTGCTGTTCTGGTATTACGGCCTGCGCGGCCTGTCGCTGTTCTGGCTGCCCCACTCCACGTTCACGCTGTACGGCTTGTCCATCTTTGCCATGTTCTATGGCCTGGACTGGATCGCCACGGTGCCGCCCACGGTCAGGCTGGCAGGCTCGGTATTCGGCAAGGAGCGCGCGCCGATGGTGTTCGGCTGGATCTTTGCCGCCCACCAGGTCGGCGCGGCCACGGCTGCATTTGGCGCGGGCCTTACCCGTACCTTGCTGCTGACCTACACACCGGCGCTGTACGCCGCGGGCGCGGCGTGCGTGGTGGCTGCGCTGCTGGCGTTGATGGTCCGGCGCCCCGGCACGCAGCCCAGCGGCGCGGCCTCGCAAGCAGCCAAGGCCTGACATTCGCGGCGCTCGCCGCCGCCGCGTTGCCCTCGTCGCCATGACAAGGGCGACGCGGCACGCTTGATCCTCGCTCCTCGCGGTACTTCCCGCCTTACGCCTCACCTTACGCCTCGCTTCCTCTCCCTTCGTCGTGCTCTGCGGCCATTCCTGGCGCCGCGCTTTCCTCGTTTTTTTGTCCCCCAACCCGCCATCCAGGCAGGGTCTGTGCTTCTGCGTGCCTGTCCCATCAAGAATACAAATGGGCGCATCAGCATTCTTTGCCTCCCTGTCACCCGCATGACAACCCCTTTTCTTACTCTGCCAACGCGTCACGGGGAGCGTGATCGGACGCGCCGCCGGAGCGGCGCGCCGCGTTGGATAACAGAAAAGAGGAACCGGATATGGCATGGAAACAGCAGGCACGCATGGCATGTGGCCTGGCCCTGGCGGGCACGGTAGCGGCATGCGGCGGCGGCAGCGACTCGCCGGCAGTGGTAGCCCCCGATCAGAACAACACGGGCGGCAGTGGAGTTGCCAGCAAGAAAGTGCTGCTGGTCGGCGTGGACGGCGCCACTTATAGCCAGCTGCAAAACGGCATCGCCCAGCGCACGTTGCCCAACCTGGCCACGCTGTCGATCACGCCAGCATCGACCGGCGGCCGGCTCGGCACCACCACCGAGCAGGTTCCGCTTGCCGGTCCGAGCTGGGCCACCGTCCTCGCCGGCAACTGGGCGAACCGCCACGGCGTCAGCGACGACGTAGCCGCGGCCGCAGGCCTGCGCACGCCGAGCTTGTTTCAGTACTTGCGCGCCAGCGCCGGCTCGAGCGCGCTGCGCCGCGGCGCCGCTACCAGCGCGCCCGTGTTGCCGGCGTTGCTCAAGGCCGACGTGGCCGCGGGCAATCTCGACTCCGTGCGCGACTGCACCGCTGACGACAACTGCGTGGCGCAAGAGGGCGTGAAGCTGGTGCAGTCCGGCTACGACGTGGTCTTCACCCAGTTCAGCGCACCCGGCCTGGCCGCTGCCGCCCAAGGCTTCCAGGGCGGCAGCTACGCTACCGCGCTGTCCGCCTTCGACCAGACACTCGGCAAGCTGCTGGCCGCCGTGCAGGCTCGCCGCGCGGCCAATGCCAACGAAGACTGGCTGGTCGCCGTGACCACCAGTCATGGTCTGGACGCGACGGGTTCCACCACCACGCTGCCGACGGTGCCAAACCGCACCACCTTCATCGCGCTCAACAAGCCCTTCAACACGGCGGTGGCCAGCAACCTGCCGGCCGCGCCCGCCAATGCGGACGCGCTGGCGGCACTGCCGACCGAGGCCGACCTGCTGCCCACCATGCTCGCGCACGTCGGCGTGGCCCTGCCCGCCGCCTCGTACCAGATCGACGGCTCGGCCTTGGCCGGCACTGCGGGCGTGCGGGCCTTGCAGTCCGTGGTGGGCAGCACCAACACCTCGCTGGTGCTGTCATGGCAGAACCCCACCACCGCCAGCGGCGACATGACGCTGCTGCGCGACGGCGTGCAGATCGCCACGCTGCCGGCCGGCACGTCCACCTATGAGGACAAGACCATCACCGCGCCGGCCAGCGGCGTGTACCGTTTCAACTACACGCTGGTGCGCAACGGTGTGCCCACCGCGTTGCTGGCGCAGATCAACTACGCCAAGCCGGTCGTGCTGGCCGACACGCTGCGCAACAACCTGGCCGCTTACTACAGCTTCGAGACGCTGCCGGCAACCGACAGCAAGGGCACTACCACCATCGGCCCCTGGGTCCCCGGCACCGATGGCGGCTCGCTGAGCAGCGACAATTTCGGCGGCAAGGCGCTGAAGGTCGATTCGAGAATCGATGCCTATCGGCTCACGCAGAGCGGCGCCGATATCGCACTCGCCCCGCAATTCACCATCGGCTTCTGGTTCAGGTCCGACTGCACCCAGGGCAACGGCACCGGCGAGCCGATCCTGTCCAACAAGGACTGGACCTCCGGCAGCAACCCGGGCATCGCGATCGGCCTGTGGGGCAACTGCTCGGTGAGCTTCAACATCGGCAGCGGCGGCAAGCGCGACGACATCACGGGCATGACGTTCAGCGCCAACCAGTGGACCTACCTGGCCTTGTCGATCAACGCCACGGCCAAGACGTTCAGCGCCTACGTCATCGACCCGGTGCTCGGGCTGCAAAAGGCTGAAAACAAGGCCATCGCCAACACCGACGTGACCAAGCTCAACGGCCTGGCCACCAAGGCCTGGGGCCTCAATGACGATGCCACGCATGCCTATGTGCCGAACAACGGCGGCGCGCTTAAGGGCGTGATGGAGTTCAACGACCTGGCCATGTGGACGCGCCAGCTCAGCCTGGCCGAGCTGCAGACCATCACCGGCTCGCGCCAGCCGCTGTCCACGCTCAACCCTTGATACCCATTTACCCCGAGAGCAAACATCATCATGAAGCCTTCGATCTCCTTCTTTGCCCGGCCAGGCTGGCTGGCGGCACTGGCGCTGTGCGCCGCGCTTGCCGCCTGCGGCGGCGACTCCACCGACAGCAAGCCCGCCGATCCTGCGCAGCCCGGGCAGCCGCCCGCAGCCACGCCGCAGCTGCGCTGCGCGCCTTAACGAGCAGCCGAGAACAGCGGCGACTCGTCCCTAACAGCAGCGCACCGCAGGGCACCGGCCCTGCGCACCGCACGAACCAAACAGTCCAGCATAAAACCAAGATGAGCCTTCACAGCAGACGCAAATTCCTCAAGATGGCCGGCGGCAGCGCCGCTGCCACCGCGGCGCTGGCCGCCTTCCCGCCGTCGATCCGCCGCGCGCTGGCGATTCCCGCCAACAACGCCACCGGCACCATTCGCGATGTGGAGCACGTGGTGATCCTGATGCAGGAAAACCGCTCCTTTGACAATTACTTCGGCACCCTGCAGGGCGTGCGCGGCTTTGGCGATCGTTTCCCGATCCCGCTGGCTGGCGGCCTCAATGTCTGGCAGCAGGCCTACACCAACCGCATCGTGCAGCCGTACCACCTCGACAGCACGGCCGGCAATGCGCAACGCGTCAGCGGCACGCCGCACAGCTACCCCGACGCCCAGAACGCCTGGGACCTGGGCCGCATGAACAAGTGGCCCACCTACAAGAACACCCAGTCGATGGGCTACTACACCCAGACCGAGCTGGACTTCCAGTTCGCACTCGCCAACGCCTTCACGCTGTGCGACGCCTACCACTGCGGCTTCCATGGCGGCACCAACACCAACCGCCTGTTCCACTGGACCGGCACCAACGACCCCACCGGCGCCAATGGCGGCCCGGTGATCGACAACAGCGGCGACTCCATGGGCGCTTCCACCGGCGGCTACCGCTGGACCACATATCCGGAACGCCTGCAGGCGGCGGGCGTGAGCTGGAAGCTGTACCAGAACATGCCGGACAACTTCACCGACAACCCGCTGGCTGGCTTCGTGCAGTACCGCAAGGCCAACGAGGCGCGGGGCAATACGTCCAATGGCAGCCCCTACCCGGCCTATACCATCGCCGACGACGTCATCAACCCGCTTATCAAGGGCATCGGCAACACCATGCCGGACGGCGGCTTCCTGCAAGCGCTGAAGGACGACATCGCCGCGGGCAGCCTGCCGCAGGTATCGTGGATCGTGGCACCGGCAACCTACTCCGAGCACCCGGGGCCTTCCAGCCCGGTGCAAGGCGCCTGGTACACGCAGGAAGTGCTCAATGCGCTGACGGCCAACCCGGCCGTCTGGAGCAAGACCGTGCTCCTGATCAACTTCGACGAGAACGACGGCTTCTTCGACCATGTGCCGCCGCCCTGCGCGCCTGCCTATGACACCAACGGCGTGCTCGCCGGCAAGTCCACCGTCGCTACCGACGGTGAGTACCACACGGACAAGCACCCCTACGGCCCTGGCCCGCGCGTGCCGATGTATGTGGTCTCGCCGTGGAGCCGCGGCGGCTGGGTCAACTCGCAGGTGTTCGACCACACCTCGGTGCTGCGTTTCCTGGAGGCACGCTTCGGCGTCGCCGAGACCAACATCAGCCCATATCGCCGCGCCATCTGCGGCGACATGCTGTCGGCGTTCAACTTCGTCAGCCCGAACAGCGCGGCGCTGCCCAACATCCCCAACCGCACCAAGACCGCTGCTGACAGCGTGCGCACGGTTCAGGAAGGCTTGGCACCGGTTGCGCTGCCCACTGTGGCATTCCAGAGCGCCAACCCTGCCACCCAGACGGTGGGCACGCGGCCCTCGCGCGCGCTGCCCTACGAGCTGCATGTGAGCGGCCGCGAGGATCCGGGCGCCAAGGCCATGTGGCTGCTGCTGAGCAACACCGGCACGGCCGCCGCCGTCTTCCACGTGTACGACCGCCTGCACCTGGACCGCGTGCCGCGCCGCTATGCGGTGGAGCCGGGCAAACAGGTCAATGACAGCTGGGACGTCTTCACCGCCGACAACGGCAAATACGACCTGTGGGTGCTGGGCCCGAACGGCTTCCACCGCGCCTTCCAGGGCGACGTGAGCACCGTGGTCGCCGCGGGCGGCACCGCGCCGGAAATCCGGGTGTGCTACGACATCGCCAATGCCGCCGTCTACCTGACCATGATCAATACCGGCACCAAGGCCTGCACCTTCACCGTCACGCCCGCCGCCTACCGCGACGACGGCCCCTGGACCTTTGACATCCCGGCGGGCAAGCAGCTCGACCAGCACTGGCCCGTCGGGCTACAGGGCAACTGGTACGACTTCGTCGTGACCACCACCCAGGGCAGCTTCCGGCGCCGCTTTGCCGGCCGCCTGGAAACCGGCGCCGACGGGGTGTCCGACCCCGCGCTGGGCAAGCCAGCACGGGCTGTGCCCTGAGCGAAGCCGGGCGTCGGCAGGAACACCTGCTCCTGCCGACGCCCGCGCGCTTTCCATCCTTTGCACCATCGCACTGCCGCGCCAACGGCAGCGCGATGGTGTGCTGTCACATGAACTGTCATAAAACGCCGCTAGACTGGCGTGCTTGCCTTATTCCCACGGAAAACCCCCATGCTCGGCGACCTGCTGACGACGTTCTATGAAGTGGCACGGCAAGGCAGCATCACCACCGCCGCCAAGCAACTTCGCGTAAGCCAGCCCACGGTCACGGGCCGCATCCGCCAGTTGGAAGAGAACTACGGCGTGGAGCTGTTCTACCGGCGCGCTGGCCGGGTCGACCTGAGCGACGTCGGCGTGGCCCTGATGCCGGTGGTGGAGCAGTTGATGCAGCACGAAGGCAGCGCGGATTTCCTGCTGCGCAACGCCGGCAACCTGCATCTCGGCCATCTGCGCATCGGCGCTACCGGCCCCTACTACATCCTGAAGAGCGTAGCCGCGTTTCGCGAACGCTATCCCGCCATCGAGATCAGCATCGATATCGGCAACTCGCAGCAGATGCTGGATGCGCTGATCGAGTACCGCATCGACGTCGCCGTCTCCTCGCACGCCGTGGAGGACGATCGGCTAGCCCGCATTACGCTGGCTACCGACCCAATGGTGCTGGTGGTCAACCCCGCCCACCCGCTGGCGCGCGCGCCCAGCGTCAGCCTGGCGCAGCTGGCAACCTGCCACCTGCTGATCCGCGAGCACGGCTCGATGACGCGCAAGGCCACCGAGACCGCGCTGGACGACGCCGGCTTGCCGCTGCCGGCCAGCACCGTCATCGGTAGCCGCGAAGCCATCTACGAAGCCATTCGCCAGGGCCTTGGCGCAAGCGTGGTGCCGCTGGGGGAAGTGCCGCGCGACCCGGCGCTGTGCGTTGTGCCGTTTGCCAGCCAGCCGCCCGTGCTGCACGAATACCTCTATTGCCTGCAGGGCCGCACGCATACGCGGCTGATCGGGGCCTTCCTGGATTGCCTCGCGCCGCGCAAGGCGGCGTAGGCGCTATCGGCAACCTCAGCAACTCCGGCAACTCCGGCAACTCCGGCAACTTCGCCAAAGGCGGCAAAAATCCCTGATAGCCGCATCGGGATTCTTGCGCCGCGCTTCATCCGTGGGTCATTGCCAGTGGGCATCCTTGCCGCTTTTCCGACCGGAGACGGCGCATGTCCTGCCTTGCCTTGTTTGACCTCGACCACACCTTGCTACCGCTGGATAGCGAATATGAATGGGCACGCTACCTGGTGGAGGCCGGCGCGGCGGATGCCGCCGAAGTCGAGGCCAACAACGCGCTGTGGCTGGCCGAGTACAGCGCCGGACACCTGGACTTCCACCGCCACGCCGCCTTCGCCCTGGGCCTGCTGGCGCGTCATCCGCACGCACAGCTGGAGAGCCTGCGCAGCGGCTTCATGCGCGACGTGATCGCGCCGGCCATCCGCCCCGAGGCGCGCGCGCTGCTGGCCACGCACCAGGACGCCGGCGATCTTTGCTGCATCGTCACCGCCACCTGCCGCTTCGTCACCGAGCCGATCGCCGAGGCGCTGGGCGTGGCGCACCTGCTGGCGGTAGACGCCGGGCGCGACGCGTCGGGCAATTTCACGGGCGCGGTAGACGGCGTGCCGAGTTTCGGGGTGGGCAAGATCACACGTGTGGCGCAGTGGCTGGAATCGCTCGGCATGGCGTGGGCGCAGTTCGAGCGTACCGTGTTCTACAGCGACTCGCGCAACGACATTCCGCTGCTCGAAGCCGTGAGCCACCCAGTGGCCACCAACCCGGACGCCGCGCTGCGCGCGCTGGCCAACACGCGCGGCTGGCCCCTGCTGATGCTGTTTGCTTCGGCCGAGCCGGCGCTGGCCACGGCCTGACACCCGTGACACCCGTGACACCCGGCGCCAGTCACGGGGCTTTCACAAAACCGGGGGATCATGGCGGGCACGCTTTTGTAACCTGACTGGCCGCCAGCGCCTATATTGACGTTGACGCCCTGACAATCGACCATCGCATCGCCCCCCCCCAAGGAGCCGCCCTCGCCCATGGCGCAGCCATCCAACGCAGGCAGTTTTGCTGAAATGCAGCAACTGGAGAGCATCCTGGAAGCCGGCGCCAGCCGCCTGGATGCCTGCCGCGTTGGCGAGGTGCAGGCAGGCGGCCAGTGCTTTCCCTTGTACACCGCCAGCATCGGGTCGAACGATCCGCACGCGCCCGCCATCGGCTTTTTTGCCGGCATCCATGGCCTGGAGCGCATCGGCACGCATCTGCTGCTCGACTACATGCGCATGCTGCTGTGGCGCCTGGAGTGGGACGAACTGCTGGAGCGCCAGCTGCAATCCGTGCGGCTGCTGTTCATGCCGATCGTCAACCCGGGCGGCATGTGGGCGGGCGCGCGCGCCAACCCCAATGGCGTGGACCTGATGCGCAACGCGCCGCAGGACGCGGTTGGCCGGGTGCCGCCGCTGGCTGGCGGCCAGCGCGTGGGGGCATGGCTGCCGTGGTACCGAGGCAAGCGCGGTGCGCCCATGGAGGTGGAAAGCACAGCCATGCTGCAAGTGGTGGCGCAGCAGTTGCAGGGCCGGCCCTTGAGCTTCGCGCTGGATTGCCACTCGGGCTACGGCTGGGGCGACAGCATCTGGTTTCCCTACGCGCGCACCGCCGCGCCAATGCCGCACCTGCCCGAAATGTTTGCCCTCAAGACCATGTTCGAGCAGGCGCATCCCCACCATGGCTATGCCTTCGAGCCGCAGAGCCGCCAATACCTGCTGCACGGCGACCTGTGGGACTGGGCCTACGACCACACGCCGCCCGGCAATATCTTCCTGCCGATGACGCTTGAGCTGGGTTCCTGGCTGTGGATCAAGAAGAATCCCCGCCAGTTGTTCTCGCGCCAGGGATTCTTCAACCCGGTCAAGGCGCACCGCACCGCCCGCGTGCTGCGCCGGCATGCCAACCTGCTGGATTTCCTGGCCCGCGTGGCCTATGCGCCCGAGCGCTGGCTGCCACGCGGGCAACGCCGCCAGGAATTGCTCGACCGCGCCAACGCGCAGTGGCCCTGGGGGCCGCCCGGATGAGCGACTGGATATTGCTGCGCGGCCTGACACGCGAAACCCGCCACTGGGGCGTCTTGCCGGGCGTGCTGCAGACCCACGCCGGCATCGGGCCCGTCACCATGCTGGACCTGCCTGGCAATGGCGTTGAGGCGGCCGGGCGCGCGCCAGCCAACGTAGCTGCCATGGTGGCGTTCCTGCGCGAGCGTGCCGCCAGGCAGGGGCTGGCGCGGCCGTACCGGCTGCTGGCGATGTCGCTGGGCGCCATGGTGGCGGCGCAATGGGCGCAGCAGCACCCGGAGGAGATCGGCGCGCTGGTGCTGGTCAACACCAGCATGCGGCCCTTTTGCAGCGTGGCCGAGCGGCTGCCGCCGCGCAACTGGCCAGCACTGCTGGGCATGGCGCTGCGCTGGCACCACGCCTCTTACTGCGAGCGCATCATCTACCGGCTGACCTGCAACGCAAGCGCGGCCTTCGCGACGGATGTGGCGCAATGGTGCGCGATTCGCAGCAGCGCACCGGTAAGCCGGGCCAATGCCCTGCGCCAGCTATGGGCCGCGGCACGCTATCACGCGCCGGGTGCGCCGCCGGCCTGCCCGACGCTGGTACTGTCGTCGGCGGCGGATCATCTGGTCGATCCGGTGTGCTCTGCGCGCCTGGCCGAAGCCTGGGGTGCGCAGCACCGCCGCCATCCCTGGGCGGGGCACGATTTGCCGCACGATGATCCAGCCTGGCTGGCTGGCACGGTGGCGCGGTGGCAAGCGGCAACCAGTGCCAGCCATCGCTGAAGCCATGCCCTCATGCCCTCATGCCTTCATGCCTTCATGCCTTCATGGATGCACGGACTTCACGCCTGCGCGGCAGCGGCACGCCACATGGGTAGGGTGCTCCTGTAGCAGCCTGCGCACCACACCGTTGGTCCAGCCAAAGCCATCCTGCAGCGGATACTCGCCGCCCCCGCCGCCTACGGCGCCGTCCTCTGTGAGCTGCAGGGCGTATTTCTCCACCAGCTTGTACTCACGCTGGTAAAGGCTTGCCACGGTCACCAGCCAGCGATGGGCGATCTCGTGCGCAAGCGCCGCTTGCCCGGAACACGCAAACCCGCCAATCGCCAGCCATTGCAGCGGCGCCCAGCCGTTGGGCAAGTCCCACTGCTGGCCGCTGACGTGCTCCGTGGTGGCAATGCCGCCGGGCTGCAGCAGCCTCGCGGCCACGGTTTGCGCCACCCGCGCTGCCTGCTCGGGGGTGGCCGCGCCGACGTAGAGCGGCACCACGGTCGCCGCCGTCAGGTTGGCGCGGGCGCGGTGGCGTTGCCAGTCGAAATCGAAGTAGGCGCCCTCGGCCTCGCGCCACATGAGCCGGTCGATGGCCTCCCGGCGGGCCTGCGCGCGCTGGGCGAAGACCGGTGCGTCGGCATCGCCGGCGGCCTGGGCCAGTTCGGCGAGCTTGTGCTCCAGCTTGAACAACAGGCAATTGAGATCCACCGGCAGGATCGCCGTGGTGCGAACGGACTCCAGCCCGCCGCCGGGTTCCTGCCAGCGCGAGCTGAAATCCCAGCCCGATTCGGCCGCGGCGCGCAGGTCGCGAAATACCTCGGCGGCCGGCCGCGCCGCCAATGCGGCCGTGCGGATATCTTCGATATAGGCTTCCTCGCGCGGGGTGTCGCGCTCGTCCCAGTAGCGGTTCAGCAGGCTGCCGTCGGCCAGCCTGACCACGCGCCGGCACACCTGCCCCGGCGCAAGGCAGTCGGCGCCCCGCATCCAGAAGGCGTACTCCTTGCGCAACTGTGGCAGGAAATCCAGCTCGGGCTGCACGCCTTGGTCCTCGAACAGCTCCACCATCAGCGCGAACACCGGCGGCTGCGAGCGGCTCAGGTAGTAGCTGCGGGTACCGTTGGGGATCACGCCATAGGTGTCGAGCAGGTAGGAGAAGTTGTCCGCCATGCCGCGCAGCAAGCCGCCCTGCCCGCTGGCGGCCAGGCCCAGCATGGTGAAGTACGAATCCCAGTAGTAGAGCTCGGAGAAACGCCCGCCCGGCACCACGTAGGCATGCGGCAGCGGCAATAGCGAGCATTGCGGCGGGTGCTGCGCGGGATGGCGGGTCAGCACCGCCCACAGCCCGTCGATATGGTCGGCCAGCGGCTGGTTGGGGTCGGACTCGTAGCAGCTGCGCGGCACCTCGGGCAGCACGAAATGCGCGTCCACAAAGGCGGCAAGGTCGAAGCCGGGAGCGCCGGCGCGAGCGCGGTAGGCGGCCAGGATGGTGGCCGGGTCCTGCCGGGGCATGGCGTCGGTGAAGGTCTTGCTGTCGGGAAAAATGCGCCCCATTTGCACCGCCACGAACAACTCCTGGTAGCGATCGGCGGGCGTGAGCGGATCGGCGTGGGCGCAGCCTGCCAGGCGGTGCGGGGCGAGTGTCTGGCCACCGGTGGGGTCGCCCACCTCGCGCACATGAGGCTGGCCGGCCGGCTGGCCGCCTTCGACGGTGATGCGTGGTGCCACGGCCACTCCCGGTTTTTACCCGTGTGGCAGCGCGGGAGGCTGCCGACAAGCAATGAGAGTGGCTGGCGGGCGGGCGAGTTCCACCGCCGCGCAAAGGCGCCGCGTGCGGCCCGGACCGCGCGTCAAGCGCACGGATCGCAACATGCGCGCACAGGATGCATCGCATGCGCCGGATGCGCCGCCTAGCGTTCCGGTGTCTGCGTCGTCACCAGCCGCGGCCCGACCACGGCGTGGGCGCGGCGGAAATGCTCGAGCGGCTGCGGGCGCCCGAGCAGGAATCCCTGCGCTTCGTCGCAGCCCTCGGCCTGCAGCAGGCTGAGTTGCTCGTCGGTCTCCACGCCTTCGGCCAGCACCGGGATCGCCAGGCTCTGGCCCAGCGCCAGAATGGCGCGGATGATGGCCTTGGCCTGCTGGCTGTCGGAAATTTCCGCGATAAAGGTGCGGTCCAGCTTGATCTTGTCGAACGGGAAGGAGCGCAACGTGTCGAGCGACGAGTAGCCCGTACCGAAATCGTCGATGGCAATGGTCACGCCCAGCGCCTTGATGCGGCGCAATATGTCCAGCGCCCGCTCCTTGTCGCCGATGATGGTCGATTCGGTGATTTCGAGTTCCAGCCGTCCCGCCGCCAGCCCGGTCTCCTCCAGCACTTGCGCCACCAGCGTGACCAGGTTGCCGTGGGTGATCTGCACCGGCGACAGGTTGACCGAGATCTTGCGCGGGAACGTCCACTGCGCGGCTTCCTGGCATGCGGTGCGCAGCACCCACTCGCCGATCGGCAGGATGGCGCCGCATTCTTCAGCCAGGGGGATGAAGCTGTCGGGCGCGATCAGCCCGCGCTCGGGGTGATGCCAGCGCAACAGCACCTCGCAGCCGATGGCCTCACCGCTGGCAATGGCAGTCTGCACCTGATAGTCCAGCACGAACTGGTTGGCGGCAATGGCGGTCCACAGCTCGCCTGCCAGCGCACGCCGCTCGCGCTCGGCCTCGTCCATCCGGCTTTCGTAGAAGCAGATCGATTCGGACAAGCTGCCCTTGGCGCGGTACATCGCCAGGTCGGTATTGCTGACCAGCTGGTCGCGATGGGTGCCGTCGCCGGGATAGATCGCAATCCCGATGCTCGCGCCCGTGGTCAGGTCAAAGCCATCGAGCCGCACCGGCTCGCTCAGGCATGTCACCAGGCGCGCGCTGAAGTCGCTCAGCTCGGCCTGCCGCTCGAAACGCTTCACGGCAATAAACTCATCGCCGCCGATGCGAGCGATGAACTCGCCCGGCTCCAGCTGGCTGGCGATGCGCTGGGACACCGCGCGCAGCACGGTGTCGCCGGCCGCATGCCCGTGCAGGTCGTTGATTTCCTTGAAGCGATCCAGGTCGATGCCAAGCGTTGCCACCCGGCTGCCCTGCCTTTGCGCGCGCTGCAGTTCTTCGTCCAGGTAGTCGTTGAAATAGCTGCGGTTGGGCAGGCCGGTAAGGCCGTCGTGGCGCGCCATATACTGGATCTTGGCTTCGATGCGGCGCTGCTCGGTCACGTCCTCGCAGGTGGTCACCCACGAGCCGTCGGCCATGGCGCTGTGCGACAGCGCAATGGCGCGCCCGTCTGGCAACGCTTCCACGCTGCGCCATTGCTGGTGGCGGCGCAGGATCTCGCGGTGCCGCTCGCAAAGCGCTTGCGCGTATTGCTCCGCGCGGTCGTCGGACTGACGGGCCTCGGCCTGCATATCGCCGCCAAGGCGGCTGGCGAGCACGCTGGGTGCCGCGATTTCGCTCTCGCGCACGCCAGCCATGGTACGGCACAGGGCGAGAAAATCCGCGCCTGGCACCAGCGCCGCACCCGCACCGCGGAAGATGTCTTCCATGCGGCGATTAGTCAGGATGATCGTGCCATGCGGATCGAACAGGCACAGCCCCTGCGACATGTTCGCAAGAGCCAGGTCCAGCGTGCGCGTCACCTCCGCAATGCGCTCGGCGTCGGCCTTTTGCTGCGTCATGTCGCGCGTGACCTTGGCATAGCCAAGCTGCTTGCCCTTGCGATCGAAGATCGGCGTGATCAGCACGTGGGCCCAGAAGCGGGAACCATCCTTGCGCAAGCGCCAGCAGCCTTCCACCGCGAAGCGGCCTGTCTCGCGCGCCTGCCGCAACGCCTGCTCGGGCAGCCCTGCGGCGCGATCCTCCGGCGTGTAAAAACACGAGAAATGCGCACCCAGGATTTCATCCCGGGTGTATCCCTTGGCCCGCTGCGCGCCGGGGTTCCAACTGCTCACGGTTCCGGCGGGATCCAGCGCGTAGATCGCGTAATCGGTCACTCCGAGTACAAGCGTGCGAAAAAGTTCGGTCTCTCCGGGAGGGCCTTGGATGTGCGGCATGTAGGGTGCGGGTGTAGGGTCGATGCCGTCTCGTGCAGCGCTCGTCCCGACGAAAGGACAAGCCGCGTGCAAACGACAATCGACGGAACCGGCGCAGCCTGTGTGCCGGGACGTCGATTGGTATAACGGCAATGCGGCCGCGAAGTTTACCCTTGCGCCGGCAAAGCGCAACCCTGCGCGTCGCAAGCCGGACCGCCCGCTCCATCCTGGCTGCCCGCCTCCATGCGCCCGCCCTGCTGCGCAACCGCCCGCGCCAGGCTCTCCTGCCACGCCCCCGCGTCGCCAAGGAACGGGCCCACGTCCAGCACCGCAAATTGACCGGTGCCGTTTTGCAGCGCAAACGTGGGAAAGCCATGCCCGCCCAGACGGTTCAGCAGCGCGCGGCTGGCAGCCATATGCGCCTGCGTCTTGTCACCGCCAATGTCCAGACAAAGGCCGGCAAAGCGCTGCGAGTCCAGTCCGGCCTGCCCGGCAAGATCGGCCAGCACCTGCGCATCGGCAATGCGCAGCCCGTCCACATAGTGCGCATGCTGCAGGCGCGCCAGCAGGCCGGCGGCGGCCTCGACGCCGCCCAGCGCCTGCGCGGCCAGGATCGCGGTGGTGGGCGGCGCGGAGTCCATCATCGCGCTCTCGTCGCGCAGCAAGCCTTCGAAATAGCGCTCGCCGAACGGCTGGCCGGTGAGCGCGGCGATGCGGCGGTCGTGCGGCATCACGTAGTCGCGCCATTGCGCCGTGATGCGGCGGCGGTTGGCGCCGGTGAGCATGCCGCCGCCGTGCAGCGCGAGCGCGAGGCCAGGCACGTCGCGCGCGGCACGCACCAGCGGCGCGGCGCCGTAGCACCAGCCACACAGCGGATCGTAGATGTAATGCAGGGTGAGACCGGACATGATCAATGCTTCCTGAGATTTGATGCTGGCGTCATGCGCATCGCGAAACGCGAAACGCGGCTTGGCGCACCGCCGTTATTTTGCAGGCCACTGCATTTCGCCCTTGATGACCTTGGCGCTCAGATCGAGCGAGTCCAGGCCGCCCAGCTGCGGATAGTGCTTTTGCATCGCCGCGCTCAGCGCCTTGGCATCCGGCGCGCGCGCCGCCTCTTGCTCAAACGTGCGCAGGTAATCCCGCGTGAAGCGCACCGACGCCAGCGTCTGCGGCGCATCGTCCAGATAGTGCCCGGGCACGACCCGCGCTGGCTTCTTCGCCGCGATGCGATCGAGCATGGCGATCCAGTGCTGGCGCGAGGCCGGTGTTTGCGTATCGGCCACCCAGACGTGGCTCTTGCCGAAGACCACCACGCCGCCGGCCACGGTCTTGAGCGACGGAATCCACACCACCGTGCGCTCCGGCGCCGGGCCGTCCAGGCCCAGCACTTCCAGCTTGCTGCCCTCGAGCTCGATGGCCTTGCCGGCCAGCGGCTCGGGCAGCACCAGCGCCTTGGGCGCATTGTCCTTCAGGATCGGGGCCCAGTAAGCCAGCTTGCCCGACATGGATGCCTGGATGGCCGCCACCGTTTGCGGCGTGGCGACGATCCTGGCCGCCGGGAACGCGGCCTTGAGCACGTCCAGCCCGAAGTAGAAATCCGGATCGCTGTGGCTGATGTAGATGGTGGTGAGGTTCTTGCCGCTGGCGCGGATGCGCGCAACCAGCCCCTCGGCGTCGTTGCGCTGGAACTGCGCGTCGATCAGCACCGCGTCGTGCGCGCCGGTGACGAGTTCGGACGAGACCGGGAAAATGCTCTTGGTGCCGGGGTTGTAGACCTCCAGCTTGAGCGTGGATGCGGCCACTGCGGGCGTGCTGGCGACGATGCCCAGGCACAAGGCGGTGGCGAGGCCGCGCACGAATCGGTTCAGGGTCAGGCTGGAGGGCATCGGGAGTCTCACATGGCTGGGATCAAGGAAGCCGCCAGCTTAATTTGCACAGACCGGTACAAAAACCCCATAGAATGGACATCTTTGTTGCATTAATCGATTAAATAGGGCGACAAGCTACACCAACGCCGCCCGCCAACCCATCCCATGGACCGCATCACCGCCGCCGAAGTCTTCGTCGCCATTGCCGAACGCGGCAGCATGACGGCCGCCGCCGAGGCGCTGGACATGTCGCGCGCCATGGTCACCCGTTATCTCGCGCAGATGGAAACCTGGGCCGAGCAACGCCTGCTGCACCGCTCCACGCGCAGCCTGAGCCTGACACCCGCCGGGGAGCAAGCGCTGTTGCGCTGCCATCAGATGCTGGAGATCGCCGCGCAGATGGCGCGGCCCGAGCATGAGCGCGCGGGCATGCCGCGCGGCATGCTGCGCATCAGTTGCGCGCAATCGCTGGCCGAGTCCGTGCTGGCCGCGGCCGTCACGGCCTACCTGAAGCGCTATCCGGAAACCGCCGTCGACCTGCATATCGGCAGCCAGGCAGTCAACCTGGTGGAGGCACGCATCGACCTGGCGATCCGCATCACCAACGACCTCGACCCCAACCTGATCGCACGCCCGCTGGCAAGTTGCGCCTCGGTGATCTGCGCCGCGCCTGCCTACATCGCCGCCCACGGCATGCCACGCCAGGCGCGGGACCTCGCCATGCACAACTGCCTCACCTACTCGTACTTCGGCAAGAGCCTGTGGCAACTGGAACGCGCGGGGGAAACGCTGGCGGTGCCGGTGCAGGGCAACCTCAGCGCCAATGAATCGACCGTGCTGCTGGCCGCCGCGGTGGCGGGCGCCGGCATTGCCATGCAGCCGCTCTACTCTGCCGCGCCGCTGCTGCGCAGCGGACAACTGGTGGCCCTGCTGCCCGGGTGGCAACCGCAAGCGCTTGGCATCCACGGCGTCTACGCATCGCGCCGGCAAATGCCGGCAATCCTGCGCACCATGCTGGACTTCCTTGCGGAGCGCTTTGCCGCGGACCCCGGATGGCAAGGCGCAGGAACCGCAGCGAGGCTTCCGGGCTAGGCGGGGCGGAGCGCCCCGCCCGCCGCATCACAGCCCCTTCAAAAGCCCCTTCAAAGGCCCCTTCGCTCAGGGCAACACGGGATTCGCCTGCGCGTTCGCCACGCGCCGGTCGGCATCCGCCTGCAGCAAGAAGCGCCTGGCCACCAGCCCGGCGGCCACGCTCTGTACCTTGGCCACATAGCCGGCCTGGTCGGTGTAGAGCGACTCCAGCGAGGGCCGCGTATCGCCAGCCGCAATGCGCGCGGCCTCGGTCTTGTGGAAGGGAATGTAGCTGCCGCTCAGGTTGACCAGATCCACAATGCCCGGCGTGGCCACGTAGTTGAACTCCAGGCTGGTGCCCACTGGCGCGTCCACGTCGACGCCGTGGATGCCGGCCTTGGTCAGCCCGGTCTGCGCGTCCACCTGCGGCACCATGATGGCGTAGTCCCGTCCCATGTACGACGGCGGCAGCAAGGTCGGGATGCCGGACTCATCCTGCGGGCGATAGGTCGGGCCGTAGTCGAGCAGCGGGAAGCCGTTATAGCGCGCCAGGTACTGCAGCGCGGGAATCGCGGCATTGCTGCCCGCGCCGGCCCAGGTAATGCCCTTGGTCACGGGGAAGGTCAGCTGATCGGGCCGCACCAGCGTGCCATCGGCGATGGCCGGAACCTGGCTGGCCGGCGGCGCGACATCACGAGCCACCCAGTCTTCCAGCGCGACGAACAGCGCGCGGAAGGTATCGGCAAAATCGACCATGGAACCCGCCGGGTACACCGTCGACGCTGGCGCGTAGCTGATCACAGGCGACTTGCCGCCGTGCTGCGTGCTGGCGTAGTAGTAGATGCGCGCGTTGTCAGGCTGCTTCAGGTCGGCAAAGCCGTAGGGATCGGTCAGCACCGGCGAGCCCTGCAACTGCCAGAACTCCGTGCCCGACAGGCCGAGGAAGAACTTCGGGCAAGTCTGCGTAGCGGTGCAGCGCTGCATGACGCCGCCACTGCGGCCCGCCAGCGTGTCCTGGTAGTCGGCGGCCAGCCCGCGCGGCGCGGTCTGCCCGAAGGCGCGATGGTCGGTGCGCAGGCCACCGCCGCCGCCCGGCACGGCGAAGCGCGTGTTGATATTGGTCTGGCGCGCGGCCACATGCGCGTAGATGCCGTCGAACACCTTGCTGCCATCCAGCGCCTGGTTAAAGCCAAGATGCAGGAAGGTCTTCATCGCGTTGCCCGATTGCGAGGTGCCCTGCCCGATGGCAAAGCGCACCGCGCCCGCCACCGGATTGGGCGTGCCCGCCGAATCCGCGGCCTGGTGCCGGAAGAACGTGATGGTGTCGCGCAGCGCCGCCAGGCCCACACCCATCACCTTCGGGTCTTTCGCCACGTAGGTGATCTCGTAGAGGTAGCCCGGCACGAAGCCGCCCTTGAGGCAAATGTTCGCAGCGTCGGCCTTGCCTGGGAAGGGGTTGCCTGCGTTATCGCAGGTGGCGAACTTCCAGTCCGTGGCGGGAATCGCTACGCGCGGGTCGGTCTCGTTTACGCGCCGCGTCAGCGTGTAGCCCGGCAAGGTGTTGTCGAGGCTGGCCGGCGCATAGGGAATCATCGTGCTGTTGAACACACCGCCCGGCAGGCTCATCGACGGGCTGGCCACGCTCGGGATCAGCTCCGCCGCATACGGGCCGGTAATGCTGCTGCCGTCCTTGTTCTTTGCCACCGGCACCGCCAGCGTGAGCCTTGCCGCCGAGCTCTTCGGCACATCGCCCTGCCAGGCCGAGTACAGCAGCACGTAGCCGCGCTCGAAGTAGAGCGAATCCCCGGGCACCGCGGTGGGGTTCGGCATGGTCAGGATATTGCCGCGATTGGGCGCGTCGTAGCGCAGCACGCCACCCGCCTTGCTCATGTCCTTGGGCTTGAGCATGACGAATTCCGTGGTGTACTCCACAAGCCCGCGGCCATTCACCGGGGCCAGCGCCAGGTCCTGGATGATGGCGTTATGCGCATCGGCGGGATCGACCTCGCCCTTGAGCGTGCCGGTGAGCTTTTCGTAGGCGCCTACGTTGCCGTAGGTGCCGGGCATGTCTTCCCGCGCGGTGATGGTCAGCGTCATGCCCGGGGTGGCCGCCGCGGTGGACGTGACGGCGGTGCCCGTGTTTGCGCTCTCGTCGTTGCCGCCGCAGGCGAGCAACGGCAAAGCTAGCGCCAGCGCCGCCGTGCGGCGCGCCAAGGTGGTCTCCATACTTGCTCCTCTCTTGTCGTACGCCCTGCTAAGGGGGGCGTTGGCGCAAAGTGTAGGGAGCGCGGCAATATAAGGTAAATGGATAGTTTCGATGGATTATGCGGATAAACCGCTGAATCGCTTTTTGGCAGCGCCCATCGGATTGGGGACCAGATGAGCACGCAAGCGCTACCAGAAACTCCGCCATGCAAGCGTGTCCAGCCAACTTGCCACCCAGCCGGCCCCATAAAGGCCCAGGCCGAATATCCCGTGCGTGACGACGCTATGCAAGCGCGCGACGCCCGGGCGCGGAGTACGGCTGGCGGCAATGCCCGCCCCCATGGCTGGCTGCATCACGAAAAACGGTGCCGCCACGCTGCCGATTCCCACCATCAGCGCCGGGCCAAGCGTTGGATGACGCGCCCAGCCAAGGCCCCAAAAGGCCAGCAGCGTAGCCGCAAATGCGATGCCGATCAGGTAGTGGGCGATCCAGCCAAGCAGGCGCTCGCCCTGCACGGACGGGGAAGCCGCAATGGGGTGGTGACAAACGCGCCCGCGCACCAGATGGGCGAGCCAGCGGCCCACCAGCGCATAGTCCAATGGCCGAATGCCGAGCAGCCGCTCGCGGGCGGCCGCCCAGATGTCCATCACCACCGTTGCGCCCGCACCGATCAGCAGCGCAAACATCAGATAGTCGATTGCTTCAGGCATTGGCTGCCTCCATCGGGGCGGCTGACGCAGGCGCCCGGGCGCCGACCATCCAGCAAGCCGCGGTGTAGCGAACCTCGGGGCCGTGCACATAGGGATCGAAGGCGGCGCGGACCGTTTCCATGACTTGCGCGCGCGTCTGCTCGTCCGCCTGCTGCAAGATCAGGCCAACGGGGCCGAGCCGGGAGAGGTAGCCGACCAGTTCGCTCTCGGGGAAGGTGCATTCCACGTTGAGCGGCCGGATGTCGATCTCGGCCCAGCCGCTCTCTTCCAGCACGGAAGAGACCCAATGCCCGTCCGCGAAGGAGAACTGCCCTGGCGCACCTGGCCGGCGGGCGGGCATGCTCGGCAGCAGCGGCGCAGCGGCGCGCTCGGCCGTCGTCATGAACGGATTTTCCGCGGCACTGCGCCACGCGATAAAGCAGAGATCTGCGCCGTCCCGTGCGGCGTGGCGCAGGTTCTTGAAGGCCAGGACCGGGTTGTCGAAAAACATGACGCCGAAGCGCGAGATGATCAAATCGAAGCTTGCGGGCTCGAAGGCATGGTTCTGCACGTCGGCGCGGATGAAGGATGCGGTGATGTCTTCGCGTTCGGCGCGCGCCCGCGCAGCGGCGATCATTGGATCCGAGATGTCGGCACCGGTGCAACGGCCCTTCGCGCCGAGCCGCCGCGCTATGGCGAGCGTGGTGGCGCCCGTACCGCAGCCCACATCCAGCACCCGGTGCCCGGCTCCGGCGCAGACCGTTTTGACGAGCAGGTCTTCGAAGGGCTTGAACATCTGGTCGAGCGGCGCCTGCGCCTCGGCCCAGGCGCGCCCGGAGCGGCCCCTCCAGAGCGCCGCCTGCTCGCTTTCGGCCTGTTGTGTGACGTCCATGATCGTTTTCCTTTGCTGCCCCAGGGAGCGGAAGCTAGACTGTGCCAGTTCAAGTCGACTTGAGGTCAAGAGGGTGAAAAGCCTAGACATAGCCGAAGTGGCGCAGCAGTCCGGCGTTCCCGCATCGACGCTGCGGTTCTATGAGGAAAAGGGGCTGATTGCCTCTGCCGGCAGGCGCGGGCTGCGCCGCCTGTTCGATGCCGGCGTGCTGGAACGGCTGGCGCTGATCGCACTGGGGCGCGCCGCCGGCTTCTCGCTCAACGAAATTGCCCTCATGTTCGCGCCGCAGGGGCAGCCGCGTATCGACCGGCAGATGCTCGCGGCCAAGGCGGATGAACTGGACAGGACGATCAAGAAGCTCAGCGCCATGCGCGACGGCCTGCGCCACGCCGCCGCCTGCCCGGCGCCTAGCCACATGGAATGCCCCACCTTCCGCCGCATCGTGCAAGCCGCTGCGTCCGGCGCCCTTGGCGCGCCGCCGAAGAAGGCGCCGCAGTCACCGCGGAGTTAGCGCGGAGTACGCACCATCGGGGTGATCATGCTCACGCTGTGATAGGCTCGCGTGCCGAGCATATCGCCTCGAAGTCGGATTCCGGCCCATGTCCCATTTCTCCTCCGATCGTGCACCCGTGGAACTCCATCGCCTTGACCCCACAGCCGCAACCCCTGCGCAATGGCAGCAGTTTCACGCGTTTCGGCGGCTTCGGTTAGGTCAAGACTTCCCGGAAGATCCGGTCATGCCGGACCACGAGGCAGAAGATGTCCTGCGCCAGCAGCACCCGATCTTCGAAACCCAGCGCTTGCTTGCCCTGCGCAATGGCGAGACGGTTGGCATCCTGACCCTTTCTCATCGTCGCGCAGGGTCACCCGGCAGCGAGGATTACCTCGACCACGTGGACGTTGCGGGCGGGGTGCTGCTCGATCAGCGGCGCCAAGGCATCGGCAGGGCCCTTCTCAAAGGGCTGGCGCACTTCATGGACCGGCAAGCCAAGGGCATCGCGACAGCCAAGGTTCACTTGCCCGACGGGCACGCATTCATGGCGCGGATTGGTGCCGATTGCAAGCTGCGCCATGTCGAGAATCGCCTGTTGTTCGACCAGGTGGACTGGGATGAACTAGATCGATGGGTCGAGCCTCCCGTCTTACGCTCCCCGAAACTATCCTGGGAAATCCATGCGGGGCGCGTGCCAATGGCTACGCTCGAACCGCTGATGGAACCGTTGACGTCGCTGCTGAACGAACAGCCGCTAGGGACCCTTGACATGCCCCCTTTGCGCTACGAGCTTGCAAGCTACCCGGCCTGGTATGCCGAGATGGACCGGCGCGGCGGCGAGCACTTCATGGTGATGTTGCGCGATGCCAGCGAAGTGGTTGCCGTGTGCGATGCCAGCTGGGACCAACGCTTCCCGGATCGTGTTCGCCAGGACCTGACCGCCGTCGCGCGGCCTTGGCGAGGCCACGGCTTGGCCAAGGCGGTCAAGGCCCGCATGCTCAAGCTTGTTCGACAACGCCATCCCGAGGTGCGGATGGTCGCCACCAACAACGCGAATGCCAACGCGGCCATGCTCTCGATTAACCGGCAACTGGGTTTCTCTGTGCACCGGGAGCAGGCAACGTATCAGCTTGGAAGGGATGCATTGAAAGAATACCTGGCAGGCCGCGGGTGATGTATTTGGGCGCGACCAACACAGATGCCATCGCACAGGGCTCAACGGAACCGACGCTGCCGTGGCTCACCGATCGTGTGGAGGCGGCACTTGGCCTCGACCGCGCCGGCCCTCACCAAAGCTTGCGCAGCGCCTTCAGCCCCGCCGCGATGCCCGCCTCGTCAATCGCGCCGAAGCCGAACAGCAAGCCCGCGCGATCCTGCGGGCCAAGGTAGTACTCCTGCGTGGTCCAGACCCCAATGCCCTGCTCCCTGGCGCGCGCCGCCAGCGGCTCGGGATCGGCATGACCAACGCATAGCGCGGCCAGATGCAGCCCGGCGGCGCAGGGCACCGGATCGAGCCGGCCGCTGAAATCCGCGCGCAGCGTATCCAGCAGCAGCTGGCGGCGCACGCCATAAAGCCGGCGCATCTTGCGCACGTGGCGCGCCAGGTGCCCTTCGGCGATGAAGGCGGCGAGCGTGTCCTGCGCGGTGGCAGCGCAATGCCAGTCGCTGCACTGCTTGGCCAGCGTGAGCGCCTGCCGGGCCCACCGTGGGGCCACCACGAAGCCCAGCCGCAGCGTGGGAAACAGGCTCTTGGAGAATGTCCCGACGTAGCATACGGATTCGGCGCGATCGAGGGTCTGCAGGGCGTCGAGCGGGCGCTCTGCGTGGCGAAACTCGCCATCGTAATCGTCTTCGACGATGACCGCGCCGTGCGATTGCGCGAACGCAAGCAAGGCCGCGCGCCGCGCCGCCGACATGGCATGGCCGAGGGGGAACTGGTGCGATGGCGTGACGTAGATCACCCGCGCATCGGCGGGCAGCCGGTCCACCATCAGTCCTTGCGCGTCCACCGGCACCGGCACGATCCTGGCGCCGGCGGCGGCAAAGGCTGCGCGGGCCGGCGGGTAGCCCGGGTCCTCCATCGCCACCACGGTGCGCCCGGGTGTCACCAGCACGCGGGCCAGCAGGTCGAAGGCCTGCTGCGCGCCCGCCGTGACCACCACGTCGCCAGCCTGGCAGGCGACCGCGCGCGCGAACGAGACGTGGCTGGCAATGGCCTCGCGCAACGCGGGCTGCCCCTGCGGGTCGGCATAGGCCACCGGCGCATGGGCCATCGTCCGCATTGCGCGCGCCGTCAGGCGCCCCCACAGGTCTGCCCGGAATGCCGACAGGCTGGGCACGCCTACGCGAAAATCAAAGCGCGGCACCAGCGGCGAAGCTTCCCGAGGCGGCAAGGGCGGCGTGCGCCAGAACGCGGCTAGCCGGCGCTCATCCTCGGGCGCGCCAGGCTGCGGGGCTAGCTCGCGCGTGGGCGCCAACAGCCCCGCCACATAGGTGCCGCCGCGGTCGCGCGCCACCACATAGCCCTCGCTCAGCAGCAGGTCGTAGGCGGCCACCACGGTGTTGCGCGACACGCCACAGGCCTGGGCCAGCGCGCGCGTAGCAGGCAGGCGCAAGCCGGGGCGCAGGCGCCCGTCCAGGATTGCCTCCTTGAGCTGGCCGTGCAGGCCGCGCAGCAAATGGCGCGAGCCGGGTGCCGGCAAGCGGATCGGGAAGGCGAACTCTGGATCCATCAATTTCATAATTTCTGGCTCTTTTCCGGTACCAGTTTGCCGTCTTATCCTGGCCCTGTCATCCCCCATGAGGTGCCTGGAAATGAAACGCTCCGAGCTTTCGATGTTGTTGTCGCTGGCCGCCCTGTGGGGCGCCTCCTACCTGTTTATCCGTCTGGGTGCGGGTGAGTTCGGCGCCGTGCCGCTGGCGGGCGCGCGCGCCGGCGGTGCGGCCCTGCTGCTGCTCCCGCTGCTGGCCTGGCGTGGCGGGCTGGCCTGCCTGCGCCGCCGCTGGTGGGCGATCGCCGTGGTAGGGATCACGAATTCCGCGCTGCCCTTCGTGCTGTTCAGCTTTGCCGCGCTGACCATTCCCGCCGGGCTTTCCGCCATGTTCACCGCGGCCACGCCGCTGTTTACCGCGCTGATCGGCTGGCTGTGGCTGCGTGAAAGCCTGGAAGCGCCGCGCATAGCCGGGCTGGCCCTGGGCTTCGCCGGCGTGCTGTGGCTCGTGTGGGATAAGGCCGGACTGCAGCACGGCGCCGCGGGCAAGGCCGCCGGCCTGGCTGCGCTGGCCTGCCTGGCCGCTGCCCTGCTCTATGGCTTCTCCGCCAACTTCACCCGCAAGTACCTGGCGGACGTGCCGCCGCTGACGGTGGCAGCGGGCAGCCAGTTCGCATCGGCTCTGCTGCTGTGCGCGCCTGCAGCCTGGCTGTGGCCGGCCACGCAGCCAAGCGCGCACGCGTGGCTGGCGCTGGGCGCGTTGACTGTCGCCTGCACCGCGCTGGCCTATGTGCTCTTCTTTCGCTTGATCGCCAAGGCGGGACCCGCGCGGGCAATGACCGCGCTATTCCTGATCCCGGCCTTCGGTGTGTTGTGGGGTGCGCTGTTCCTGGGAGAGCGCATCTCCACCTCGATGCTGCTGGGCTGCGGCGTGATCCTGGCCGGCACCGCCCTGACAACGGGCGTTGTGCGCGGATGGAGCAAGCGCCTGGCAAGCTAGCGAGGCGCAGGGATGCGGACTGGATTCACGGGGACTGGAAAAAGCTTCGGCGCGCCACAGTGGGCGCGCCGATTCGCAGGCAGCGTGGGACGCTGCGATATGCCTTCTTTACCACGGATGCTGTGGATCCCGGGGAACCCTCAGGCCGGCAGTGCCTGTGCCACTACGGTGGCCATGGAGCCGCTGGCAACGCAAACCAGCGCCCAGCCTGCCAACATCCGGAAACTCTGCCAACGGTTCATGATGCGCTCCTGGTATCCGCGCGTCGTTACGGTGACGCCACGGGGTGATGCATGCAGTCCGGCACCTCGGTCATTGAGACCTGAGAGGTACCGGCTCTTTGACTCAGGCCCTTGCGCCGTCGGTGTAGACGTCCCGTGCGCCGCTGCGGGCACCGTCGAAGTACGGGTTGCGCTTGTCGTTGCGGGCGCCGTCGGTGTACGGGTCGAACTTGCGGCTGGGTTCAGACGACACGCCGCTGCGATCCAGGCCCGCGACGGTACGGAAACCATCCGTGTACGGGTCGGTCTTGCCAACGCGGGCGCCATCGGTGAACGGATCGGCCTTGCCGGCGCGTGCGCCTTCGGTGAAGGTATCGAACTTGCCGCTGCGGGCGCCGTCGCTGTAGACGTCGCGGGTGCGGTATTCATAGCCGTACTTGTCGGCGGTAACGGTTGCGGCGGCCTGGGCATGGCCAGCAGCGAATGCTGCGGCGAGGGTGGCGGCGGTGAGCAGGGACTTGGCAAAAAGCTTGGTGTTCATGATGTTCTCCAATCGAAGCATGGGTCCGGGGGTCTGCTTTGGCCGCGGGGACCGGGTTTTAGCTGGTTCGTCGTTTTTTCTGCCTTCTTACCTATCACTAGGTAGAGAAGCGGAGCAAAAAAAATGACTTTCGTCTTTGTTACTTGTTTGCTGCATTGGAAACCGGCTGGCTGGGCCATGTCTGTTTAGCGTTACCTTGCTGCGGCATCCATGGAACACATCTTATCTACCTGTAAGTAGATAGTCAAGGGTTTTTACTAGGTTGTACTGACGATATCCACCAACCGCATAAGCCGCGCCAACCACAAAGAAACTCATAGATCACTATTTTGCACCATGGCCCTTTGATGCCCCGCGTGTACTACGCTTTTGGGGTGCGCGGACAACGAAGGATTGCCGCATCGCGGCATCACGAGCACACTCTCCGGGCGTCCCCGCGCACGCACCAGCAGCACTCGACTCATCCGCACCGGCGCCAGCGCGGTGCCACCGGGAGAGGCCCTACAGCCATGAGCGCAGACAACGCTATCGGAAGCCTGGAACCCCCTGACCCGCAAGCCATTGTTGCGGCAGGCCTGGCCATCGAGCAGGAGGCAGCCACCGCGGCGTTCTCGCCGATGGAGTCGCGGCGCCACCAGATGTGGCCCCTGCTTACCGCCGCCGAGATCGTGCGGCTCCAGCATTTCGGCACACCGCGGCAGTGGCGCGCCAATGAATACCTGTTTCGCACCGGCGACCCTGCCCACGGCATGGTGGTGGTACTGCGGGGCCGCGTGCGCGTCTTGCAGCGCGACGCGCGAGACCGTGCGTCTGTGGTCGGCGAGCACGGACCGGGCAGCTTCCTTGCCGAAGTGGGGCAGCTATCGGGCAAGCCCGCGCTGGTCGACGGCCTGGCGCTGGAGGACATCGAGGCCATCTCGATTCCACCCGACCGGCTGCGCGCGCTGATGGTCGCGCAAGCCGAACTGGGCGAGCGCATCATGCGTGCGCTGATCCTGCGCCGCGTTGGCCTGATCGAGCGCGGCAATGGTCCGACGCTGCTGGGCCGCGGCAGCGACGCGCGCCTGCTGCACCTGCAGGCGTTCCTGCGGCGCAACGGCTATCCCCATACCGTGGTCGACGCGGATACCGATCCCGATGCGTGCGCCCTGCTCGATTTCACCGGCGCCGCGCCCGGCGATTTTCCGCTGGTGATCTGCCCCGGCGGCGCGGTGCTGCGCTGCCCGGACGCGGGCCAGCTTGCCACCTGCCTGGGCCTGCTGCCCGAATTCGACCCGGACTATATCTACGACGTGATCGTGGTGGGTGCCGGTCCGGCGGGTCTGGCCACCGCGGTGTATGCCGCTTCCGAAGGCCTGTGCGTTGCGGTGTTCGACAGCCTTGCGCCAGGCGGCCAGGCCGGCGCCAGCTCGCGCATCGAAAACTATCTGGGCTTCCCCACGGGTATTTCCGGTCAAGCATTGGCCGGCCGGGCCTTTGTGCAAGCCCAGAAGTTCGGCGCGCACCTTGCCATCCCCTTGCAGGTAAGCGCGCTGCATTGCGGCGCGCATCCGCAGCGCATCGAATTGAGCGATGGCCGCAAGATTGCGGCCCGGACCGTGGTCATTGCCAGCGGCGCGGCTTATCGCCACCCCGCCATCGCGGCACTCGATCGCTATGAAGGACGCGGCGTTTACTACTGGGCGTCCCCGGTGGAAGCCCGCCTGTGCAGCGGCGAAGAAGTCGTGCTGGTGGGCGGCGGCAATTCCGCAGGGCAGGCCGCAGTGTTCCTGGCCGCGCACGCCAAGCGCGTGCACATTCTCATCCGGGCATCGGGGCTGGAGGCCAGCATGTCGCGCTACCTGATCGAGCGCATCGCGGCCCAACCCAATATCGAACTGCATACCGGAACGGAGATCGTAGCCCTGGGCGGGGAAGAACGCCTGGCCACCATCGGCTACCGCTCGCGCGATAGCGATCGCGTGACCGAGGTGCCGGTCCGGCATCTGTTCCTGTTTACCGGCGCCGATCCCAATACGGGATGGCTCGCCAGCTGCAATGTGCGCGTGGACGCGAAGGGATTCGTGCTGACCGGCACAGACACGGCGCATGAAGGCACCATGCCGGCATCCACGCTGGAGACCAGTGTGCCAGGCATCTTTGCAATCGGGGACGTGCGCTCGGGTTCCACCAAGCGGGTTGCGGCGGCCGTGGGCGAAGGCGCGGCAGTGGTCGCGCAGATCCACGGCTACCTGGAAAAAATCAAACAACCGGAGCCGGGAACGCTTGCCATGTAAGCATTGCCAGCTGCCTTGCAAACACCGGGCGATCAATTTACTCCTGCCGCCGCGCGCCGGCAATCGACTGTGTGGACGGCGCGCGACAGGGCCTGAAATGCGCGTTTATTTACTATATTGGTTGCATGGCAGGAGCTTCAATTCGAAGCCGTCGATAGCGGGAGGTTGCCATGCGTTCGCTTGCAGACATGTTTAGTCCGCCCACCCCGGAGAAAATCGCAGCAAGGGAATTGCAGCAAATGCGGCTTACCTTATTCCAAGCCGAGCGTCGCCTGCTGGAGGCACAGATGCAGGTCGACTACTACCGCGACCTGGTCGCCTTCCTGGAGGAGGTGACCGCCTCCGGCGTCGAGAGCGTCGTGGACAAGCGGCGCGCCCCCGTCGCCGCGGAGCATGCACAAGCGCCCCGCTCCGCGCCCGGCCTCATCACGGTGCCTACCGTACCTTCAGCAGCCTGACGGTTTGCCGTCATGCCGTGCCGCGCGGCTTGAAGCCGCCGCGGCTATCCGCTCGCATGACACGCGGCGCTTGCTGAAGCGTTCCCGATTGCCCAGCCGCCGGCACCGCGCCGGCGCTGTGCGATACTTGCCGCCTCACGCGGCCACCCCCATGCCATCCGCACAGACACATTGCCCCGCACCGGGCAGTGGCGCCCAGCGCGCTCGCCGTGCCGGCAAGGGGGCCCGATCAGGATCCGGGAACAAGGAACATCGAAATGAGCGCACTGCTGCCAGCCATTGAAATCGAAACCACGCCGTCACCCACGTGGTCGGTCATCTGGATGCACGGGCTCGGCGCCGACGGCAGCGATTTCGTGCCCGTGGTGCCGGAGCTGGGCCTGGCGTCCGCGCCCGGCGTGCGTTTCGTGTTTCCCAATGCGCCGGCCATCCCGGTTACCTGCAACGGCGGCTACGTCATGCCGGCCTGGTACGATATCCAGTCGCTCGATGACGCCCGCCGCCATGCGGACGAGGCCGGCATCCGGGTCTCCCGCGACGCCATCCGCGCCCTGATCGCGCGGGAGAACCAGCGCGGTGTGCCCAGCCACCGCGTGGTGCTGGCGGGGTTCTCGCAAGGCGGGGCCGTGGCCTATACCACAGCCCTGACGCATCCCGAAGCGCTGGGCGGCATCATTGCCCTTTCCACCTATATCCCCGCGCCGGCAATGCTTGCCGCCGAGTTCAGCGAAGCCAACCGCGCCACGCCGATCTTTGCCGGACACGGCACCGAGGACGATGTGGTGGCCGTGCAGCTCGGCCTGCTGGCGCGCGAGACCGTGGAAAAACTGGGCTGCAAGGTGGAATGGCACACCTACCGCATGTCGCACTCGGTCTGCATGGAAGAGATCAAGGCGATCGGCGCCTGGCTGAATGCGCGCTTCGCGGCGGCCGGGAAATCCTGACCCGCACGGACGTCGCCCCGACATCGGATAGCGTGGTAGGCTCGCGCCCCACCGCACGATTTGCAAGTCAACATGAAAACCTCTCCTCCCGACGCTTCTGCTTCTGCTTCCGCACCCACGCCAGCGCCCGCGCTCAAGCTCGACTTCAATACCCGCAAGGCCTTGCTGTTTGCGCTCGCCGCCGAGCGCTTGTCGGCATTCTACGAACACCGCCAATGGATGACCGATGCCCAGGGCGCCACCCTGGCGAGCCTGTGGCTGTCGCGCTCCAAGCTGCAACTGGCGCTGGCCGAGCGGCGCTTGCTGTCGCAACTGAGCGATCAGTTCGCGCGCCAGCTCGCCGGCACGCTCTCGCGCGAGGCCGGGCTGTACACCGCCCACGAAATGATGGAAGCGCTGGACCCCAATTACCAGTCGGCCTTTGCGCATGACCTGCTCGACGAGTGCGAGCGGCTGCTGCATGAGAACGGCGTGACTGAGTGATGACGGGGCAAGCCGGCGCGCGACGCGTCGCGTCCCGCCATGGCGCATCAGCGGCTGGCGACCCTGGCCGGACCTCGGCTCTTGTCGAATGGCTCGGCATCGAGCCGGCGGAACACCAGCGCCGATAGCAGCGTGATCATGCCCACGGCAAAGAACGCCAGCCGGTAAGCTGTGCCGGCCACGCCCAGCTGGGCTGTGAACATGCTGACCAGCCCGCCGCCGATGGTGACACCGAGGCCGATTGCCAGCATCTGCACCATCGAGAACAGGCTGTTGCCGCTGCCTGCGTCCTCCACGCTCAAGCCCTTGAGCGTCACGCTGTTCATGGCGGCGAACTGCATGGAGTTGGTGGCCCCGAACAGGGCGAGCTGCGCAATGGCAAGGCCCACGGGCCAGCCCGGCGCAATCGCGGCGAACGAAGCGATCGAGCCACCTACCAATACCGTGTTGACCAGCAGGAAACTGTCATAGCCAAAGCGCTTGACCAGCGGCACGATCCAGCGCTTGGCAACCACGCCGGCCAGTGCGGCCGGCAGCAGCATCAGCCCCGAATGCAGCGGGGAATACCCCATCTGCAACTGCAGCAGCAAGGGCATCAGGAACGGCACCGCGCCCGAGCCGATGCGGCACACCAGGTTGCCGGCCAGGCCCACGGTGAAATTGGGCTCGCGGAACAGCGCCAGCCGGAACAGCGGGTTCTGACGGCGCCGCGCATGCGGGATGTAAAGCAGCGCGGACAGCAGGCTCAGCGCGAACAGGCTGCCGCTCCATGCCGCATGGCTTGCCTCGTGCGGAGTGTCCAGCGCCAGCGAGAACGCCACCATGCAAAGCGACAACAAGCCGCAGCCAACAAAGTCGAACGGTGGCGCGCGGCCAACGGTGTGGTCGGGCAGGTAGCGCAAGACCGCCAGCATCCCGATGGCGCCTACGGGCACATTGATCAGGAAGATCCAGTGCCAGGCCACCGACTGCACGATCCAGCCGCCCAGCACCGGGCCAAAGATCGGCCCGACCTGCCCCGCCACCGAGACAAAGGCCAGCGCCGCGATGTAATGCTCGCCGGAGACGCTGCGCAGCACCGCCAGCCGGCCGATCGGCAGCAGCATGGAGCCGCCCACGCCCTGGATCACACGGGCAATCACGAGCTGGTCCAGGCTCTGCGCACCCGCGCAGAACAGCGAGCCCAGCACAAAGATCAGGATCGCGGCGAAGTACACGCGACGGGTGCCGAAGCGGTCGGCCAGCCAGCCCGAGGCCGGCGTGAGCATGGCCATGGTCAGCGTGTAGGCCACCACCACGGGCTTCATGTCGAGGGGGGTTTCGTTGAGGCTGCGCGCCATCGCGGGCAACGCGGTGTTGACGATGGTGGTGTCGAGCGTTTGCATGAAAAAGCCCGCTGCGACGATCCACAACATGGCCTTTTGCGAGGTTTGGCGGGTCATCTGGTACGTCTCGAGGCAAGTGCCGGCAATCAGGGACAATGACCGGCGCGGCATCTGGAATGGACCGTGCAAGAAGCGGTCGGGGCAAATCCAGTGCCAGGAATGCAGCCGATGTTAATACCGGCCATGCCAATCGGGAACCCTGCTAGGTATATTGACTGTCATCGGAAAATCCGATGACAATGCGGCATGCTCAATCCTGTCTGGATCAAGACCTTCGCCACCGTAGCCGCCGCGCACAGCTTTACCGACGCGGGGCGCCAGCTCGGCCTCTCCCAATCCAGCGTCAGCGACCACGTCCGGCGCCTGGAACAGCACGTCGGGCGCCGGCTCTTTGTGCGCGATACCCACACCCTGACCATGACCGCCGACGGCGAGGCGCTGCTGGCGCACGCGCGGCTGATCCTGGATGCCATTGCGCGCGCGGAGTCCCAGTTCAATGCGCCGCGCCTGCAGGGCCGCGTGCGCCTGGGTACTTCCGATGACCTCGCGCTGGGCCCCCTGCCCAATGTGCTGGCGGCATTTCGCAACTCGCATCCAGATGTGGAACTGGAAATCACCATCGGCATGACCGGCAAGCTCTACGAGCTGATGGATGCCGGCGCGCTGGACCTGATGATCGGCAAGCGCCGCGAAGGCGACCGGCGCGGGTCTCCGTTGTTCAGGGGCAAGCTGGAGTGGCTAGCCCGGCCCGGCACGGTGGCGGACCTGCGCCAGCCGCTGCCGCTGATCCTGGTGCCCGAGCCCAGTGTTACGCGCGCCATCGTGCTCGATACGCTGGCCAAGGCCGGGATGCGCTGGCAGATCGTCTGCACCAGCAGCAGTCACTCAGGCTGCATCGCCGCCGCGCGCGGCGGGCTGGGCATTACCGTGCGCGCGCAATACCTGTCCGGGCGCGGGCTGTCGCCGCTGGTCAACGGCGACAGCCTGCCGGCGCTGCCGGAGGTGGAATTCATCTCGCTGCGCGCGGGCCGCCTGAGCCGGCCCGCCGAAACGTTGCTGCAACTGCTGCAAAAGAGCGATCTGCGCGGGTCCTGGCTGGACGAGTAGCCGGCCCCGGCGCATTGGGCCGCGCGCGGCTCACGCATCCGCGCCATCCTGGTACACGTTGAAGCTGCGGGCCGGCGACGCCGAAACGCCGCGGGTATCCATGCCAGCCACTTTCTGCGCGCCATCGACGAACGGGTCGATATTGCGCGCCGGATCTGCGGATACGCCAGCGCGATCCAGGCCGGCGATGCGGGCGCCATCGGTGAACGTATCGAGCTTGCGCGCGCCATCGACGAACGGGTCGATGCTGCGCGCAGGATCTGCGGAGGGACCAGTGCGGTCCAGGCCAGCAATGCGCGCGCCATCGGTAAAGGGATCCATCATGCGGGCGTGGGCGCCATCGGTGAACGCATCGAACCGCCCACCTCGTGCGCCATCGGTGAAGGCGTTCACGGGCGCAGTGCGCGCCCCGTCGCTGTAGACGTCGCGCACGCTGGCGGTGCCATGGGCAGAGGGGCTGGCAGCTTGGGCGCTGCCCAGGGCAAGCACGGCGCCGGCGATGGCCGCGGCGAACAGAGACTTGGTGAGCGACTTGGTGAACGACTTGGTGAGGTTCGGGTACATGGCAATCTCCAACTGGGTGAATGTGCCCATTCGTCGCCGCCACCCACAGGAACTTACAGGTTTTTTTCAGATTGTTTGCGCCGATCCGTCCGCCACCTCCCCGTGCGGCGCCCGGGCCACCTAAGCCCACTTAAACCCGCCTACGTCAAAAGTATGAACCCAGGGTTGAATCCAGCCAAAAGCATATCCCCCCAATACCGAGGCGATCTCCAACCTCCGGCCACTGTCGGCAAGCGCACGCATGAAGCTTAATACGTTAACGGGTCAAGCCCCGGCTGCGTGGCATACCGAACAGAGAAAAAACCAAACGGCTGGCGCAGCAGCCGCGACCTTTCGACTTGGGGAGACAACGGGATGACCAACACCGAACTGGATTTGTCCGGCAATCACTTGCTGGGCGCCTTGCCACCACACGAGCGCCGCTTGCTCCTGCCACGCCTGGACAGCGTCAACCTGCGCACGGGGCAACTGCTGAGCGACTCCGGCCAGCGCATCCGGCATCTTTATTTTCCGAGCACGGCGGTGATCTCGATGATGTCGCTGCAGGAAAGCGGCGCCACCGTGGAACTGGCCTCCGTGGGCCGCGAGGGACTGGTGGGGCTGCCCGCGCTGACCGGCGCCGAGACCATGCCCAACCGGATCGAAGTGCGCAGGAGCGGCGCCGGGTTTCGCGTTGCCGCGAGCGAGCTGCGCGCGATCTACTCCGAGCTGCCCACACTGCAGCGCATGACCCTGCTGTATATGCAGGCGCTGCTCACGCAGGTGTCGCAGACGGCCGTCTGCATCCGCCACCACTCCCTGACCACGCAGTTGTGCCGCTGGCTGCTGCTGGCGCTGGACCGCTCGCCCTGCAATGAGCTCGACGTGACCCAGCAGACCATTGCCGACATGCTCGGCGTGCGCCGCGAGGGCGTGACCGAGGCGGTGGGCAAGCTGGCGGAGCTGCAAATGATCCGCCACAGCCGCGGCCATATCACCGTGATCGACCGAGCCGGGCTGGAAGGCTTTTCCGGCGAGTCTTACCGTATCGTGCGCAGCGAGTTCGACCGCTTGCTCAGCCGCGCGGCCGGCTGACCGGCCAGGGCGTCAATCCCGCGGCAGCGCCTGGTAAGCCGTGGCAAGGTGATATGGGGTGGTCGAAGGCATCTCCGCGCGCTCCACCTTGCCGGCAGGCGAGAGGCACTCATGCCAGCCGCCCGCGTGCAGGAATCGCGCCGGGTAGGCTTTCAGCCAGGCCTGCAGGTGCGCCAGCGCCACGCTGTCGCCGCGCACCGCCAGCGCCCGCGCGAATTCGGTCTGCGCCCAGATGCGCTGGATCGGGTCTCTGGGCGAGCCATCCAGATGCAGCGCCGCGGCTACGCCCATGGTGCTGGTGTCAACGCCATGCTGCATGGCAAAGCCGAAGGCGCGTGCCAGCGCTTGCGCGAGCCCGGAGCCCTCGAACAACGCGGGCGCGCTGGCAAGCAGCGAGAACCACTCGAACTGATGGCCGGGCTCGACCCGGTTGCCAGCGCGATCGGTGCACATCGGCAACTCGGCAATGCAACCCGTCGCCGGATCGACAAAGGTGGCCAGCACGGCGGTGGCAATGCCCGCCAGCCGGTCCGTGTAAAAGCGCTCCCCGGTGGCCTCGAACGCCGCCAGGTAGGCCTCGGTCAGGTGCATGATCGGGTTTTGCTGGGGCGGCCCGCCTAGCGGGCGAAAGTCTCGCGCTAGCGCGGCATGGTACAGGCCATCCGCGGTGGCGAAACGCGCCTCGATCAGCCGTGTGGTGCCGTCCAGCAAAGCACGCGCCTGCGTGCTGCCTGAACGCTTGAAGTACGCCGCGCAGGCAAAGACGACGAAGGCGTGGGTGTACAGGTCCTTGGTGGTATCCAGAGGCTGTCCCTGCGCATCGATGCTGTAGATGAAGCCACCCTGCCCGCCATCGGCAAAGCGGCCCCCGAGCGATGCGAACAGGCGCGCGGCATGGGCGGCCCCATCGGCGCCATCGCACTGCGAAAATACATAGAGCTGGCGCGCGCAGGCCATGGCGCGGTAACGCGTCACCGGCAATGGCTGCTGGTCGGTGCCGGACAGCGCCTCATAGGGCAGCTGCATCGTGGCGTTCCAGCCCGGCCCGGTCCAGAGCGGCAGGACCACGCCATCGTAGTGCGCGCGCAATGCGGCGAAGGAAGCGGCCTTGGGATCAGCACCAGCGGTGGCAAGGGGTGGCGTAACGTTCATGCGGAAAAGGAAATCGGTAGGAGGCGCGTATCTGCCACCCGTGGAATATACCTCAGCCCGCCAGCCCGGCTTCCCGAGCGGCGGTGGCGGCCACTGAGTGCCGCCTTCATCCCACTAGCTCTTTTACGCCGACGGCAAGCTTGATCCCGCCAATAAATCGCCTAACCTTACGGCGTGGCCCCTTGAATCGATCGCCGCGGCAAGCGGCTTTTGCGCCGCATTCCGCGCCTGCCGCGGCGTCCTGGCCACATTCCTGGTTTGTGCAGGTGACGTGGACGGAAGGCTCCCCCCGCCTCCCGTCCAATCCGTTCACTAAGCACTTTCGGCCCATCCGGAGCCCGCCGGAGGTCGCGCCCATGCTCCATGGGAGAGCAAGATGGAAAAGCCGGTTGTAAGCCCCTTGCGTTTTGTCGAACTGCTCAACGCCAGGCTGCCCGCCCATCCCCTGTATCAGGAAGGGATGCGCGTGTACGCCATTCCCAATCATTCGGAACATCCGCATAGCCTGGTCTGCGTAGGCCCGCGTGGCGTCAAGGGCGTCTGCGCGACGGTGGAGCTGATCGTGCGCGGCGAGTGCGAGATCTTCCCCGACATACCGGGCGACTGGCACGGCTCCCACCACGGAACCGTCCGCGCGTCGCATCGCTAGGGCTGATCCGCCCTCACCCCTACCCTCATCCTCGCGTCCTGCTCAAACCCGATCCAGCTTCCGGTGAGGCTCGGGCGGCAGCGTCACGCGGATCGCGTCGTGCGCGCGCACCAGTCCGCCGGCCAGGACAATGCCCATGATGCCGGCCTTGCGCACCAGCTTGCCTTCATCGTCACGACCCAACACCCGCGCAAGCAGGCCCGGCTGGAAGCGCTCGATCTGCGCGCAGGGATTGCGCAGCCCGGTGATCTCGATCAGCGCGGTCTCGCCCAGGTGCAGCCGCGCGCCGGTTGGCAGCGCCAGCAGGTCGATGCCCTGCGTGGTGATGTTCTCGCCGAGCGCGCCGGGCGCCACTGCATGGCCGGCGGCCTGCAGCATCGCCTGCAGTTCCACCGATAGCAGGTGAACCTGCCGTAGGTTCGGCTGGCTGGGGTCCACCGCCACGCGCGAACGGTGCTTGACGGTTTCCCCCAGATGCGCGTCACCCTCCACGCCCAGCCCGGCCAGCAGGCGGATGACCGGCGTAACCGTCTTGCTGAAGGTGTGCGTGGCGCTCAGGCTTACCGCGGCCACGCCGCCCGCCTGCGGCGATTCGGCCCACACGTTGCCAATATCAGCCGCCATGATCATGCCGCCGCGCGGTTTGGTTCGCCTGGTGCGCCGGGCGCCGGCATCTGGACCACGCCCGCGCTGTCAGGCACCACGGCGCCCGCCGGATAGCGCGCGGCAAATACCAGCCGGCCCGATGACCACGTATGCGTCACCAGCGGCTGGCCGGCCACCATGGCGACCGCCACCAGGTCGGCACGCAGCCCGGCCCCGATGCGCCCGCGATCGGACAAGCCGCAAGCGGCGGCCGGGTTGGCGCTGACCAGCGCGGCAGCCTGCGGCAGGCTCAGGCCAGCGAGGCGTTCCGCGGCGAAGGCAGCGGCAATCAGCGTGGACGGCTGGTAGTCCGAGCACAGGCAGTCCGCCACCCCGGCGTTGATGGCGTCGATGGCACGCATGGAGCCACTCTGGCTTTGGCCACGCAGCACGTTGGGCGCGCCAAGGATGGTCGGCAGCCCCTTTGCCTTGGCGGCCTGCGCCGTCTCTAGGTTGATCGGGAACTCGCTCATGCGCACGCCCAGCGCATGCATGGTGGCGATACGCTGTGCCGAGTCGTCATCATGGCTCGCGGCCGGCACCCCTGTGCGCGCGGCCAGTGCCAGCAGGCGTTCAACCCGATCCAGTGCGCCGTCCTTCTCCACCAGTTTCTTGGCGGCGGCGGCATGGGCCTCTTCGCGGCTCATGGCGTGGTTGCCCATCATGTAGGCCAGGTAGGCCTCCAGTGTCTTGAACTGGCCCTGCCCGGGCGAATGGTCCATCACCGAGACCAGGTCCACCAGGCCGGACTCCACCAGTTGCTCCAGCACCGGCAACGCGCTGGCGTCGGTGACTTCATAACGGCAATGGATGCGGTTATCCACCAGGCTGTGGCCGCGAAAGGCGGCGACGGCGCGCACGAGCTCGCCGGCCGTGTCGAAGTTGCGCACGCCGAACGAGTTACCGGCGAACGAGACCGCGTGGTAAGGCGTGGTGATGCCCGCGGCGGCGTTGCGGCGATCGATCTGCGCCACGGCAAAATCCAGCGGGAACATCACCCGCGAGCGCGGCTCGGCTTCTTTCTCGATGGCGTCGCAATGCAGGTCGACCAGGCCGGGCAGCAGTGTCTGGCCACGCAGGTCGATCACCTGGGCGGCACGCGGCACGGCGGCGGCATCGGGCTCGATGGCCGCGATGTGGCCGTTGTCGATCAGCAAGGCGCTGTCGGCTAGCACGCCGTCGGGCAGGACGATCCGTGCATGAGTCAGGTAAGCAGGAAGCATGGTCGGTTCCGGGAACGATTGGGAACGATTGGGAACGATTGGGAACGAGTGAATACGAGAAGGATGAATGGCTCAGCCCGCGACAGCCGCAAGCTTGCCCGCCGGCGCAGCCTCCATGACAGTCGGCGGGTGCAATGGCAGCAGCCTGGTGGCCACCGCCTCGCGCACGGCTTCGTCGTGGAAGATGCCGACCAGGCACCGGCCCTCGGCCAGCGCTTCGCGGATCAGCGCCACCACCACCGCGCGGTTATCCGCGTCGAGCGAGGCGGTCGGCTCGTCGAGCAACAGCACCGGATGGCCGCCGATCAGCCCGCGCGCAATGTTCACGCGCTGCTGCTCGCCGCCCGAGAACGTCGCGGGCGGCAGGCTCCACAGCCGGCCCGGCACCTGCAGCCGCGCCAGCAGCACCGCGGCACGCTCGCGCGCTTCGTCGGCACTGGCGCCGCGCTGCTGCAGCGGCTCGGCCACCACATCGAGCGTGCTCACGCGTGGGATCACATGAAGGAACTGGCTGACATAGCCGATCACCTCGCGCCGCAATTGCAGGATGCGTTGCTCCGGCGCGCGGGTCAGCTCCACCCACGCGTCGTTGTCACGGATGCGGATGCTGCCTTCGGTGGCCAGGTAGTTGCCGTACAGGCAGCGCAGCAGCGTGCTCTTGCCCGCGCCGGAACTGCCGGCCAGCACCAGGCATTCGCCGGCGGCAGCGTCGAAATCGATGGCCTGCAGCACGGGCAGGCGCGTGCCGCCCTGGTTGTGCAGGATGAAGGTCTTGCCGAGGCCGCGCACCTGGATGCGCTGGGCGTCGGCGGCCGTGCTTGGATGGTGGTAGGCGTCTTGCGTCATGATCAGCCCTGCAGAATGGAAGACACCAGCAACTGGGTGTACGGATGGTGCGGGTCGTCGAGGATCTGGTCGGTCAGGCCGCTTTCCACCACGCGCCCGCCCTGCATCACCAGCGTGCGGTGCGCCAGCAGGCGCGCCACGGCGAGGTCGTGGGTGACGATGATGGCAGCCAGCCCAAGGTCCGCCACCAGCCGGCGCAGCAGGTCGAGCAGGCGGGCCTGCACGGAGACGTCGAGCGAGGCGGTGGGCTCGTCCATGAACACCAGGCGCGGATGCGTCACCAGGTTGCGGGCGATCTGCAAGCGCTGCTGCATGCCGCCGGAGAAGCTGGTCGGCGCATCGTCCAGGCGGCCCAGGTCGAGCTCCATCTTTTCCATCCACGTGCCAGCCACTTCGCGCAGCTCGCCATAATGGCGCCCGCCCACCGCCATCAGGCGCTCGGCGATATTGGCGCCAGCACTCACCCGCATGCGCAGGCCATCGCGCGCGTTCTGGCGCACGAAGCCCCAGTCGGTGCGCGCCAGCAGGCGCAGCCGGGCGTCGGACAGCGTGGCGAGGTCAACCAGCCCTTGCTCGCGGGTGTCGTAGCAAACGCTGCCGGATTCCGGCGCGGCCTGCCAGGACACCGCCTGCAGCAAGGTGCTCTTGCCCGAGCCGGATTCGCCCACCACGCACAGCACTTCGCCGGGGAACAGATCGAAACTGACATCGTGGCAGCCGTGCACGCCGTCCCAGGTGCGGGTCAGGCCGCGCACGGACAACAGCGGCTGGTGCGGATCGGAGCGGCTCATGCGGCCTCCTTGCGTGCGTTGGCGGCCGTGCCGCCGGGCCCGGTCTCACCCTGCTCCTGGCGGGTGACGCAGTACTCGGTATCGGAACAGACGAACATGCGCCCGCCCGCGTCGTCGGTGATGATTTCATCGAGATAGCTGTCGGTGGAGCCGCATAGCTCGCAGCAGCCATCCCACGTCTCCACCGCGAACGGATGGTCGTCGAAGTCCAGGCTCTTCACGCTGGTAAAGGGCGGCACCGCATAGACCCGCTTCTCACGCCCCGCGCCGAACAGCATCAGCGCCGGGCTGTAGTCCAGCTTGGGGTTGTCGAACTTGGGGATCGGCGACGGCCGCATCATGTAGCGCTGGTTGACCATCACCGGGTAGTCGTAGGTGGTGGCAATGCGCCCATGGCGGGCGATGTCCTCGTACAGCTTGACATGCATCGCGCCGTACTCGGCCAGCGCGTGCATGGTGCGGGTTTCGGTCTCGCTCGGTTCCAGCCAGCGCAGCGGCTCCGGGATGGGCACCTGGAACACCATGATCTGGCCCTTGGCCAGCGGCGTTTCCGGAATCCGGTGGCGGGTCTGCACGATCGTGGCTTGTGCGGTGCGCTCGGTGGTCTGCACGCCTGTCACGCGGCCAAAGAAACGGCGGATATTGATGGCGTTGGTGGTGTCGTCCGAGCCCTGGTCGATCACCTTGAGCACATCGTCTGCGCCGATGATGGAGGCCGTGACCTGGATGCCGCCGGTGCCCCAGCCGTAGGGCAGCGGCATCTCCCGGCTGCCGAAGGGCACCTGGTAGCCGGGGATCGCCACCGCCTTGAGCAGCGCGCGGCGCAGCATGCGCTTGGTGGATTCGTCCAGGTAGCCGAAGTTGTAGTGTTCGTCGCGCACGACGGTGTTGGCATTGGTGTCGGTCATGATGCGATGGCCTCCTGCGCCAGCACTTGGGAGATGACGGCATCGTCTTGCCCGGGCGGCGTGGGCGCCGGGGACGGCACGCCCTGCCCGCGCTCGGCGCGCAGGCGGCGCAGCAGTTCGAGATTGGTCTGGAAATCCACGTAGTGCGGCAACTTCAAATGCTGCACGAAGCCGGAGGCCTCCACGTTGTCGCTGTGGTAGAGCATGAACTCCACGTCGTTGGCGGGCGCGTCGGCGGCTTCGCCCAGTTCGGCGGCGCGCATGGCGCGGTCGGCCAGCGCCATCGACATGGCCTTGCGCTCGCCATAGCCGAACACCAGGCCGTAGCCGCGCGTAAAGCTCGGCCCTTCCTGCGCGTTGCCAGCGAACTGGCTCACCATCTGGCATTCGGTGACCTCGATCTCGCCGATGGTCACGGCAAAGCCCAGCTCTTCCACGAACAATTCCACTTCCACCTCGCCGTAGCGGATCTCGGCAGCGAACGGGTGCGAGTTGCCGTAGCCCCGCTGGGTGGAGTAGCCCATCGACAGCAGGAAGCCTTCATCGGCGCGGGCCAGGTTCTGCAAGCGCGCCGGACGCGCCGCGGGCAGCGCCAGCGGCTCGCGCGTGAGGTCGGGCGGCGCGGGATCGTGCTCGGGCACGGTCTCCGGCTCGATCAGCGATTCCTGGCGCAGCAGATCCGTCACACGTGGCATGCGCGCATCCAGCGTGGTTGCCGCAGCCGGCAGCGGCGCATTGTCGCGCTCGGCCTCCAGCGTGAAGTCGAGCAGGCGCTGGGTGTAATCGTAGGTTGGCCCCAGCACCTGCCCGCCCGGCACATCCTTGAAGGTGGACGAGATCCGGCGTTGCAGGCGCATGGCGCCGGTATCGAGCGCCACCGAATAGCCAAAGCGCGGCAGCGTGGTGCGATAGGCGCGCAGCAGGAACACGGCTTCGATCAGGTCGCCCGCGGCCTGCTTGATCGCCAGCGCGGCCAGGTGCGGGTCATACAGCGAGCCCTCGGCCATCACGCGCGACACGGCCAGCGGCATTTGCTCGCGCACCTGCGCCAGTGTCAGCTCCGGCACGCTGCGGTCGCCGCGGCGGTAATCGTCCAGCATGCGGTACGAATTGAGGATGGCGCGCTCGCCCCCTTTGACGGCAACGTACATGTCAAGCCTCCGCTTGGGTGGTGCGCGGCAGCGCGCACAGGGCGCCGCCACTGGTCAGCAGCACGTCCACGCCGAGCGGGAAACGCGCATGGTTAGCCTGCCACTGGGTCCAGAAATCGGCCGGCAAGCCTTGCACGGCCAGCGTGGCGTGGGTCTCGATGCCCGGGCCGCGCAGCGTGACCTCGGGGCCGCCGCTCAGCGATGCGACCTCGATCAGCAACGTGGCGGAGCGATCCGGGTACGCCGGATCGCCCTGGGCGCAAGCCACCAGATCGGGCATGGCATGGCCGGCCGGCACCGCGACGAAGGCCGCCTGCGCCACTTGCGCCACCAGCGGGCAGCCGCAATGGAAGCGCAGGAAGGCGCGTACGCCTTCGGGCGTCTCGGGCGGCAGCCACAGCGGCGTATCGCTGTCGACCAGCGCGAGCAGCAGCGCGCTCAAGGCCGGGGACAAGCCCTGCGGCACACCGCACGCCTCGGCCAGTTCGCCGATGCTGCCAGGGTGGGACATGGCATGCAGCGCGGCGCGGAAGGTCCGCTGCGCCGATTGCACCGCATCGTCAAAGCCGGGCAACAGCATCGGCGCAAGCGCGCCGTGCCGCGCCGGGGGCACGTTGTCGTATCCAGCCGTCTGGGCGGCAATCGTTTGGCCTGGCATCTCAGTCCTCTCCACGCACCATGGTAAAAAACTCCACCTTTGTCTGCGCCGCCACGGCGGCCTTGTGTTCGCCTTGCGCCGTGCGCGCCCGGGCCAGCGGCGCGACCACTTCGGCCTGCACGCGCGCATGCCAATCGGGCAACTGCAGCAGCGCATCCAGCACGGCGATCTGCTCCGCCTGGGCGTGGGTGCGGCCTTGCACGTATCCCACCCCGACCACGCCCGGCTCCAGCGTCACCGCGCAGCGCGTCACGCTGACCTCACCGAGGTTGAACTGCGCCCCCGTGCCGCCGGCGCGCCCCCGCACCATGGCCATGCCGCTCTCCGGCTTGCGCAGCAGGCGGTGGGCCGGCAGCGCGCCGAGGCGGCCCACGGCCTGCGCCAGGGCATCCGGAGCGGCCAGAGCCAGCACACGCAGCCAGGCGGCGCGGGCTGCTTGAGCCGCTTGAGCCGCTTGCTGCTGGGCCGCCGCCCCTGCCTGCGTGCCGGCTTCGGTATCGGTTCGATCCATTTCACATCCCCTATACGTCTATACGTTTAGATGTAGAATACCATCCATGGCCGAACTACAACACAGCCAGATGAAGCTTTCATGACGCCCTGCCGTGCGCTTCGGCCCCGTGCACGGCATGGCCAGGTTGAGGCACAATCGCATCCTATTGAAGCATGCAAATGATTAACGCAGGATGACGAAAAGGCAGGGCACGATGGTGGAACAGGAAGTCGAGCGGGGTTCGGGAGTTGCGGTATGGCGCCAGATCGGCGAGGCCCTGGCGCTCGACATCCGCAACAAGCTCTATGTCCCGGGCGAGCGCCTGCCGCCCGAGCCGGAGCTGGCCACGCGTTTCGCCGTCAACCGCCATACCATCCGCCGCGCCATGGGCGAGCTGGAGCAAAACGGGCTGGTGCGCATCGAGCAAGGCCGCGGCACCTTCGTGCAGGAACACGCCATCGACTACGCCATCGGGCGGCGCACGCGTTTTTCGCAGAACCTGGCCAGCCAGGGCATGCGCGGGCACATCGAGGTGCTGGAATCGCAAACGTTGCGCGCGCCCGAGATTGCCAAGCACCTGGGCCTGGCGCGCAGCGCGCCCATCCTGCGCGTGCAGATGCTGGGCAAGGCTGAAGCCCGCACCATCGACGTGGCCGAGCACTATTTCGATGCCACGCGGTTTCCCGACATGGACGCCGAGTTGCGCGCGCGCCTGTCGATCTCCAAGGCGTTCGCCCATTACGGCATTACCGATTACACGCGCAAGTGGTCGCGCATCACCGCCGCCATGCCGACGGCGCCGGTGGCCCGCCAGCTCAACCAGCCCAAGACGCGGCCGATCCTGCAGGTGGAGGCGCTCAACGTCGACCTGGAGGGCGCGCCGCTGCAATACAGCGTGGTGCGCTTTGCCGGCGACTGGGTCCAGCTGACCGTAGCCGACCAGGACTAAAATGCGCAATCGCCCGCCGTTTGGAACACACGCCCTACCGATCAAATTGGTCTAGACATCTGTTTGTCATCTGCCCGCGCTAAGGTCGCCAGCATGAATACCAATCACGCATCTCACCCCACCCTTGCCGGCCTGAGCGGCCGCCGCGTTCTCACCGCCAACGGCATTGCGCCGGCCGCCTTCGCGTTCCGTGACGGTTGCCTGGCGGGGCCGGCCAACACGGCAGGACCTGCCCTCGATGCGGGCGACCTGCTGGTGTTGCCCGGCATTGTGGACATTCACGGCGACGCCTTCGAGCGTGCCGTGATGCCGCGCCCCGGCGTGAGCTTTCCGTACACCAGCGCGCTGTTCGACGTGGACCGCCAGTTGCTCGCGCATGGCATCACCACGGAGCTGCACGGCGTGACGCTATCGTGGGAAGGCGGCCTGCGCGGCGAGGCTTACGCCCAGCGCATGTTCGACGGCCTGGAGCGCATGCGCGGCACCCTTGGCGCGCAACACCATGTGCACCTGCGCTTCGAGGCACATCACCTGGCCGGGCTGGAAACCGCGCTGGCCTGGATCGATAGCGGCAAGGTGCGTTTCCTGGCCATCAACGACCACCTGCCGCTGATGGCCACCCGCCTGCACGATGCGCGCAAGCTGGCGCAGTACGCGGACCGCGCGGAGTGCGACACGGTCATCTTCCGCCAGCGCCTGGAGCAAGCCGCCGCGCAGGCAAGCGAGGTGCCCGAAGGCGTGGCCCGGCTGATTGCCGCCGCCCGCGCCGCCGGCCTGCAGGTCGCCTCGCACGACGACGGCGACGCCGCCACCCGCCAGCGCTACCACCAGCAAGGCTGCACCGTGGCGGAATTCCCGCTCACCGTGGATGTGGCCCGCGCCGCCCACGCGCTGCGCAACCACGCTGTATTCGGCGCGCCCAACGTGATCCGCGGCGGCAGCCACACCGGCGCCCCGGATGCCACCGAGATGATCGCCGCCGGGCTGTGCAACGTGCTGGCCTCCGACTATTACTACCCGGCGCCCCTGCAAGCTGCATTCCGCGTAGCACAGCTCGGCGTGCTGCCGTTGCCGGCCGCCTGGGACCTGATCTCGCGCAACCCGGCGCGCGCCGCCGGCATGAACGACCGCGGCGCACTCAGCCCCGGCCTGCGTGCCGACGCCATCATCGTCGACGACCGCGATCCCGCCCTGCCCCAGGTCTGCGCCGCCATTGTCGGCGGTGTGCTGCACCACGCCACGCGTGCCTTCCCGCTGGTGCAGGCCAGCGGCGAGCGGCGCGCGGCCTGACCCGCATGTCCAGGATGCCGAGCCCGATGTCGAACAATCCACTGCCACAGGCTTACCGCTACGCCATCTACCTCAATCCCGCCGCGCCCTTTCGGCTGGTAGGCGAGCAATGGCTGGGCCGCAGCGCCGAAACAGGCGCGGCGATCGCGCGTACCGTACCCGACGATGCCCGCCACATTGCCCACATCGCCCGCTGGACTGAAGCACCGGCCCACTATGGCCTGCATGCCACGCTCAAGGCCCCGTTCCGGCTGGCGGATAGCCAGACGCCGGCCGGGCTGGACGCCGCCATGCGCGCCTTCGCGCTGGACCGCCAGCCCTTCGCCGTACCGCTAGTGCTGCATAACCTGCGGGGCTTCCTGGCCTGGTGCCTCGGCGGCGACGCCAGCGCCAATGCGCGCATGCACGAGCTGGCAGACGCAGCGGTGCGCGAGTTCGACAGCTTCCGCGCGCCGCCCACCCCTGCCGAGCTGGCACGCCGCAAGCCAGGGCAACTAAGCGAGCCAGCCCGGCGCATGCTGGAAGCGTGGGGCTACCCGTACGCGTTCGAGACCTTTATTTTCCACATCACGCTCACGGGGCTGCTCGACGAAACCGAGCAGGACAGCGCCATCGCCATGCTGCAGGCCGCGAGCGGCCCGCTGCTGCTGCAGCCGATGACGGTACGCGACGTCAGCCTGTTCGTGCAAAGCGCGCCGGATGCGCCCTTCCTGGCCGCCCGCCACTATGGCTTTGACGGCAGCACCACCGATGCCGCCGGAGCGGCTCTGCTGGAAGCCACGGCATGAGCGCCAAGGCCATGCGCACCACGGCGCGCGCCGACATCGCCGCGCCCTGTGCCGAAGCCCCGGACGGCAGCGGCCTGGTTTACCTGATGGGCCCCTCCGGCAGCGGCAAGGACTCGCTGCTGCGCGTGATGCGCGACAAGTTGCAGGATGATGCCAGCGTACGCGTGGCGCAACGCTGCATCACCCGCGCCAGCAGCGCCGATGAAGACAGCGTGGCGATCACCCCCGCGGCGTTCGAGCACCGCGTGGCGCAAGGCGGCTTTGCGCTGCACTGGCGCAGCCACGGCTTGTGCTACGGCATTGGGACCGAGCTTGACGACTGGCTGGCGCAGGGCTTGTGCGTGGTCGTGAACGGGTCACGCGAGCACCTGGCCGCCGCCCACGCGCGCTATCCGGCCCTGCACGCCGTGCAGGTCAGCGTGCGCCTGCATGTGCTGGGAGAGCGCCTGCGGCTGCGCGGCCGCGAGGACGAGCAAGCCATCGTGCGGCGCCTGCAGCGCGCGGGCGAGCCGTTCGCAGTGCCGGCGGGGTGCCGGCTGACGGTGATCGACAACAGCGGCGCGCTGGAGGATGCGGCAAGTGCGTTGATGCGGCTCACGCACGAGCGCACGCGCCAGCACCAGAATCAGCACCAACCGTAGGGTCCAGCTCCGGGCCCGCCACCACCCCGGCATCATGCAGCCGGCCGACGGCGGCACCATCCAGCCCCAGGACCTCATGCAGCACCTGGTCGGTATGCGTGCCCAGCAACGCGGCCGGCAACGTTGCCTCGCGCTCCATCGACGCAACCCGTACTGCCGCGCCGGCCGCAAGATGCTCGCCGATCCCTGGGGTCACAATGCGCTCGAACACCGGATTGGCAAGGCTGACACGCGGATCGCCGGCCAGCAACTCGCCGACCGTGCTGTAGCGGCCCCAGCAGACCTTGCGCGCTTCCAGCAGGCGCTCTGCCTCGGCCTGCGTGCGGGTGGCAAACCAGGGTGCGACCAGCTCGGCAATGGCCTCGCGGCAGGCAAAACGATCGGCCTCGTCGCCCAGGTTCAGGCCGGTGCGCTGCTCCAGCGCAGTCACCTGCCCGGCGATGCCGCAAGCCTCCACCAGCGCCTTCCATTGCCCCGCCGAGATCGCCGCCACCATCAGGCGGCCGCCGTCCAGCGTGCCAAAGTCGCGGCCGAAGGCGCCATACAGGTGGTTGCCGATCGACGGCCGCTCCTGCTGCAGCAATTCGGCCTCGGCCAGCAGGCCGAGATGCGACAGCATGGTGAAGGCCATGTCGGACAACGCCAGCTTCAGCTGCGCGCCTGCGCCCGTGCGCCGGCGCTGCTCCACCGCGGCGACCACGGCAAAGGCGGCCTGGTAGGCGCAGGCAATGTCCCAGGCCGGCAGCACATGGTTGACCGGCCGCTCGCGCGACCCGCCGCCGGTGACAGCCGGATACCCGGTGGCGCAATTGACGGTGTAGTCCACCGCCGTGCTGCCATCGCCGTTGCCCTGGATGGTGCAGCTGATCATGTCCGCGCGCCGCGCGGCCAGCGCCTCGTGCGCGAGCCACGCCGTGCCGATATTGGTCAGCAGTACGCCCGCATCCGGCCCGGGCGCCGTCGCCAGCGCCTGCACCAGTTCACGCCCTTCGGGCTTGCGCAGGTCGACCGCGATGCTTCGCTTGCCCTTGTTCAGCGCGGTCCAGTACAGGCTGCGTCCCTTGCCGCCGGCCTGCGGCATGCGCGGCATGCGCATGTAGTCAATGCCGCCGCCGATCATGTCCACGCGGATCACGTCAGCGCCGAACTGAGCCAGCGTGAGGCCGGCCAGTGGCGCCGCGATAAAGGCCGAGCTTTCGATCACGCGCAGCCGGTTGAGGAATGGGTAGGTCATGGGAGCGGTCCGGTCCGTAATGGCGTAGTGGCGTAGTGGCGGCGTCAGGCGCGCTCGAATACGGCGGCAATGCCCTGCCCGCCCCCGATGCACATGGTTTCCAGGCCGTAGCGCGCACCGCGCCGGCCCAGCTCGTGCATCAGCGAGGTCATGATGCGCACGCCGGTGGCGCCCACCGGATGCCCCAGCGAGATGCCGGACCCGTTCACATTGAAGCGATCCGGATCGTTCCAGCCCCAGCCCTTGGCGCAGGCCAGCGCCTGGCAGGCAAAGGCTTCGTTCAGTTCCACCAGGCCCATGTCGTCGAAGCCCAGCCCGTTCTTGCCGAACAGCTTCTTGACGGCTGGCACGGGGCCAATGCCCATGTGCGACGGCTCGCAACCAGCCACGGCCCAGCTATGCAGGTAGCCGATGGGCGCCAGGCCAAGCGCTGCCAGCTTGTCTTCGGCCACGATCAGGCAGGCGGCGGCGGCATCGTTCTGCTGGCAGGCGTTGCCGGCAGTGACGATGCCGTCCTTCATCAGGGGCTTGAGCCGTGCGAGCTGCTCGATGGTGAGATCCCCACGGATGCCCTCGTCCTCGCTCACGATCAGCGCCTCGCCCTTGCGCTGCGGCACGCTGACCGGCACCACCTCCTGCGCGAACTTGCCGCTGGACCAAGCGGCGGCGGCGCGCTGGTGGCTGCGCAGCGCAAAGGCATCGGCCTCCTCGCGCGAGATGCCGTAGTCGCGTGCCAGGTTCTCGGCGGTCTCGATCATGCCGGAGATGCGGCCGAAGCGGGCTTCGGGCTGCGAGCGCTCGCGCCCGCGCTCCAGACGGTCGTGGAACTTCACAGTGCCGGCGCGCTTGCCCCAGCGCATGTCGGTGGTGTAGTACTCCACGTTGCTCATGCTCTCGACGCCGCCGGCCATCACGACATCGGCGGCGCCGGTCTGCACCATCATCGCAGCCGTGGCGATGGCCTGCAGGCCGCTGCCACAGCGGCGGTCCAGCTGCATGCCGGCAACGCTGATCGGAAAGCCGGCCTGCAGCGCCACCCAGCGGCCGGTGCAAGGCACTTCCCCGTTGGCGTAGGAATGCGCGAACACCACATCCTCGATACGGGCCGGATCCAGGCCCGTGCGCTCGACCACGGCGCGCGCCACGGTGGCGCCGAGTTCTTCGACAGCGATACTGCGCAGGCTGCCGCCGAACGCGCCGATGGGCGTGCGCAGCGGAGAGACAATGGCGGCTCGTTTCATGATGGCATCCTCTCTTCTTGGTGCAGTTCGTCAGTGCCGAACCGCGGGGTTTCCCTGGCGAAGAAGGCACGCACGCCCTCCTGCGCTTCCTTGGAACTGAAAACGCGGTCCGATAGCGGCAGCGCCCGCCGCATGGCCTCGTCTTCGGTAGTGTCAAAGCTCAGGTCGATGGCCTGCTTGCACAGCGCCAGCGCCAGCGGCGGGCGCTGCGCCAGTGTTGTGGCCAGCGCCAATGCCGCTTGCAGCGCCTGGCCCGGCGGGGCCACGCGGTTGACCAGGCCCCAGGCCAGCGCGGTGGCTGCATCGATGGGTTCGCCCAGGAACATCAGCTCCTTGGCGCGCCCTTCGCCCACGCGCCGCGTGACGCGCACCGGACCGCCGCTGCCGGGGAACACGCCCAGCTTGATCTCGGGCAGCGCGAAGCGCGCCGTCTCGTCCGCCACGATCAGGTCGCAGCAGACCGCGATCTCCAGGCCACCGCCGAACACCAGGCCATTGACCGCCGCCACCGTCGGCTTCGGGAAATCGTCCAGCCGCCCGAACACCGCATGCTGCAACGCAAGCTTGCCCGGCACGATCTGCCCGGGCCGCATCAGCGGCCGGAACTCGGCGATATCGGATCCCGCGCAGAAGGCACGGGTGCCGGCGCCGGTCAGCACCACGGCGCGCACGGCGGGATCGCGTTCCAGCGCGTCCAGCGCACGGTCAAGCGCCTCGGTCAGGCCACGGAAAACCACGTTCAGCGGCGGGTTGTCCAGCGTCAGCGTGGCAATGCCGTCTTTGGCGGAGCAACGCACCGGCCCTGCCGAGATCTCAGCCATAGCGCCCACCGGTGACGTGCAGCACCTCGCCGGTAATAAAGCTGGCGCGCTCCGACGCCAGGAAGGCCACCGCATCGGCGATGTCGCCCGGCCGGCCAACCCGCTTGATCGGCTGCGCGGCGACGGCCCGCTCCTTGATGGCCTCGTAGGTGGGCAAGGCCTGCACCATCTCGGTTTCCATGAAGCCAGGCGCCACGCAATTGACCGTCACGCCGTAGCGCCCTTCCTCCAGCGCCAGCGCCTTGGCCATGCCGATCAGCCCGGCCTTGGCCGCCGCGTAATTGGCTTGCGTGGGATTGCCGAAGTGCGCGCGCGAGCTGATATTGATGACCCGCCCCCAGCCTTGTTCGATCAAACGCGGCATCACGGCCTTGGTAGCCAGGAAGGCGCCCTTGAGCATGACCTCCATCACCAGGTCCCAGTCCTCCTCGGTCATCTTGACGAGGTACTTGTCGCGCGGAAAACCGGCGTTGTTGACCAGGATGTGCACCCCGCCAAAATGCGCGACGGTTTCATCCACCAGCCGCTGCACATCGGCGCCCTTGGTGATGTCGGCGACGATGCAATGCGCCTGCAAGCGATCGGCGCGCAGCGCGGCGGCCGTGGCTTCGGCCTGCTCGCGCAGGATGTCCGTGATCACCACCTTGACGCCCTCTTGTGCCAGGTGGCGTGCCGTAGCCGCGCCCAGCCCGCGGGCCGAGCCCGTGACGATGGCGACTTTGTCCTTGATCTGCAGATCCATTCGGTTCTCCTCGGAATACGTGTGTTGGGATGGCTGCGCGAGCAGCGTCAGATTGGAGCCGGCGGCTGGCTCAGGTCCACGCGCCCGGCGTTGAGCACCACCACGCCGCGTTCCAACGCCGTGGTGCGCAGCGACACCACCGGGCCATCGACCCAGATCGCCGTGCGCAGCGTTTCGCCGGGCAATACCGGGGCGGTAAAGCGCACCCGCATGCCGCGCACCGTTGCGGCGTCGTAGGCCAGCACGGTGTTCAGCACGGCGTGCATGGCAATGCCCATGGTGCAAAGGCCATGCAGGATGGGCCGCGAGAACCCGGCCGCTTGCGCCACCGCCGGGTCGGCGTGCAAGGGATTGAAGTCCCCGTTGAGCCGGTACAGCAGCGCAGCCTGCGGCAGCGTCCCCAGATCGCACACGGCGTCCGGTTCGCGCTCGGGCATCGCATGCGGCGGCGGCGGCGTGCCCGCCGTGGCGCCGCCGGCGGCAAAGCCGCCATCGGCGCGCAGCATGGTGGTCTGGGTGACGGTGGCCAGCAGCTCGCCGGTGGCCGCGTCATGCACCTGGCGCTCCTGCATCATCAACGCGCCTTTATCCGGGCCTTTGTCGTACAGCGCGGTGACCTTGTTCCGGCCAACCACCCGCCCCTGCGCCGGCAACGGCCGGTGCAGCATGAATGCCTGCTCGGCGTGCACCAGCTTGCGCCAGGTGATGCCGGTGTCCGGCTGGTCGGCCCAGAAGCCGCTGTAACCCAGCACGTTGACCAGCGTGGGCAGCGCCTGCAGGCCGCCGCGCGCGTGCTCATAGACGTAGCGCAACTGGCCAACGTCCAGCGGATCGGCGCCCAGGCCGATGCCCAGCGCGTAGCGCATGCTGTCGCGCGCGCTGTAGGCTTGCTCCACGGGCGCAAACTGGCGGCTGAGGAGATGCTTGGGGTCGAGTGGCATGGCGTGTTGTCTGCTCGATGGTGACGGCGTCAGGCCTGCGCCGCGGCGCCGCGGATCATGTTGCGGGCGATAACGATCTGCTGGATCTGGGTGTTGCCGATCAGCGAGCGGAACGCCGGCGAGGTCTGGCACAGTTCGATGGCGGCAAGCGCCTCCTCTTCGGTAGTGAGCTCCAGCCCGCCGTACGCCTCCGGGATGGTCATGCCGCACGGGCCGAGGTCCTTCATGCCCTGCACGATGCGCGGCGGGATCTCGTCGGTTTCGTCGACCTGGCGCTCGGCCGGCACCAGTTCCTCGCGCACGAAGCGCCGGATGCTGTCGAGCAGGGCGTTGAGGGTTTCGGCGTCGCGAATCATCGGGGCAGCTCCGTCACCTCGATCACGGCGTCGACGGCAAAGGCGCCCTGTCCTTGCGGCATCGCAAACACCGGATTCAGGTCCACCGATTGCAGGCGCGGGCCGGCCTGGTGCGCAAACACAGACAGCCGCGCCAGCGTGCCCGCCAGCGCCTTGATATCCACTGGCGGCTTGCCGCGCGCGCCCAGCAGCAGCGGCGCGCCCTTGATGGAGCGGATCATCTGCTCGGCCACGTCCTCGCCGAACGGGCAACGGTGCAGCACCACGTCCTTCATCACTTCCACAAAGATGCCGCCCAGCCCGAACATGGCCACCGGGCCAAAGACGGGATCGCGCTGGATGCCAAGAATGCATTCCACGCCGCCGCTGAGCTGTTTGGCGACCAGCACGCCTTCGAGGCGCGCGCCCGGCACGGCCTCCTTGCCGCGTGCAATCAACAGGTCGAAGCCAGCCCGCACGCCTTCGGCATCGGTGACGTTCAGCAGCACGCCGCCGATCTCCGACTTGTGCTGGATGTCCGGCGACAGGATCTTGAGCACCACGGGATAGCCCAACGCCTCGGCCGCCGTCACCGCCTCGCCCGCCGTGGCGCAAGCGCGTTCCGGGGCCACGGCGATGCCAGCCTGTGCCAGCACGCGCTTGGCCTGCGCCTCGCCAGGCATGCTGTCGGGCAGCGCCACCGCGGGCACCGAGGGCGGCGGCAAGCCGGGAGCGCGCTCAAACGCTTGCCCAAAACGGCCCATGGCTTCGATGGCCACCACCGCGCGGGTGGGATCCTCGAACACGGAAAAGCCGTCGGCCTCGTACTCGCGCACACGCTCGGGCGAGGCCAGCACCGACAGCAGGTACAGCCGGTCCGGATGCTTGTCGCGCACGCCCTTTAGCTGCTCGCGCAGACGCGGCGCGATCGAGTCGGCGCCGCCTGTGTAGGTAAAGAAACCCAGCACCGACTGGTAGCCGCCCTCGGCCACCACCGCTTGCGTGAAGCGGCCCGCGATGGTCATGTCGTTCAGGAACTGCGCCGTGCAGTCCACGGGGTTGCGCGGCGCGGCAAAGGGCAGCAACGCTTTCAGGCGCTCCTGGGTCGCCGGGGGCATCTCCGGCATCGGCAAGCCAACCACTTCCGCCGCATCGGAAATGATGACGCCGGCGCCGCCACTGACGGTAATCACGCCCAGGGAATTGTTGGCGGGATAGATGCGGCGCGTGGCCAGCCGTGCCACGTCGAGCATATGCTCGGTGGAGCGCGCCCGCACCACGCCGAACTCGGCCAGCACGGCATCGGTCACCGCGTCGTTGCCGGCCAGCGAGGCCGTGTGCGACTGCGCCGCAGCGCTGCCCACCGCGCTGGTGCCGACCTTCATCATGACCACCGGCTTGCGCGCCTTGCGCGCGGCCTCCAGCGCCTGCATCAGGCGCTGCCCGTCGCGTATGCCCTCGGAGTAGACCGCGATCACATCGGTGTTGTCGTCGTCCACCATGGCGTGGACGATGTCGCCCAGGCTGATGTCGCTCTCGTTGCCGCTCATCACGCAGGCCGACACGCCGATGCCTGCATCGCGCGCGATGCCCAGGATGTGGCTGCCATACGCGCCGGACTGGCTGGCAATGCCGACCCGCCCCGCCACCGGAAAGCCCATTTCCACCACCGAGGTGAAGCTGCCGTAAAAGCCGGTCCCGGGATTGACCACGCCCAGCGAGTTCGGGCCAAGCAGGCGCATGCCGGTTTTGCGCGCCGAAGCCACCATGCGTTGCTGGATCTGCGCGCCCTCGTCCCCGGCCTCGGCAAACCCTGCGGAAAACACAATGGCCGCCGCCGTGCCGCGTGCCGCTAGTTCCGCCACCACGTCGGGCGCCAGCTTGGCGGCCACCGCCACGATGGCCACGTCCGGCGTCTGCGGCAAGTCGGCCACGCTGGCGTAGGCTTCCAGGCCCTGGATGGTGGCGCGATTGGGGTTGACCGGCATCAGGCGGCCCTGGTACCCCTTGCTGCGCATGTAGTCGATAGGCCGGCCGCCGATGCGCAGCGGATCGTCCGAGGCGCCGATGACGGCGACGGAACGCGGACGAAGGAGACGAACAAGGGGATGACGGTCTGGCATGGCGAGATCGCTTTCAAGAAAAACAGTGGCGGCGGAAGGGGAGCGAAAACGGAGCGGAAGAGGACCGAAAGCGGAGCCGATCGGGCCGGGGCGGCACCCGCCCCGGCCTTCGCAAGGCTGGCTTATTCGACTTTGGCGCCGGACGTCTTGACGACCTTTGCCCAGCGGTCGATCTCCGAGCGGATCAACGCGCCGAACTGCTCCGGCGTGCCCGGCGACGGCTCGAAGCCCTGGGCGCGCAGGCGCTCCTTCATCTCCGGCGCGTCCAGCGCCTTGTGGATCTCGGCGTTGAGCTTGTCAATGATCGGCTTGGGTGTGCTTGCCGGCGCCATCAGCCCGTTCCACGCCAGGGTCTCGAAGCCTGGCACGCCGGACTCCGCCACCGTTGGCACATTAGGCAGCAGCGGCGAGCGCTTGGCGCCGGTGATGGCGATCGCACGAAGCTTGCCGCCATTGACCTGCGGCAGCGCCGAGAACATCAGGTCCATCACCAGCTGGGCATTGCCTGCCATCACGTCCGCCATGGCAGGCGCGCTGCCGCTGTACGGGATGTGGGTCATCTTCACGCCGGCCATCGAACTCAGCAGCTCGGTAGCCAGGTGCGTGGACGAGCCGTTGCCCGCCGAGCCGAAGTTGATCGATCCCGGCTTGGCCTTGGCCGCGGCGATCACGTCCCGCACCGTCTTGTAAGGCAGCGACGGGGTCACCATCACCAGCATCGGGCCGCGCGTCAGCTCGCTCACCGGCGTGAGATCGGTCTTGATGTTGTAGCGCAGGTTCTTGTAGAGCGAAGGGTGAATCGAATGGCCCGTCGTCACCAGCAGCAGCGTGTAGCCGTCGGGCGCCGCGCGGGCAACCTGCTCCGCGCCCAGGTTGCCGGAGGCGCCGGGCTTGTTTTCGACCACGAACGGCTGGCCCATGCTGTCACCCAGCTTCTGCGCCAGCAGGCGAACCACGATGTCATTGGTGCCGCCCGGCGGGTAAGGCACGACGATCTTGACGGGCTTGGCAGGAAAAGCCTGCGCCAGGGTAAGCGCGGGCAAGGTGAGCGCGGCGGTGGCCGCAACGGCAGCGGCAAGCCAGCGTTTCGTGCTGATCATCGATTGTCTCCGGTCTGAGGTCAGGCGCGGCCAAACGTGTGTTCGGCGCCCTCGGCTTCTTTGTGCCTGTTTCAGAAACAATCGTAAGCAATGTCATATACTTAATCCAATACTTTACATGCACCTAGCTATACACGAGGTATATGGATGGACCTGCGTCAACTCAAGCAATTCGTAGCCGTCGCCGAGACCAGCAGCTTCAGCCGGGCGGCAGAGCGGCTCTTCATGGCACAGCCGCCGCTTTCCGTCGCCATCCGCAAACTGGAGGAAGAACTCGGCACGCCCTTGTTCGAGCGCACTGCCCGCGGGGTACGGCTGACCGCCCCCGGCGAAGCCGCCCTGCAAGCCGCCAGGAAATGCCTGCAGAATGCGGAAGAAGTCAGCGCGGCCGCGCGTGCGACTGCCACCGGCGAAGCCGGACGGCTACGCATCGGGTTTATCGGCTCGGTCACGTTCGGTTTGCTGCCCCGGCTGATACAGGCGTTCACCAAGCGCCACCCGCAGGTCAAGCTGGAGTTGCGCGAAGGCACCAACCTCGAACTGCTATCGCTGGTGGAAAACGGCACGCTCGACGTGGGCTTCGTGCGCGTGCCCACCGCCCGCCCGGAGAACGTCCGCTTCCAGCTGATCCAGACCGACGTATTCTGTGCCGCGCTCCCGCGCGGCCACGCACTGGCCAAGCAGAAGCAGGTCGCCTTGCACGACCTCGCCGACTGTCCCCTGATCGGCTACACGCCCTCACGCGTCGGCGGCCTGCAAGCCGCGGTGTCGCACCTGTTCGCACGCGCCGGCATCAGCCCCTACATCGCGCAGGAAGCCGTGCAGGTGCAGACCGTGGTAGGCCTGGTGGATAGCGGGCTCGGGGTCGCCCTGGTGCCATCGGTCAACGCATCCCACTCATCGGGCCGCGTAGTGTTCCGCCCGATCTCCGACCTGCCGCCGGATGCCTCGATCGGCATTTCCCTGGCGTATCACGCGCTGGCCGAAACCGCCGTCACGCAACGTTTTCGCGAAAGTATCGAGCCGCCGGCGGAAAAGGCTCCCGGGGCCGGGGGGGAGACGGTGAGGCGGAGTGGGGGCAAGCGGCAAGCGAGTGCTACGCGCTAGCGTGTGAACGGCGCTGCGATAGAATCTCCGACATAGCAATTACGCTGGAGACCGCATGAAAGCACTGTTCGGCATTGCAATACTGTTCGTCATTGTACTGGTCGTGAATTCTGCGCTCAAAGCAAAACGCGGAGGCGGCTCCCCAACGTCCAAGGGATTCCAGTTTGCTCGAAAGGCGCCGTTTATGCGGCAGGACGAGATTGAGTTATATGACCGGCTGGTAATGGCGCTGCGAAACGCGCATGTCTTCCCTCAGGTTTCGATGTCGGCGTTTGTGCAGCACAAGGGAAAGGCTCGGGAAGCGCGCAACCAGTTCTCACAGAAATATGTGGATTACCTGGTTTGCGAGCGCAAGACACTGCGCCCGCTCTACGTCATCGAACTCGATGGCGCCTCGCATGGCTCCGAAAAAGCCAAGCGCCGTGATGCGCAAAAGAACGAGGTACTTGCCTCGGCAGGTATCCCGATCAAGCGCTACACATCCAAGAATGTGGACTTCACGGTCATACTGAGCGACTACGTCTCAGTGGTTGCGCCGGTCGCCCCCGGCTCGCGGGTAAGCGAGCCGGTTCGAGATGCGGCTTGATCGGCCATGCCTATCGGCGCATGGGATGCAATCAGAGGTGCACCGCCGCCACCGGCAACCCGACGCTAAAACTGGTCCCGTGCTCCGTAAACCCAAGCCGCCGGTAGAACTGATGCGCCTGCAGCCGGCGCGCGCTGGACGATAGCGCCAGCTTGGAGGCGCCCGCCTCTTCGGCCAGCCGCATGGCGGCGTGCATCATGGCCGTGCCTACGCCGGTGCCGCGCGCGGCGTGGGTCACCACCACGCTTTCCACGATGGCCTCGCTGCGGCCGTCGTGCGCCAGCACCGGGAACACCAGCAGGCAGAACGTGCCGAGCGCTTCGCCGGCGCCACTGCGCATCAGGTAGCAGCGATAGTGCGGCATCGCCTTGAGCTGGGCGAACAGCGCGCGCATGCGCTGCAAAGGCAGCGGCGTCTCGTTGTCCATTTCGGAGAGCAAGGCGGCGACCTGCAGCAGTTCGGCATCGGTGCCGGTCACTTCGTGCAGGGTCGGGCCGCCGCTGGTGCGGCGTGCTTCTGGCAGGTCCATGCGGATATCGGTTTCGAGTGAGATTGCTTAGGTGCGATGCCGGTCAGGGCGCGCGGCGCAGGCAGCGCGCCACCATCGGCAGGTAGTGTTCCAGCGGCGGCGTGACAAGGCCGACGACCTTGGCCAGGTCGTCGTAGCGGCGCAGGCGCACAGCTGCCGGCCCGTGGGGATGGGCGACGAACGCCTCCGCCTGGGTGGCGCCAAAGGGGCCGCCCTGCAGTGCCAGGCTGTGTTGCGAGGCAGGCGACAGGGTGGCCTGGTAGCCCGGCTCGGTAGCGCACAGGTAGCGCTTGGCGGCCACATGCATGCGCACCGGCTCGGTCACCTCCGGCCCAAACCCGACCGCGAGCAGGTCTGCGCCGACTTCCTGGTGGCGCAGATCGATGGTGCTGTCCTCGGACATCACAAGGTGGCCGAGGTCGTGCAGCAGGCTGGCAACGATCAGCGGCTCAGGGGCGCCGGCCTGCTCGGCCAGCTGCGCGCACTGCAGCGCATGTTCGGTCTGGGTGATGGCCTCGCCGCCGTAGAAGGCGGTACCGTGGCCGGAAAAGAGGATTTCGATGCGCCTGAGGATCGTCATGATGATTTGTGTGTGCGGGCTGGTGTCGTGAGGCAGCTTGAGGCGGCTTGAGGCCGCTGTCAAACCAGCGCCTTGCGGATCCGGGCGGACAGCAAATCGACGACCGTGACAAAGCCAACGATGATGATGATCACCGCGCAGGTCTCGGCATACTGGAAGCTGCGGATGATCTCCCACAGCACGGTGCCGATGCCGCCCGCGCCGACGATGCCAAGCACCGTGGCCGAGCGCACATTGGATTCGAAGCGGTACAGCGCATAGGAGATCCACAGCGGCAGCACCTGCGGGATCACGCCGTAGACCACCTCTTCCAGCGCGCTGGCACCAGTGGCGCGCACGCCTTCGACGGGGCGCGGGTCGATGGCCTCCACGGCTTCCGAGAACAGCTTGGCGAGCACGCCGGTGGTGTGCACCCACAGCGCGAGCACGCCGGCGAAGGGGCCCAGCCCCACCGCCACGATAAACAGCATGGCGAACACCATCTCATTGATGGCGCGGCAGGCATCCATCACGCGGCGCATCGGCTGGTAGACCCAGGCCGGCACGATATTGGCGGAACACGCCAGCCCCAGCGGCACGGCAAACACGATGGACAGGAAGGTCCCCCAGATCGCGATCTGCACGGTCACCAGCATCTCGTCCAGGTAGATGCGCCAGTCACGGAAACTGGGCGGGAAGAAGTCGGCAGCGAATTTCGCCATGTTGCCGGAGTCCCGCCACAGGTCGAGCGGACGCATGTCGGCGCCCTGCCACGACATGACCAGCAAGGCGAGCACCACCGCCCAGACGAACATGACAGGCAGGCTGGCACGCGGCGGACGGACGGCACGAGGCGGAGTGGCTGGGATCATGGTGGGGTTGGCGGAAGGATGCATGAATACTCGGGCTAAAGCAAAGGTGAGGCGACGGTGTGCGGCCCGCCCCGGCTTTGGGGCGGGCCGACGATGGGCGCGTTACTGCGCGCTGGCGGCGATCTTGTCCAGCTCAGCCAGCTTGCTGCTCAGGTCGGCAAGGCGCTTTTCCTTGTCCGGCGCAGCCATCGTGGTGTCGGACTCGATCTTGGTCTTCTCACGGGCCAGCTCGATCTGGCGGATCGGCACCAGCTGGTTGTCGTTGGACGCGCGGAAGCCCTGGTAGGTCAGCTTGGCAAGGTTCTCCTTCTCGCGCGCGGCGTCGGCACCCTTGCCGTAGTTCACGAAGAAGGTCTGCACCTTGGCCTTGACATCGGCCGGCAGGTCCTTGCGGTAGACCAGCGGATCCGCCGGGATCAGCGGCGACTTCCACAGCACGCGCACCTGGTCATAGGCATTCTTGCCGGTGTTGATGCGGTAACGCTCCATGTTCTCGGTGTTGTTGACCGCCACGTCGACCTGCTTGTTCAGCACCGACAGCAGGTTGGTTTCGTGATTGCTCACGCGCACCGTCTTGAAGAAGGTCTTCGGCTCGATCTTGTGGGCGCCCCACAGGTAGTGGCCCGGCACGGCAGTGCCCGAGGTGGAGTTCGGATCGCCCGCGCCGTAGCTCAGCGACTTGCCTTGCTTGAGCACGTCATCCAGCGTCTTGAGGTTGCTATCCTTGTTGACGATCAGGAGCGACCAGTAGCCGGGGTTGCCGTCCTTGTCGATCACCGAGGCGAACACCTCGCCGTTGGCGCGGTCCACCGCTTCGATGGCGGACTTGTTGCCGAACCAGGCAATCTGCACCTTGTTGAAGCGCATGGCTTCGATGATGCCAGCGTAGTCGGAAGCGAAGAACGGCTTGACCTGCACGCCCAGCTGCTTGCTCAGGTCATCGACCACCGGCTGCCAGGCGGACTTCAGGTTGGACGAGGTTTCCGTCGAGATAAAGCCCATGTTGAGGACCTTGCCTTCCTGGGCAAAGGCGGGCAGCGAGAGCGCGCCAGCGGCGCTCGTGACGATCAGGGCGAAAAGGGTTCTGCGCAGCATGAGGGAACTCCGAGGAAAAACCTTGTTGGGGGTGCTTGCGGGAAACATGACGAAGAAATCCGGGGTCAATCAGGCCGCCGCCAGGCCGCCGTGCGGCATGGCGGGCGCGGCAACCTCCAGCCCCGCGCCGTCGGGCAGCAGCTCGGCGGCTTCCGTGCCATACAGCTCGCGCAACATGGCCGGGGTCAGTGCGGCGGACGGGCCGTCGTAGACCGCCTTGCCATGGCGCAGCGCGACCACGCGCGGGCAATAGCGCATCGCCACATCCACCTGGTGCAGCGACACCACCACCGCCACGCGGCGCGCTCGGTTGATCTGCGCCAGCAACTCCATCACGCGCCGCGCGGATTCCGGATCCAGCGAAGCGATCGGCTCATCGGCCAGGATCACCCGCGCGTTCTGCACCAGCGTGCGGGCAATGGCCGCGCGCTGCTGCTGGCCGCCCGACAAGGTGGATGCCCGCCGAAAGGCATAGTCGTCTATACCAACCTGGGCAAGCGCTTCGAGCCCTGCGTCGATCTCGCCGACACGGAAGAAGCGGATCAGGCTGCGCCACAGCGGCACGCGCGGCAGCATGCCGGTCAGCACGTTCGTGATCACCGGCAGGCGGCCCACCAGGTTGAACTGCTGGAATACAAAACCGATCTCTGCCCTTGCCGCACGCACATCACGCGCCAGCCGGCCGCCCTGCTGGATGGCCCGGCCATTGACCAGCACCTCGCCAGCGCCGCCCGCATCGGCAGCGATAAACCCCGCCACGTGGCGCAGCAACGTGGACTTGCCGGAGCCCGAGGCACCCAGCAGCGCCACCATTTCACCAGGGGCAACGGCAAGGCTCACGTTATCCAGCGCCTTGCGTCCCGCCTGGAACGACTTGGACAGGCCGCGCACTTCAATCGCATGCGTCATCCCACACTCCTTGCATCAACAGTGAGCGCATTCTGGGTGGTGCGGATGACAAAACGATGAAGGTTGGAGAGCAATCTCGAATTGGGAGGCCTGCCTGGCCAGCCGCCTGCGCCAAGTGGCCTCTGACCGACCTCGCTGCCGGCCCGCCGGGCCGCATTGGCTACGGGGCGCGATGCTTGCACTTGGCCATGTAGGACCGTGCCCACGTTCGGCCCCGGGACCCCGCCCCTGGATTGAAACAGGTGGAACATTCAAACGGTGCAAAGCGCAAGGTATCCTTCTTGGACACCTTCTACGTGGGGGAGCACAGGGTGCCCGACCGGACCGACGACGCCAGTTGGTCCATCGCTGGCGAGCCGTCCCTGCCGGCGGCGCGGCCAGAGATTGCCCCGGATGAAACCCTCCGGATTGCGTACGCGCACCGACAAGGACGTTCATGAGCAAAGCAAAACGCGCCGGGCTGCTGTTTGTGTTCGTATGGTTCACCCTCGGCGGGCTCGGGCACTTCATGCTGACGCCATTGTTCGTCAGCATCGTCCCTCCATCGATCCCCTACCCTGCTCCCGCCGTGCTGGTGAGCGGCGTGTTCGAACTGCTGGGCGCGCTGGGGGTGCTGTGGCTGCCCACCCGGCGAGCGGCGGGATACGGCCTGGCACTGCTGACGCTTGCGGTCACGCCGGCCAATGTCTACATGTGGCAGCACCCCGAGCTATTCCCGAAGATTCCGCCGAGCCTGCTGGGTATCCGGCTGGTGGTGCAGGTGTTGTTGCTGGTGTGCATCTTGTGGAGCACGAGCAAAGCGGGCGAATCGAGGGACGCAGTGTAAGAACCCAACCGAAAACGACTCACCCCCGCGCCCCCTGCCTCCCCCTCACAGCCCGCCACGCACTCGCCACCACCAGCGACCCCAGCCCAAGCGCAAGCCCAAGCAGGACGATGGCGCTCATGTGGTCGCGCACCAGCGGCACATTGCCGAAGAGATAGCCGCCGGCCAGCAGCGACACCACCCACACCGTGGCGCCAGCACTCGCGGCCAGCGCGAAGCGCGTCGCGGACATGGCGGACACGCCCGCGACGAACGGGGCAAAGGTGCGCACCACGGCGACGAAGGGGGACAGCAGCAAAGTCAGGCCGCCGTGGCGCTGGTAGAAGTCATGCGTCCTGCGCAGTGCGTCGCGGTTGATCCATCGGTAGCCGCCCGTGAACACACGGGCCCCGATGGCCTTGCCGATGGCGTAGTTCAGCAGGCTGCCGGCCACCGCGGCGATGAGCAGCACCGGCAGCAGGATCCATAGCTTGAGCGTGCCCGCCGCGCAGAACGCACCACAGAGGAACAGCAGCGGATCGCCAGGCAGGAAGAACAGCGGCAACAGCCCGATCTCGCAGAACACGATGGCGAACAGGATGCCGTAGACCAAGATGCCATATTGCGCGATGGCAGGGCCGAGATGCTGGTCGAAATGCAGCAGCAACGGCAAGACTTGCGATGCTTCCATGCGTGCCCCTGGTCTTGAAGTGATGGCTACAGTGTAGGCGCCCTGGCCACCGGGGACCTCGGATGGGTACGGTGCCCTGGCCCCTGTGCCGATGACAAGCGGGCAATATGCCGAGAAGAGCCTTTCCCTCCGGCGCGCGCCCGCATAATATTGAGCACAACCCGCATAATCCACACAAACCTCTGCACCAACAACCCCAGGAAATACCATGTCAAACTCCCAAGCCACCGCCCGGATCGGCTCGGTCGATGCCAACTACCTGGTGCACCTGCAGGCTGGCAGCCACGCACTGGTCGGTGACGAATCCGCCGGGCTGGGCGGCACGGACCAGGGCCCGCCGCCCTTTGCCTTCGTGCTGTCCGGGCTGGTGTCCTGCACCGCCATCACGCTGAAAATGTATATGCAGAGGAAACAGTGGCCCGTGGCCGATGTGGAAGTCACGGCGGTCTTCCAGGGCAAGGATGAGGCACGCTTCATCCGGCGCGAAGTCCGGCTTAGCGGCGTGGAACTGGGCGAGGCCGAGCGCGAGCGGCTCGCGCAGATCTGCGAGCGCACGCCGGTGACGTTGTTCCTCAAGGGTGCGTCGAGGATCGAGACAACCTTCCTCTGAGAAGCCCCAAGAAAAACCGGAAGGGACAACCCGAGGGCCGCCTCTTCCGGTTCGTGCCGGCGGCCTACCCGGCGGCAGTCTCCGCCAGATGGGTGCGCACCACCACCTCCGAATGCAGGGTCCGGTGGACCGGGCACTTGTCGGCGATCTCCAGCAGCGCCGCGCGCTGCGCCTCGTCCAGCGGGCCGCGCATGGTGATCTCCCGCTCGATCCAGTCGATCTTGCCTTCGGTGGTGGAGCACTCCGCGCAATCGGTCGCGTGGATCTTCTCGTGGCGCAGCGTCACGGCCACGTGCTCCAGTGGCCAGCCCTTGCGATCGGCATACATGCGCATGGTCATGGCGGTGCAGGCGCCCAGCCCCGCCAGCAGCAAGTCGTAAGGCGCGGGCCCACCGTTGAGGCCGCCAAACGAAACGGGCTCGTCGGCCAGCAAGTGATGAGGCCCGGCGGTGATGCGCTCCTGGTACTTGCCGGCGTGGCTTTCCTCCACCCGCACCAGCCCTTCCTCGGCCACCGCGGCCGGCACATCCAGGGCATCGATGTCGAGATAGCGCTGGCTCCATGCCGCGATGGTGTTGGCCACGTAAACAGCATCGGCCTTGCGCGTGAGCAGGTGATCGGCGCGGTCGAGCGAGACGAAGCTCTTGGGATGCTTGGCGGCAATGAAGATCTGCGTGGCGTTATCGATGCCGACGGTGTCGTCCTGCGGCGCATGCATGACCAGCAGCGCCTTGCGCAGCTTGGCTACGCTATCGAGCAGCTTCTGCTCGGCCACGTCTTCGATGAACTGCCGCTTGATCTTGAACGGACGGCCGGCAAGCCGGACCTCCGCCTCTCCATCGGCCTCGATGCGCGCGGCCTGGTCGCCGAACAGGCCGACCACATGGCTCGGATCGCTCGGCGCGGCGATGGTGACGACCGCCTTGGCTTCGGGGATGCCGTGCGCGGCGCTGAGCACCGCCGCGCCGCCCAGGCTGTGGCCAATCAGCAAGGCCGGCGCCCGGTGGTGCTGGCGCAGATAGTCCGCCGCCGCCAGCAGGTCGGCCACGTTGGACGAGAAATTGGTATTGGCGAAATCGCCGCCGCTGCCGCCAAGGCCGGTGAAATCAAAGCGCAGCACGGCGATGCCGTGTGCCGTCAGCGCCTGCGCGATACGCGTCGCCGCCAGCACGTCCTTGCCGCAAGTGAAGCAATGGGCGAACAAGGCAAAGGTGCGCACCGGGCCAACTGGCAAATCCAGCCGCGCGGAGAGTTGCTGACCATCACTTCCCGGGAACTGCAGGCGCTGGGCTTCCATGGGTATCCTCATGCTTGACGCGAACTGTATGAGGTTCCCACTCTAGCCAAGTTTGCCGCCGGGTGCTACTGGCGTCGCATGGCTGGACGGCTAGCTGGACGCGCACAGTGTTGCAATCAAGGGGCACGAGCCAGTGCCGCCATTGGCGTGGCATTGCCCGATCAACCTGTGCAAATCGGTACGCAGCGCCTGCAACTCCCGCAGGCGCGCTTCCACCGCCTGGAGCTTGCGTTCAGCCAGCGCACGCGCGGTCCCGCACGTGCTGCCGTCATTGAGTTGCAACAAGGCGCGGATTTCATCCAGCGTGAATCCAAGCGCCTGGGCTCTGCGGATGAAGCTCAGCCGCTGCAGGCTTTCACGTGAATATTGCCGGATGCCGCCATGCGCTCGCTCTGGCACCGGCAAGAGGCCGCACCGGTGGTAGTAACGCACCGTTTCCACGCCGACATTCGCCGCCTTGGCCACCTGCCCGATCGTCAGTGTCAATTCCATCGCTTGACTCCGTACCTGAGTACGCACCTAGACTACGTGCAAGCCGGCCTTAAGGAAAGGGGATGCGCGCCGCCCTACTGCAGTCGACCATCACCTGCCCACATTGCGGACACCGGAGCGTCGAGGACATGCCCACCGACGCGTGCCTGTGGTGCTACACGTGCGGGCACTGCAACGCCGTGCTGAAACCCAAGGCCGGGGACTGCTGCGTATTCTGCTCCTATGGCGATACCCGCTGCCCGCCGCGCCAGCAAGAACCTGGCGAGCGCAAGCGATGCTTCGCTCGTGCCCCCTGATCTGCCATTGCCTCGCTCCCATCATGCTATGTCCAAGCTGCAGGAAATCTGATTTGTCGGTGGCAACGTTCGAGATAGATACGCCCGAGCTAAGTTCATCTTTCCTCCTGACCGTGCTCAAATGCCCCCTGTGCAGCAAAGGGATCATTGCGGAAAAGGAACTCCAACGGATATTCCGCAAGGACTGGGAGCCGGCGATGACCGGCGAACCGGGCCCGCCCTTGCGACTTCGGGAATCCGGCGCCGGCCGCTGATCCTGGCATGGGCCCGCCGGCTCACATGCGCGCTTTCTCGCTGCCCTTGAGCGCGCTGCGCAGGTAGTCCGCCAGCGCCACCACATTGCCCGGGGTGGCGGGCGCCCGCTTCCATACCAGCCCCACATCCATCGACGGCACCTTGTCGGCAATCCCGCGCCGCACGATGCGCTGCCCCTCCAGCGACCACGGCCGGTAGACCAGATCGGACAGGATGGCGATGCCGCGCCCGGCCGCCACCAAGCTGCGGACCGCCTCGATCGAGCAGCTCTGGTAGCGGACCTGGGGCGCCAGTCCATATTGCCCCCAGTACTTGCCAACCGTGGCAATGTGCTCGTCCATGTCGAGCAGGATGTAGTCATGCCGCGCCACGTCCGCCAGGCCGATGCGGTCCGCCATCATCAGCGGATGCTCGGGATGGCCCCATAGCTGCCTTGGCGAGCGCAGCAGCGTTTCGCAAGTGACATGGTCGAGCCCAGGCAGGTTCGAAACCAGCAGCAGGGCAATATCGATCTCGCCACGCAGGATGCCTCGCTCGATGTCATGCCGTTCCCGCTCCAGCAACTCAAGCCGCAGCCGGGGGAACTTTCTCTCGATGGACTCCAGCAAGCCGGGCAGCACATAGGCCGTGATGGTTTCGGTCACACCCAGGCGCACCGTGCCCGCGATGTCTACCGGCGCCACGCTGACCGCTTCCACCGCATCCAGCACGGCGTCCTCGATCTGCTGCGCATGCCGCAGGAAACGCGTACCGGCTTCGGTGAGGCGCACGCCGCTGGCGTGCCGGGTGAACAACTGCACGCCTACCGCTTCCTCCAGGCTCTTCAGGGAGGCCGTCATGGACGACTGCGACACATGGCAACGAAGCGCCGCACGCGACACCTGTCCTGTCTCGGCGATGGCCACGAAATGCTGCAGTTGTTTCAAAGTGGGAAGCATCGATTCTTCCGATATTGCTATGTCGAAATTATGAATTAGAAATACTTCCTCATGCTAGCTAGCATCCGGTCAGGAGACAAGATGCGGTGACAACCATGATTCAGGAAGACAAGCGCGGCTACTGCACGTTGTGCCGCTCCCGATGCGGCACGGTGAACGTGGTGGCAAACGATGCGCTGATCGCAGTGCGCCCCGACACCGCGCACCCCACGGGCAAGGCCATGTGCATGAAGGGAAAATCCGCGCCGGAACTGGTCCATAGCGCTGACCGCGTGCTGTATCCGATGCGGCGGACCACCCCCAAGACCGATGCGGATCCCGGCTGGCAGCGCATCAGCTGGGAGCAGGCCCTGGCCGAGGTTGCGCAGCGCCTGCTCCAGGCCAGGCGCGAGGGCGGCGCCGAATCGGTCGCCTTTGCCGTCACCACGCCGAGCGGCACGCCGCTGTCCGACAGCATCGACTGGATCGAGCGGCTTATCCGGCTCTTTGGCAGTCCCAACACCTGCTACGCCACGGAAATCTGCAACTGGCACAAGGACTATGCGCACGCCTTCACCTTCGGCTGCGGCATGCCGACCGCCGATTACCGCAACGCCGAACTCATCGTGTTGTGGGGCCATAACCCGACCAACACCTGGCTGTCGCAAGCCGAAGCGATTGGCGCTGGCAGGGCCGCCGGCGCCAAGCTGCTGGTGGTGGACCCCAGGGAGACAGCGCTGGCAGGCCAGGCGGAGCAATGGCTGCGCGTGCGGCCAGGCACGGACGCCGTGCTCGCCATGGCGATCGCCAACCTGCTGATCGAAGCCAATGCGTTCGACCTGGCCTTCGTGCGGCAATGGACCAATGGCCCCTTGCTGGTGCGCTGCGACAACGCGCGCTTCCTGCGGGGCCGCGACCTGGGGCTGGCCGATGGCGATGCCTACCTGGTCTGGGACGCCCATGCCGGACAAGCCCGGCCGTCGTCGGCGCTGGCCGGGCGGGATTTCGAGCATGTCGCGCTAAGAGGCACATTCGAAGTGGGCCACGCCACAGCCACGGCCACGCTCGCTTGCCGTCCCGCCTTCGACCTGTATGCCGGCGAATGCGCCCGTTACCCCGTCGACGTAGCCGCGCGGCTCACCTGGGTGGCGCAGGCGGATATCCGCCATGCGGCAAGCCTGTTCGGCTCGGCCAGGCGCGTGGCCTATCACGCCTGGTCTGGCGTTGGCCAGCATGACAACGCAACCCAGACGGACCGGGCAATCGCCTGCCTCTATGCCTTGACCGGCAGTTTCGACAAGCCGGGAGGCAACCGGATCTTTCAAAAGCCCCCGTACAACCCGGTCAGCAGCTTCGACCTGCTGCCGCCGGCGCAGAAGAGCAAGGCGCTGGGCTATGACGCGAGGCCGCTCGGGCCGCCCGCGCAGGGATGGGTCACCGCGCGCGACCTTTACCGGGCGATCCTGCACGCGCAGCCCTACGCCGTGCGCACGCTGATGGCATTCGGCACCAATCCCCTGCTCTCGCAAGCCGATGTGGAAGACGGCGAGCGCGCGCTGCGCAGCCTGGACTTCTATGTCCATTGCGATTTATTCGAAACCCCCAGTTCCCGCTACGCCGATATCCTGCTGCCGGTCAACACGCCGTGGGAGCGCGAGGGACTGCGCATCGGTTTCGAGATCTCCGCCGAGGCCGAGCAACTGGTGCAGTTGCGCCAGCGCATGGTGTCGCCGCGCGGCGAGTCGCGCTCGGACAACGACATCGTGTTCGATCTCGCCGTCAGGCTGGGCATGGGGCAGGCGTTCTTTGGCGGCAGCCTGGAGGCGGGATGGAATCATATGCTCGCCCCTTCGGGGTTGACGGTGGACAGGCTGCGCGAGCAGCCGGAAGGCATCCGCGTGCCCGTTGCCGACGTGGAGCGCAAGTATGCGGGCCGGCCGCGTGAGCGCGCCTTCCATACGCAAACGGGGCTGGTGGAGTTGTACTCGGAACAGCTGCTGCGTCACGGCTATCCGCCACTGCCACGCGCCGGCCAGTGCCCCGAAGAAGCGGACGACACTGCCGGCGGCGCCTATCCTTTCGTCCTGACCTCGGCCAAAAGCGGCTACTACTGCCACAGCCAGCATCGCGGGCTGCCCTCGCTGCGGCGCCGCGCACTGCAACCCGAAGCGGAAATTCCGGCCGCGCTGGCGGCCGCGCGCGGGATTGCCAGCGGCGATGCGATCCGGGTGACCACGTCCATCGGCAGCGCAAGGTTTATCGCCAAGGTCCGGGAAGGCCTGCATCCCCGCGTGGTGGTCGGCGAGTTTGGCTGGTGGCAGCGCTGCGATGCGCTTGCGCAGACCGCGCTCGGCGTCACGGGCGAGAACAACAGCAACTACAACGGCTTGATCGCCGCGGACAGCATCGATCCGGTCAGCGGCTCCGTGCCGCTGCGGGCCTACCGCTGCAACGTCGAGCCCGATCCGGCTTTCGACGTAACGCGCCGCCGGTGGGACGGCTATCGCGCCTTTCGCGTCGCGAGCCTGGCGAAGGAAGCGCGCGAGGTCATGTCGGTATGCCTGGAGCCCCTGGATGGTGGCGGCTTGCCGGACTTCCTGCCGGGCCAGCATGTGACGATCAAGCTCACCGTGCCGCCCGCCGGCGAAGAGATCGTGCGCTCGTATTCGCTGACCGGCCCCGCCGTCTTGCCGGCGCGGCGCGGCTACTCGATCTCCGTGCGCCGCGCCGCGGGCCTGACCGATACCGGCGAGGCCGTGTTCGGGCGCGCTTCGTCGCATATCAACCTGTGCCTTGCGGTTGGCGACATCGTCTCGCTGCGCGCGCCGTCCGGCACCTTTGTCATGCCGGTGCGCACCCGGCGCCCGCTGGTGCTGCTGGCCGGCGGGATCGGCATCACGCCGTTTATCTGCCTGCTCGAATCGCTGGCCGGGCTCGCCGATCCGCCAAGGATGCTGCTGTTGTACGCGAACCAGAACGGCCTGGCCCATGCGTTCCGGTCACGCATCCGGGCGCTGCGGCACACCCTGCCGACGCTGGAGGTCGTCAACTTCTACGACCGTCCCGCGCAAGGCGACGTGCCCGGCGTCGACTACGACGTGGCCGGACGCGTCAGCGCCGAGCATGTCCCCGCCGGACTGCTCGGCCAGCGCCCGCTCGTCTATATGTGCGGCCCCGCGCCAATGATGACCGCCTTCGCCAATGCGCTCGCCGAGCGTGGCGTGCCGCGCGCCGACATCTTGCGCGAAGTGTTCCGCTCGCCCGAGCGCGTGGCGGCCGGGCCAGGCCAGCAGTTCAATGTGGTGTTCGCCAGGTCCGGCACCATCGGCACCTGGCGCTCGGCGGACGGCCCCCTGCTGGGCTTCGCTGAAAAACTCGGCCTGGCACTGCCCAGCGGCTGCCGGGTCGGCCAGTGCGAGAGCTGCGCGGTTTCGGTCGTGTCGGGCCGCATCCGGCACCTGCATGGCGAGGAGCCCGAGGATGCCGGCATGTGCCTGGCGTGCCAGGCCGTGCCCGCCAGCGACATCGTGCTGAACGCGTGATCGCGCCCGCCGCCGCCCTTTTTTCAACCCCACCCAAGCCAACATGCTGATACTCGACTCCGACACCACCCGCGCGCTGCTGCCGTTCGCCAAACTCGTGCCCGCCCTGCGCGACGCGTTTATCCGCGGCTGCGAGGTCCCCCAGCGCCACAGCCATGTCATCGATCCGCACGGCGCGGCGCCGGGGACGATGCTGCTGATGCCCTCGTGGCAGGCCGGCGCCTATCTCGGCGTGAAGACCGTGACCATCTACCCGGGCAATACGCTGTCCGGGCTGCCGGGCTTGTACTCGACCTACCTGCTGCACGATGCGTGCACCGGCAAGCCGCTGGCCATGATCGATGGCAACGAGATCACGTCCAGGCGCACCGCCGCCGCGTCGGCGCTGGCGGCCTCTTACCTGAGCCGCCATGATGCTTCGTCGATGCTGGTGCTCGGCGCGGGCCGCGTTGCCAGCCTGCTGCCCCATGCCTATCGCACCATCAGGCCGATCCAGCGCGTTGCCGTCTGGGATATCAACGCGAGCCAAGGCGAAGCGCTGGCGGCAAGACTGCTGGCCGACGGCTTCGAGGCGCGCTTTGTCCCGACGATCGCCGCCGCCTGCGAAGACGCTGACATCGTGACCTCGGCCACGCTCTCCACCTCGCCGCTCGTGCAGCGCGCGTGGCTCAGGCCCGGCACCCACCTGGACCTGATCGGCGGCTTCACGCCGGCCATGCGCGAGGCCGACGACGGCTGCTTCGAGTCAACCTCCGTCTTCGTCGATACCAGCGAAGCCGTGCTCAAGGCCGGCGACCTGCTCCACCCCATCGAAGCTGGCGTGCTCAAGGCCGCCGACATCCGGGCCACGCTCGCGGACCTGTGCCAGCAGCGCCATCCCGGCCGCGCGGATGACACGGAGATCACCCTCTTCAAGGCCGTCGGCACCGCGCTGGAAGACCTCGCGGCCGCCGTCATGGCCTACGAAGGATTCGAAGGCTCGCCGCACACCACGCCGCGCGCAGAAAGCCATGGCAATGCAAGGAGACAAGCATGAAAAGCACCCCCCTATCCCTGGACACAACGGACCAGCCTGAACACCCGGACCACCCGGGCCGCGGCGGACTGGAGCGCCTGGCCGTCAAGGTCACCGACTGGTCCGAGCGCTGGTTCCCCGACTCGTATATCTTCGCCGCCATCGCGGTGATCGTCGTGGCGCTTGGCGCGATGGCCATCGGCGCGCCCGCGCAAGGCGTGGCCCGCGCATTTGGCGACGGCTTCTGGAGCCTGATCCCGTTCACCATGCAGATGGCGGTGGTGGCCATCTCGGGCTATGTCGTGGCGGCCTCGCCCCCGGCTTGCCTGCTGATCGAGCGGCTAGCCGCCCTGCCGCGCACAGCACGCGGCGCCATCGCCTTTGTCGCGCTGGTCAGCCTGCTGACCTCCCTGCTCAACTGGGCCATCAGCCTGATCTTCAGCGGGCTGCTGGTGCGGGCCATTGCACGACGCACCGGGCTGCGCGTGGACTATCGCGCAGCCAGCGCCGCCGCCTACCTGGGGATGGGTGCCACCTGGGCACTGGGCTTAAGTTCGTCCGCTGCGCAGTTGCAGGCCAACCCCGCCAGCCTGCCCAAGTCGCTGCTGGATATCACCGGCGTGATTCCGTTTTCGCAGACCATTTTCCTGTGGCAATCGATGGCGATGACGGCCGTGCTGATCATCGCTTCCTTGCTGGTAGCGTATTTTTCAGCGCCGGCGGGCGAGCGTGCGCGCACCGCGCAGGACATGGGCGTGGAAATCGACGATGCCGGCGATGGCATTGGCCGCCCCACGCGCCCCGGCGAATGGCTGGAGTACAGCCCCTTGCTGACCCTGCTGATCGTCGCCCTCGGCGCCGGTTGGCTGGTGCATGAGTTCACCACCAAGGACCCGATCCTCGCGATCTCCAACCTCAACACCTACAACTTCCTGTTCCTGATGCTGGGAATGCTGCTGAACTGGCGTCCGAAGCGCTTCCTGCGCGCCGTGGCCAGATCCGTGCCATCCACCGCGGGGGTGCTGATCCAGTTTCCGCCGTACGGCGGCATCGCGTTCATCCTCACCAAGGCGGCCGGCATGGATGGCAAGACGTTGTCGCACCACCTGGCATCGGCTTTCGTCTCGGTCGCCACCAAGGAATCGTTCTCCGCGGTGATGGGCGTCTATTCCGCCGTGCTGGGCTTCTTCGTGCCATCGGGTGGCGGCAAATGGGTCATCGAGGCGCCTTACGTGATGCAGGCTGCCAATGAACTGCAAGTCCACCTGGGCTGGGCGGTTCAGGTGTACAACGCCGCCGAGGCGCTGCCCAACCTGATCAACCCGTTCTGGATGCTGCCGCTGCTGGGTGTGCTGGGGATCCGGGCCAAGGACGTGGTCGGATTTACTTTCACCCAGTTGCTGGTCCACGCGCCGCTTGTGCTGTTCATGCTGTGGGCCTTTGCTTCGACGCTGCCTTACCGGCCGCCTGTCATGCCTTGATGCCGTGGTGCCGTGGTGCCTTGCCATTGAGTGGCTTGGCAGGCCTGGCGGCCAGGTCGGCGGCGGCGGACAAACCCGGAGGGATCCCATTCCCGGTTTAAGATGCTGCTTTTCGGGCCGGCGCGACCGGCCAATTTCCCCCTCCACTCTGCCAGCACACACATGAAGAAGATTGCACTGCTACTCGCCGCACTGGGCATGGCGTCCATCGCCCACGCTGCCGCCCCGGCCGCGGAAACCCTGCCGTCCGGCATGTCCATCCAGACCATTGTCAAGGGCACCGGCGCCACGCCGAAGGCCTCCGATGTGGTCAAGGTGCACTACCGCGGCACGCTCACCGACGGGACCGAGTTCGACAGCTCCTACAAGCGCGGCCAGCCGATCTCGTTCCCGCTGAACCGCGTCATTCCCTGCTGGACGGAAGGCGTGCAGAAGATGCAGGTTGGCGGCAAGGCCAAGCTGGTGTGCCCGGGCCCGACCGCCTATGGCGCGCGCGGCGTGCCCGGCACGATCCCGCCGAACGCCACGCTGAACTTTGAAGTCGAGCTGCTCGGCGTCGGCAACTGACAGCAACCGCCGGCAACTGACGCAAGGCGGTCTCACCGCCTTTCGCAAGGCCCCGGCCTCCCGGCCGGGACGCAATTGGCACAATTGACAGACACCGCACGGCTACGCCTGCGCTGCCGTGGCCATTGCGCACAGCGCGAGCCATCTGTTTTCGACCGGGGACGCGCCGCTAAGGCGCATGGATGCAGCACGCGTTCTTAGCGGAAGGAAGGCAGAAGGGAAAGAGCCGGCATGCTGCTTGGCGGCGGCGCGCGGCGCGCTGCGCGACGGCACACAATAGTTCCGGCAATGGGCGGGTCAGGCGGAACGTAGCAGGCCGCCCCGCCCGGCCAGGACAGCCAGCATTACTCGTCTGAACCGCCTGGCGCCATGGCGCGGCGCTTGCGCGTGACCACCAGGGGTGCCTGGGCGTTGCCTTCCGAAGACACACGCGGCGGACGGGGGCCCGAGCCCGGCGTCCGCGGGCCTGCGCCGGGCGGACGTGCGCCGCCACCGCCGCCGGGAGGACGCGTGCCGGTATCCAGCTGGATCGTCGAGATGGCGCGCTTGTAGATGGTCTGCATGCCGCCGGGCGTGCTCAGCATCACCACGAATGCGTCGAAGGACTCGATGGAGCCGACGAGCCGGATGCCGCTGACCAAGTACACCTGCACACGCTTGCGCTCTTTGCGCGTGGTGTTCAGGAAGGAGTTTTGCGGGTTGGTGTCGTCAAGCTGCATGGGATATTGAGAGTAAGGCAGACGAAGCGCTGCGAGAAAAAGATGGCTACTGCGGCGCAGCTTCGTCGGCGGTGCACCGATGCACAATATCGGTGCGCACGCACTAACGCAAGATGAATCAGGCACGCCGGGATGGCAGCGCATCATGATTGCTTGCAGTGGCTAGGCTTGCCATTCTAGCGCAAGCCGGATGCAGTTCCCCGCGCAAGGAGCATGCCAACGGTTCCGGCGCCCGGCTGAAAGCCACCTCAAGACCACCCCAAAGGCCACCCCAAGGCCACCTCGCACGCGGATCACGGCACCAGGCTCCCATCCTTTCGCGCCGCCCGCTTTGCCATTAACATGTCCGCCCACGATCCAGCAGGCCACCACATGAAGCTCAACCAGCTGCGCGCCCTGGCCGCCATTGCCGAAACCGGCAGCATCCAGGAAGCCTCGCGCATCCTTCACCTGACGCAGCCCGCGCTGAGCAAGGCGATCAAGGAGCTGGAGAGCAGCGTCGGCGCCACCTTGTTTGTGCGCTCCAGCAAGGGCGTGCAGCTCACGCCCTATGGGCAGCGGCTGGTCTCGCATGCGCGGCTGATCAGCGAGAATGTGCGCCGCGCGCGCGAAGACCTGGAAGACATGAAAGGCACGGTGCAAAGCGAGATCACCGTGGGGGTGACGCCGGTCACGGCGCTGATGCGGCCGATGGCGGCCTGCCTGAGCACCTTCCGCCGCGAGTTCCCGAACGCCCGGCTGCGGGTGCTGGAAATGCGTCCGGCGCAGTTGCTGGAGCACCTGCGCGAGGGCACCATGGATTTCGCGGTGACCTCGCAGTTGCTGCCGCTGGATCGCGGGCTGGACTGCACCCAGGTGTGCCGGCTGCCGACCGTGATCGGTGCCCGGCGCGGGCATGCGCTGCGCGCGGCACGCTCGGTGCGCGTGCTGCAGCAGGCGGACTGGCTCGCGCTGGACCCACTGTCCGATGCCAGCTCGCCTTTTCATCAGTTGTTCGCGGGCAACGGCCTGGCGGTGCCGGGCCGGGTGGTCGAATGCACATCGATGGGCTTGGCGCTGGACCTGTGCTGGCAGGTTGACACCCTGATCCTGCTTTCCAGCGAGTCGCTTGGCAGCAAGTACATCACCGAGCGGATGGATTTCATCGAGGTCGCCGAGCCCGTGCCCGACCGCATCATCTCCCTGGTCACGCGCGACCGGCATGTGCTGACATGGGCGGCGGCGCGCCTGCACGACGCCGTGCTGCAAGCGCTGGCGGACCACTACCCGCCACCGGGCAACCCCGCCGCCCAGTGAGCGGCCCCGCATGCGCCGGCAACGCGCTGGCCCGGCATGACGCAAACCCACCCCCGATTAAAACCCATAACAATCAATTAGTTACGGGTAACAATCAAATCGAAGGGCAATGAAAACAAGCCCATTGCCTGACGCCGCGCGCCCAATCGGCGGCCGACCCCTGATTCCCAATGCTCATACCCATGAAAAAAAGCGAAGTGCTTATCCAGCGCGCGGCCCCTACCATGCCCCCACACCGAGAGTAACGGGGCCACGCCGCACCCGCTGCCCATCTACCCCACCCGAGGAGGACAGCATGACCATCGCCCACACCGCACCAGGCCATCCGGCCGGCGCCGTGCCCGCCACTGCCGCCCGCCCGCACTCGCGCCGCGCCATCGTTGCCGCCGCCATCGGCAACGGGCTGGAAATGTATGACTTCACGGTCTATAGCTTCTTTGCCGCCACCATCGGCAAGTTGTTCTTCCCATCCAGCAGCCCGCTGGCATCGTTGCTGCTGTCTTTCGCCACCTTTGGTATCGGCTTCGTGATGCGTCCCCTGGGCGCCGCGCTGATCGGCAACCTGGCCGACCAGCGCGGCCGCAAGGCGGCGCTTACGCTCACCATCGTGCTGATGACGGCAGGCACAGCGCTGATCGCCTTCACGCCCACTCATGCCAGCATCGGCGTGGCCGCCACCGTGCTGGTGGTCGTCGGCCGGCTGCTGCAAGGCTTGTCGGCTGGCGGGGAAATCGGCGCCGCATCGGCCCTGCTGCTTGAGTCCGCCAGCAAGCGCAACCGTTGTTTCCTGGTCAGCTGGCAAGCCGCCACGCAAGGCGGTGCCGCGCTGCTGGGCGCGCTGACCGGTGCTGCGGTATCGGCCTTGCTCAGCCCCGACGCCATGCTTGCGTGGGGCTGGCGCCTGCCGTTCATGCTTGGCCTGCTGATTGCGCCGGTTGGCATGTATATCCGCCGGCACCTGCAAGAAACCCACGAAGGCGGCAGCACGCATGGCGGCGTGGGCAAGGTGTTTCGCGAGCATGGCCGCACGCTGCTGCTGGGCACATTGCTGATGACCGGCAGCACCGCATCCATGTACATCATGGTGTTCTACATGCCCACTTACCTGGTGAGCGCTCTGCATATGCCATCTGTCACCGCCTTCCTGGCGGCATGCACGGCAGGCGCTGCCATGCTGGTGATGGCGCCCTTGTTCGGCCTGCTGGCCGACCGGCTGCCGAGCCGCAAGCCCCTGCTGTTTGCGGGAGGGCTGACTTCGCTGGCGCTGGTCTATCCCAACTTCACGCTGCTCTCCGCAGGCCCCAGCCTGGCGCTCACCATGGCGCTGATCGGCGGGGCCGTGTCCCTGGGCTCGGTCGGCAGCGGCGCGGGGGCCGCCCTGATGATGGAAGCGCTGCCGCGCCACCAACGCGCCACCGGCATGTCAGTGATGTACAGTTTTGGCGTGACCGTGTTCGGCGGCTTCGCCCCGCTGATCGTGACCTGGCTGATCAGCGCCACGGGCAGCAACATGGCGCCTGCCGGATACCTGATCGCGGCCTCCTGCATCAGCCTGACCGCGCTGGCGCTGTTCCCCAGCCACCCTGGGCGCGACTGACCCGCGGCGCAAAACCCAACCCGTCCGACATCACGACACACACCCTGCAGCCATGACCAAGCACCCAGGAAACATCCCGCCGGCACTGACCGAATCCGCCGAGCGCTTCGCCGAACTGCGCCACCGCATCCACGCCCACCCGGAGCTTGGCGCCGACGTGCCACGCACCGCCGAGATGGCCGCCGCGCTGCTGCGCGAGTGGGGCTATAGCGTGCACACCGTGGGCGGCCACGGGCTGGTGGCGCAACTAAAGGTGGGCAACGGCGCGCGCACCATCGGCATCCGCGCCGACATGGACGCGCTGCCGCTGCAGGAGCGCACCGGCCTGCCCTATGCCAGCCAGGTAGCAGGACGCATGCACGCCTGCGGCCATGACGGCCACACCGTCACGCTGCTGGCCGCGGCCGAGTACCTGGCCGCCACGCGCCACTTCGACGGCACCCTCAACCTGATCTTCCAGCCCGACGAGGAAGGCATGACCGGCGCGCTGGCCATGATGAACGACGGCCTGTTCGAGCGCTTCCCCTGCGATGCGATCTACGCCTTTCACAATGCGCCCGGCCTGCCGGTGGGCATGGCGGTCGTGCAAAGCGGCCCGATGGGCGGCTCCTCGGACCGCGCCACGATCACGTTCCGCGGCAAGGGCGGCCATGGCGCCATGCCCCACCGCGCCACCGATCCCACGCTGGCCCTCGCATCGACCGTGGTGGCGCTGCAAGGCATCGTGGCGCGCAATGTGGCACCGGTCGACGCCGCTGTGATCAGCGTGGGCGAGATGCAGGCCGGCAGCACCTACAACATCATCCCGGAGACCGCAACGCTGAAGCTGAGCGTGCGCGCCACCGTGGCGCAGGTGCGAGACCTGCTTGAGACCCGCATCCGCGAGGTGGTGACGCACCAGGCCGCCTCGTGCGGCGTGACGGCAGACATCGCCTATGAACGCCTGGCGCCCGCGATCTGCAATACCGTGGAAGAAACCGCCATCGCACGGCAGGCCGTGGCCAGCGTGCTGGGCAGCGACAAGGTCATCCAGGTGTCGCCGTCGATGCAGATGGGCAGCGAGGATTTCGCGTGGATGCTGGAGAGGACGCCGGGCTGCTATTTTGCGCTGGGCAATGGCACCGGCGAATGGGTGGGCTGCTCGGTGCACAACGACGGATATGATTTCAACGACCAGCTGATTCCGCTTGGCGCTGCGTGCTGGGTGGCGCTGGCCGAAGGCTATTTGCGCGCCTGAGACCGCGGCATGGCCGGTTTTCTCCCTGCCTTCGCCAAGGCCTTGTCTGAGGTTATTTAGAGAGCGTCAGGGACACTGCCTGCAGGTGGGTAGCCGGCCCAGGGCGCCCCCGCACCAGGGGACACGGCCACGTAGGCACGGAGAACAACTCACCGACTCGCTTTGTCGCAACATGCGTGCGGGCATCGCGGGTTTACAGCTATCGTAACGGTGTTCAGGAACGTGGCGGCATCCGCTGATGGAGCGTAGTGGTTGTCGATGTCGCGAATCTCTGGCTGGTGAATGTCCGCGCCGTTGACATCCATGTGCTCAAGCAGATCGGCAAGCCAACGTGCACGCGCTTCGGCAAGCTTCCTGGAGATTCCGGCGCTCTCGTTCTGCCAGAGCGACATGAATACGTCAAAGCCCGCGGGAAACGCTTGCCGCGTATCACTGCGCCACGCGGCCAGCCGAGCAATTTCGGGAGCGGAGAGCTTCGCCGCCCCACGCTCGAAAATGGGTTCGTGCGTCAAGAATGCAGGCCGGCAGGCATAGGCAGGCAACACACAGAGCAATACGAATGCAACGAGCAGCTTTTTCATCACGGTCTCCATGCTGGCGGCCTGTAGCTCCAATTTGGGATGTTCGTCACGTAGTATGCGATGTTATCTGCATTGACGATGCAAAACTGATTGCGCGCTTTGGCCCGAAGCCTTGACAGGAGAATGCTGTACCACTTGCCTTCAGAGTTCATCGCCTCCGGGAAATGTGAAACCTCATGAATGAGTACTGTTAGCTTACTATCCTTATCGAAGGGGATTCCCTCTGGGCTATTCTGCTCGTGATCCAGACGGCAGAATTTTGGGCCGACAAAAATGGGGTAAGTGCCATCCGGCTTGCAAACACTCGCGGTAGCTTCAATCTCCCCATCGCGGGCACGCGGTACACACCCCACGCGCCGGAGTCCCTCTTCTGAATGGCGGTCAAAGTTCCTTTCACGCAAGCTTCCCATAATGTCACGGATTCTGGTCAACCCATCGCGTAGTGATTGCCGCGTATTGCCAGACGTGTGACCGAACCACAGAATCACCTTGTCCTGGTCTGCCTGATTCCACCGCGACAGCTCGAAAATCCGATCACTCAGCGCTGTATTTCGGTATCCAGACGGCAGTACCGCGGTGATTGTCGCGGGCGCTGGCAGCGCTATGAAGGTAGAAGACATGCCCGTTGCGATTGTCGGGAGCCCTCTGAGCAATGGCGACACCATAGTGTCCAGCCCTATCACGCCATTGGAATGTCATGAACTCGACGGCGAGCCCATTTTCGGCCTGCTTGATCCGTCATATCAAAGCGCAGGGGCTTAACCGTGGAACGCAGAGTTGCTTGTGTAGGTGATGCTCTCTCGACCGGCGGCAGGATTCTCCCGTATGCCGGACGAGTCTGCACCTTCGGGAGCGGCCATCAGGTCGCGCTCATTGGCGGGGATGCCTATTGTGAGGCTTGTAAGAGCATTGGCAGAATCGCAAAAACAGGCGGCCCTCGTCGAATCAATTTCATGGGCGAAACAGCCGCAGACGGTGACATGGTGCTGTGCAAGTGCGCAAGGCCTCCGCGAATCGTGGCGACCCTTTCCGGCAATAGCTGGTGCGATGACATGGCTGGCAGCGAGTATGCCAGCGATACATTTAGCGCCTTTGGTTATGACGATTCCACCTCCAGTCCTTTTGCTTACGACCAGCACTTTCTGATCGAGGACGAGGAAACGGGCGAGCCACTTGCCAATCGGCGTTATCGCCTCACGTATTCAGGTGGGGGGATCGATGGCCGCACGGACTCTCATGGGTTTACGCAGCGAATCGGAAGCGATAGCGCAGAAGCCGTACGACTGGAAATTTTCTAGGGAAAAAATGGGAAACGAAGCAATTTCAGTAAAAAATGGAAAAATGACGCCAGCGCAAGATCGAAACCCCATCAAAGCTCCCGTCAGGCCACCACTTTTATATTTTTCCATATATTACTATGACAAATACCATTCCTTCAAAAAGGCAGCCGAAACCAAAGAACGAGAAATAAGAAATTCTAGCAAATGGGATCAATCAAAAGATACCTACATTGCAATAGAAGTGCTAACAGAAGCCGATTTTCTTGCCGCCTGGGATCGCATAGCCAGTGTCGCCAATCAGGACGGACGTGTTATCGCCGAAGGTCACTTATTCACGCACGCAAGCAAACCGGGCGGCGAGAGTAGCGGCCTTGAATTCGCCGCCATACCTGGCACAGGCGATGGCACCCTCGATAAAGCCGAGTAGATGCGACTGCCGGTATTGCCGTGGCGAAAAACGGGCGAACTAGTCCTCTATGGTTGTAATACATCGCGGACTGGCGAGCGCAGAGAATGGACGCCAGCGCAGCTTTTTCCGATACGCAGAAGGTCAAGACAACCGGACAACCAGCATTCTCCGATTTTTCAAACAGACCGGACAAATATTCTAGAATATACTCCGATTCCGAGAACGTTTATCTTTTTCCATTTCACAGAGGGCAGAACGGAAGATTCGGGAATGGCTCCCGCTATCCATCCCAATCATTTGAGCCAACCCCATGAAAAATATATTTGTTGCTATTGCTGCGTCCCCGACCATCATATCGTTGATGTTTCTTGCACATCGCGTTTTTCAAATTGACGTCAATCATGTCAGCCTAACCCCTCATTATTTGGATGCCCTCTCAATCTGCTCAATATTTCTTTCCTTGATATTTCGTGTGAGTCGTCCAGCGCTTTGGGGGATTACGCTGCTAGCGGCCATTAATACCCTCCTAGTTGTATGGGTCATTGATACACACAACTTCCTGGAATACGAGGACTGGATTAAGCGAGGTATGCCGGAAAAAACCGTGGGGCCAGGCTCCTAATGATTCAGATTGGCTTCGCTTCCCGTGGCCCCAGCTAAACCTCCCCTCCGTACGGAGAGAGAAAGTGACAGCCGCCTTCATTGCAGACGGCTCTGGCGTATCTGGCGACTTCGGACAAAGCCCTTACACGTCGATCGCAGCATCCGACTTGACCTTCTTGCGCAACTCGAACTTCTGGATCTTGCCCGTCGATGTCTTGGGCAACGGCCCGAAGTACACCGCCTTGGGCACCTTGAAGCCCGCCAGCAGGGTGCGGCAATGGGCGATCAGTTCCTCGGCCGTGGCGCTGGCGCCGTCCTTCAGCTCCACGAACGCGCAGGGCGTCTCGCCCCATTTCACATCCGGCTGGGCCACCACCGCCACGGCCAGCACGGCGGGATGGCGATAGATCGCGTCTTCCACTTCCACGCTGGAGATATTCTCGCCACCGGAGATGATGATGTCCTTGCTGCGGTCCTTGATCTTGACGTAGCCGTCCGGCGTGCACACACCCAGGTCGCCGGTATGGAACCAGCCGCCGGCAAACGCCTCGCGCGTGGCCTTCTCGTTCTTGAGGTAGCCCTTCATGCAGATGTTGCCGCGGAACATGATCTCGCCGATTTCCTCGCCGTCCGAGGCCACCGGTTGCATGGTGTCCGGGTCCAGCACGGCCACCTCCGTCTGCAGGTGGTAGCGCACGCCCTGCCTTGCCTTCTTGGTGGCGCGGTCCTCTTGCGACAGGCCGGCCCAGTCGTCCTGCTCGGCGCATACCGCGGCGGGGCCGTAGGTTTCGGTCAGGCCATAGACGTGGGTCAACGCGAAGCCCATGGCCTCCATCTGCGCCAGCACCGCGGCGGGCGGCGGCGCACCCGCGACCATGCCGCGCACCGGGCCGCGCAGGCCTTCGCGCCAGGCCGGCGGGGCGTTGACCAGCGCGGTATGCACGATCGGCGCGGCGCAATAGTGCGTCACGCCCTCGTCGCGCATCAGGTCGAACACCAGCTTGGGCTCGAACTTGCGCAGGCAGACGTTGACGCCGGCGCGCGCGGCAATGGTCCACGGGAAGCACCAGCCGTTGCAGTGGAACATCGGCAGCGTCCACAGGTACACCGCATGCTTGGGCAGGTCCCACTCCAGGATGTTGGAGATGGCGTTGATGGCCGCGCCGCGATGGTGGTATACGACGCCCTTGGGGTCGCCGGTGGTGCCCGAGGTGTAGTTGAGCGCGATCGCATCCCACTCGTCAGCGGGCATCTGCCAGGCGAACTCCGGGTCGCCCGAGGCCAGCAGGCGCTCATAGTCGGTCTCACCGAAGGCCGGGGCGTCCTGCGGGCCGAGCGCGTCCAGCACCGCCACCACCTTCAGCCCGGGAATCTCGTTGGCGATCTGCCGCGCCAGGTCGGCAAACTCGGTATCGGCCAGCAGCACCCGCGCTTCGCCATGGCGCAGCATGAAGATCAGGTTGGAAGCATCAAGCCGGATATTCAGCGCATTGAGCACCGCGCCCACCATCGGCACCCCAAAGTGCGCCTCCACCATGGCAGGCGTATTGGGCAGCAAGGCCGCAACGGTATCGCCCTTGCCCACGCCCAGGCTGGCCAGCCCGCTGGCCAGGCGCCGTGCCCGCGCGTAGGTGTCGCGCCAGTTCTGGCGTACCGGGCCGTGCACGATGGCCAGCCGGTCGCCATACACACTGGCGGCGCGCGCCAGGAAATCGATGGGTGTGAGGGGAACGTGATTGGCCGGGTTCTTGCCCAGGCCGGTGTCGAAATCGCTTGGCATTGCCGTAGTCTCCGCATGCGCCGGCTGTGCGGGTATTGGCCCTCAGGATGAGCCGCGCGCCGCCGGTCGCTGTTACTTTTCACTGTGCAAGGCTATCATCGCACAGGACCAAGCTCTGTCGTCCGGATGACAATGCCCGTGCCGGGCCAAGCCGAAATCATGCCCAGCCTGCCCGCAGCCACACACAGATCGCCTACCCCTCCCCCCGCAGATATCACGACGCCACCGCCCTGCACCGGGCATGCCGCCCTGCTTTCCCAGCATGAATGGTTCGCCGCGCTCGCGCCTGGCCACCAGGCGCTGGCGGCGCGGCAGGTGGTGGTGCAGGATTTTGCCGCCGGCGCCTTCATCGCGCATCGTGGCGAGCCATCGCGCTACTGGATCGGGGTGGAGACCGGCCTGATCAAGCTCGCGGTCTACACGCCGGATGGGCGCGGTTGCACCTTTTCCGGGGTACCGGCGGGCGGCTGGTGCGGAGAAGGCAGTGTCATCAAGCGCGAAGCGCGGAGATACGATGTGATCGCCATCCGCGACTCCCGCCTGGCGCTGGTGCCCGACACTGTGTTCCACACCTTGCTCAACGAAAGCCTGCCGTTTGCCAGTTTCGTGGTGCGCCAGTTGAACGAGCGCATGGGCCAGTTCATCGCCACCGTGCAGAACGAGCGGCTGCTGAGCGTCGATGCCCGCGTGGCGCAGGCGGTTGCCCAGCTCTTCCACCCGGCGCTGTACCCCCGTACCAGCGCGGTGCTGGAGCTGTCCCAGGAGGAGATCGGCCTGCTGACGGGGCTCTCGCGCCAGCGGGTCAACCAGGCGCTGCGGCGCCTGGCGGCGGAGGGCATGGTCGATTTGTCGTACCAGAGCATCCGGGTGACCGACCTTGAGCGTTTGCGTCACTTTGGCCTGTCGGAGCTGTAGGCAGCGGCCATAGCGCAGCGGTCGCGGCCAAGGCCGGCGATGAAACCCTCCTTCGGCATCGTGAAACTCACTGGCCGCGCGAAGCCGTACAATGCGATTTTTCCCTGGCGCCGCGCCCGATGCGCGCCAGCCTGCGTCACCTGAGCTTCGCATGGCCCTCGTCAGCAGCACCGATCTGCGCCTCTCTCACCTGCGCTTCCCCTTTGCCGTGCGCGTCGATGCGCGGCATGGCACCGCGCGCCTGCGCGACGCGAACGCGCGGCGGGAGGTAGCGCCTGGCAACCCGTTCGTGGTGCCGGCGTTTGCGTACTTCGATTGCGACCTGCTGCCAGCGCCGGGCCAAAGCACCGCCATCACGCTGCAGGAAGTGCCGGACGACGCATGCCCGCGCATGACACTGGCCACCCTGCCGGGCTGCCCGTGCCATTCGGAGAAACACTGGTCACGCGCGCTTGCCGGCGAGATCTTCGGCCAGCCTCGGCTACCGTGGAATGCGGCACTGGTCGCGCAGCGATGGGAAGTCACCCCGCGGCTGGTACGCGCACGGCTGTTCGCCGAGGGCGAGGCGCTGGGCGTGCTGCTGCGCGAGCAGCGCGTCGCGCGCGCGGTGTACCTGCTTGCGGGCGGCAGCGGCGTGCGCACCGATTGGCTGGCCGCGCAAGTGGGCCTGGGCAGCGTGGCTGCGTTGGCCTGCGCTTGCGCGAACACGCTGGGCCCTGCCGCGTTGAGCCTGCTCGAACCTGGCGACAACCGCGGAACCCCGCCGGGTCCGGCGCCGCGCATGCACCTGGCGGCATAAGAGGCCGGCCCCCTGGCGGTGACCGTGCAGCCGCTCTGATCGTCTGCTTTGTGCTGTCGGTGGCGCTGCCGGCCGGCTTGTAAAAACCTGCGGGATTTGTAAAAAGGGCTGGCAAGACCCTGGCTAACGGGCCCTGGCAAGTGCAGATCCACCGACTTGCCGTGCGTGTCCGACGCAGCATCCGTATGGATGAACAAAGCGAAAGGCTGCGCCATCCCTTGCCAGACCGGCATTTCCCGGGTATCCGCCGCGGCAGGACGCTCTCATGTGGCGCCAGCGCACAAGCCGTGGCACGCGCCTTGCGCCTTTCCCTCTCGCGGCACTACCGCCGCGCCATGGAGACAGAGATGGGACAGCAACAGCAACCCGGCCAAGGCCAGCAAGACCAAAGCAAGCAGCACCAGCAAGGTGGCCAGCAAGGCGGACAGCAAGGTGGCCAGGATCAGAAGGGCGGCCAGCAACAGCAGCAGGACCGCGGCCAGGACAAGCAAGGCCAGCAAGGCCAGAAGACCGATCAGGCCGGGCAACAAAACCAGCAAGGCCAGAAGAGTGGCCAACAAGGCCACCGCTAGCCGCATGGGGCTGCAACAGCCACTGCAATAGCCTTCAGGGCCCACCGCGAGCTAACGCGGCTGACCTTAGGCGAATTGACGCTCTTTGCTCGCGGCGACGTTCTCCGTCGCCACAACGCGCCGCCTCCCCGGCGAAAGCGGGGAGGCGGCGTCGTGTTTTCTGCCGAGGCAATGAGCCGCAGGCAGCGTGCCAGATAACATGAAACCTGAGGCGCCGATGACCTTAGCGCGCCTTCAGCAAATCCAGCGCCACGTCGACGATCATGTCTTCCTGCCCCCCCACCATGCGCCGGCGGCCCAGCTCCACCAGCACGTCGACGGTCTTCAGGCCGTACTTGCCCGCCGCGGCCTCGCTGTGGCGCAGGAAGCTGGAGTACACGCCGGCATAGCCCAGCGCCAGCGTCTCGCGGTCGACCCGCACGGGACGGTCCTGCAGCGGACGCACAATGTCATCGGCCGCGTCCATCAGCTTGTACAGGTCGCAGCCGTGGTCCCATCCCATGCGCTCGGCGGCCGCGATAAAGACCTCCAGCGGGGCGTTGCCGGCGCCGGCGCCCATGCCGGCCAGGCTGGCGTCCACCCGGTCGCAGCCCTCCTCCACCGCCACGATGCTGTTGGCAACGCCCAGGCTCAGGTTGTGGTGCGCGTGCATGCCGGTCTGCGTTTCCGGCTTCAGCACCGCCTTGAAGGCGCGGAAGCGGTCGCGAACACCGTTCATGGTCAGCGCGCCGCCGGAGTCCACCACATAGCAGCAGGTGGCGCCGTAGCTCTCCATCAGCTTGGCCTGCGCGGCAAGGTTCTGCGGCGTGGTCATGTGGCTCATCATCAGGAAGCCAACGGCTTCCATGCCCAGATGGCGCGCGTACTCGATATGCTGCCGCGAGACGTCCGCCTCGGTGCAATGCGTGGCCACGCGGACGATACGCGCGCCGGCATCATAGGCTGCCTTGAGATCGTGGACGGTGCCGATGCCGGGCAGCAACAGCGTGGCGATCTTTGCGTGCTTGACCACGCTGGCCGCCGCCTCAATCCATTCCAGGTCGGTGTGGGCGCCAAAGCCATAGTTGAAGCTGGATCCCTGCAGCCCATCGCCGTGGGCCACTTCGATCGAATCGACCTTGGCGTCATCCAGCGCCTTGGCGATTTGCCGGGCCTGCTCGACGCTGTACTGGTGGCGGATGGCATGGCTGCCGTCGCGCAGCGTCACATCGGAAATGTAGATCTTCTTTTGGCCTTGCATGGCAGGCACTCCTTATCTGCAGGTGAGTCAGGCGGCGGCGCGCTGGGCAAGCATGGCGCTCGCCATCCGCTCGGCGATGGTGAGCGCGGCGCTGGTCATGATGTCGAGATTGCCGGCGTAGGCTGGGAGATAGTGCGCCGCGCCTTCCACCTCCAGGAACACCGAGGTCTTGAGCCCGCCCACACACCCCACCCCGGGCACCACCAGCGGCGCATCCGCCGGGATGCGGTCGAACTGCACCTTCTGCTTGAGGCGATAGCCGGGCACGTATTGCCGCACCTCGGCGGCCATGGCGTCGATCGACGCGGCGATGGCGTCTTCGTCCGCCATCTCGCTCAGGCAATACACCGTGTCGCGCATGATCAGCGGCGGCTCGGCCGGGTTGAGCACGATGATGGCCTTGCCCTTGCTGGCCCCACCGATCGCTTCGATCGCCTTGGAGGTGGTCTCGGTAAATTCGTCGATGTTGGCGCGCGTGCCGGGGCCCGCGCTCTTGCTGGAGATGCTGGCCACGATCTCGGCATACAGCACCGGCGCCACCCGCGATACGGCCGCCACCATGGGGATGGTGGCCTGTCCGCCGCAGGTGACCATGTTGACGTTGTGCGCGTCCAGGTGCGCATCGCCGTTGACCACCGGGATGCAGTAAGGGCCAATGGCCGCCGGCGTCAGGTCGATCATGCGCAGCGACGGCCGCAGGCCACGCAGGAACGCATCGTTCTTCACGTGCGCGCCGGCGCTGGTGGCATCGAACACCACATCGATATCGCTGAACACAGGCAGGCGCGTCAGTCCTTCCACGCCTTCGTGGGTGGTCGCCACGCCCAGGCGCGCGGCGCGCGCCAGGCCGTCCGATGCCGGGTCGATGCCGACCATCGCGCCCATCTCCACATACGCGCCATGGCGCAGGATCTTGATCATCAGGTCGGTGCCGATATTGCCGGAGCCGATGATGGCAGCCTTCAGTTTGCGGGTCATGGATCTCTCCTGTTGGATCTCTTGCGTCATTCCACGCTGGCGCCGCTGGCCTTGACCAGCGGGGCCCAACGCGTGCTTTCACTGTTAAGGAAGGCGCCGAACTGCTGCGGCGTCATGGGCAGTGCTTCCAGACCCTGGTCGGCAAAGCGCTTGGTCACCTCGGGTGCCTTGAGCGCCTTGAGCGCGGCCTCGTTGAGACGCGCGACAATGGCATCAGGCGTGCCGGCCTTGACCACCATGCCAAACCAGACGCCGGCATCCAGCCCGCCGATGCCGAGTTCGGAGAGCGTGCGCACGTCCGGCAGCGAAGGCGAGCGGCGCGGCGCGGCGATGGCCAGCGGCTTGACCTTGCCGCCCTTGATCAGCGGCGAGGTGGTGATCACCGGGTCGAACATCATGTCGACCTGCCCGGCCATCACATCCTGCAAGGCCGGGGCGGAGCCCTTGTAAGCCACGTGCGTCATGTGGCCGCCGGCCTTGTCGGCAAACAAGCCGCCCAGCAGGTGGCCGATCGAGCCGATCCCCTGCGAGGCATAGTTCACGCCGGTCGGCTTGCTCTTGGACAGCGCTACCAGGTCCTTGACGGAATTGACGGGGCTGCCCTGCGGCACCACCAGCACCAGGGGCGACGACGCCAGCGCCGTCACCGGCTTGAAATCCTTGAGCGGGTCGTACGAGAAATTGCGGTACAGGCCGGGATTGATCGCGAACATTTCGGTGGCGGCCACGAACATGGTGTAGCCATCCGCGTCAGCTCGCTTGACCGATTGCGCCGCGATCTGGCCGCCACCGCCGGGACGGTTCTCGACCACGACCGGCTTGCCAAGGCCGGTCTGCATCTGCTGCGCCATCTGGCGCGCAATCATGTCGGTCACGCCGCCGGCGGGGAACGGCACCACGATGGTCAGCGGGTGGCTGGGGAACGTGTCGGCATGGACGGGGGCGCTGCCAAGCACGCCGGCGGTCACGAGCAATGCGCCTGCGAGGATGGATCTGGTGGGTTGCATGTTGTCTCCTTGTGTATTTTTAATGTGGTAAAAAAGCTTGAAATGCCGCGTGTCAGCCCGGCGCAAACCGCGCCCGCACGCTGCCGATGCCGCTGATGCGGGCCTCGAAGCACTGCCCCGGCGCCACGGCCACCATCGGCCCCAGCGCACCGGTCAGGATCAGGTCGCCGGCACGCAACGGGTCCCCCAGCGAGGCCAGTTTCCGGGCCAGCCAGACTGCGGCGTTAAGCGGATGGCCAAGGCAATCCGCGCCGGAACCCGTGGAAACGCGCTCCTCATCACGCAGCATTTCCATCTTCACGGTCTTCAGGTCCAGGCCAGCCAGCAGCACCGGCACCGCGCCCAGCACCACCAGGCCGCTGGAGGCGTTGTCAGCCACCGTATCCACGTACGAGATGTCCCAGTTGCGGATGCGGCTGCCGACCACTTCAATCGCAGGCAGCACGTAGGCGACGGCGTTGATGAGGTCGACCAGCGTCGCATCCTCAGCCGGGACATCGCGGCTCAGCACCAGCGCGACCTCGGCTTCGGCCTTCGGCTGCAGGGTGCGGGCGAGCGGAATCGGCTCGTCGTCGCCGAAGACCATGTCGGCAAACAACGTGCCAAAGTCGGGCTGGTCCACGCCAAGCTGGCGCTGCACCGCGAGCGAGGTCAGGCCGATCTTGCGGCCAACCACGCGGCGGCCCTGGGCCCGCCACGCGTCGACGTTGGCGCGCTGGATGGCATAAGCCATTGCTGCATCGCCCGGCGGGATTTCGCCGCGCAGCGGCTCGACCGGCGTGCGCGTCTGCTCTGCCTCGCGCAGCCGCCTGGCGAGCGCGAGCGTCATTTCCTGGTTTGACATGGTTGGTCCTGGTTGGGTGATGCATGCCCGGTGGCGGGCTGTGCCTGCATCACGCCGAAGCCTGCGATCCACTCGTCGATGGGCCGGTAGTACTCGATCGATGCCTGGTAAGGCCCGGCGGCCGCCAGCGCGCCAAAGGCGGCGATCCAGGTGCGGATCTCGTGCGCCGACTTGCCGGCGTCGCGCGTGATGTCGTCATTGCGCATGGCATCCACCGCTGCAAGATTTGCGCTGGCCAGCCGTTCCAGGAAGGCGCGGTCCCATGCCGGATTGAGCGGATGCAGAGGGCTGTCGCCTTTGGTGAACGCTTGCGCGGCGGCCACGGTACGCGCCTGGCGGGCAGCACGCGACTCGGGCGGCGGATTGCGCCCGGCAATCAGGCGCTCTGCGGCCTCCGCATTGGCCGAGGCGATTTCCGGCACGGGCGGCTCGTGCGAGATGCCACCCGACCCCACCACCAGTACACGCTTGCCCAGGCCCTGCAGGAAGCGTCCGATCGCGTCGCCGAGCAGCCGCGCACGCCGGCACGTTGCCATGGGCGGCGCCACCGAGTTGATGAAGACGGGGATGACCGGGCAAACGTCCAGGCCGCCCAGCAGGACTTCCAGCGCCTGCGCGCAGCCGTGGTCCACCTGCATGCGGTACGACACGGCCACATCCACGTCGCGGTCCAGCACCGCCTGCGCCATCGCGAGCGCGGTGTCGCGCGGCACATCGATCGGGCCCGCCAGGCTCTTGAAGTCGCCAATGGCACTGGCCGCCACGCCGATGCAAAACTGCGGCATCACGTCGTAAAAGAAGCCATTGAAGTGATCCGGCGCAAAGACCACCACCAGCTCCGGCGCAAAGGCTTGCACGCGAGCGCGCGCCGCGGCCTGCACGCGCTCCACTTCGGCCACGATCTCCGGCGCGGGATCGTGGTAGCCGTGCAGCGGCGTGTGGGACAGGCATTCGAGATGCATCGGCATGTCAGGCTCCCCGCGCAAAGGCGATGGCGTGGTCGCGCGCCGGCTGCGTGCCTGGCTGCGCGGGCAACGCGCCCGGTGCGGCTGCAGCCGACGGTGACGCGTCGGACAGCGCTAGCTTTCCGGCCAGCGCCTGGATGGCATCAGACACCTGCTGCGGCGAGCACAACCCGGCGATAAAGCGGTCGGGGCGCAGCAGCACCACGGAGCCGGGCAGCTTGCCGAACCAATCCTTGAGACGCCCGGCAGTGTCGCCGATGGCGATCACCCCTTGCGGCACGTCGTCGCGATAGGCAAGCTGCGTATCGGGCTTGGCCATGACGAAGCACGCGCCCAGCGTTTCCCAGACGGCGCGCGCTTGTGGCGTCAGGCCGAAGGTCGGGTCCGCGCCCCAGGCGATGATGGCAAAGCGATTGCCGATCACGTCGTCCAGGCGCACGGTATGGCCTTGCTCGGTCCGCACCATTGGCTGGATGAACATGCGCCCAACCGGCGAGCTTCCCGCCGGATCGCGGCCGTGAACGAGCCGGCCGACCAGCGAATCCCGCTTCTCGCTCATCAGGCCCAGCATGCGTCCGAGTGGCGAGTTGCCGGAGCGCTCCAGCAAGCGCGCGAGGAACCGGTCGTCACCCTTGCGCTCGGGCAACAGCACCACACCCGATTCATAACGCGGCATGGGCTTGAAGCGCATCTCCACGAAGTACTGCTTGACCGAGGGGAACACGTTCAGCACGCGGCTCAGGCCATCGCGCAGCGACGCGCCGAAGCGGCTTGCCGGCGCGAAGATGTCGCCCGCCACCTCGGACAGGTGGATCATCGAGCGCGCATGAGCGCGCCGCTCCATGCTGTAGGTATCCAGCAGCCGGTCCTGCGCCACGCCCTTGACCACCATCGCCAGCTTCCAGCCCAGGTTGCTCGCGTCGCGGATGCCGCTGTTGTAGCCCTGCCCCTGCCAGACCGGCATGATATGCGCCGCGTCGCCCGCCAGCAGCACGCGCTTGACGCGGAACGTCCGCGCCAGCCGCGCGTTATGGGTGTAGACGCGCTTGCGGATATAGTCGACCTTGTCCGGATCGGCCACCACCTTGCGGATCAGCGCGGCGAGGTTCTCCGGCCGGGACAGTTCCTCTTCCGTCTCGCCAGGCATGACCATGAACTCGAAGCGGCGGATCCCGTGCGGGAGCGCGGCCGACACATAGGGACGCGTCGGGTCGCAGTGCATGTAGATATGCGGCGTGCCGATCGGGTCATTGCGCACGTCCACCACGATCCACTGGTTGGGCTTGGTGCGCCCTTCAAACGGCACGTCCAGCGTGCGCCGCACGACGCTGTTGCCACCATCGCAGCCGGCCAGGTAGGCGGCGCGGATGGCGGTGACACGTCCGTGCGCGTCTTCCGCGCGGATCGTCACGCCGTGTTCGTCTTGCGTAAAGGCCGATACGCCATGGCCGAACAGCACCTGCACATGGGCAAAGCGCTGCAGGCCCTCGTACAGGATCTGGTCCGCCAGCGGCTGGATAAAGGCGTTGCGGCGGGACCAGCCAAACTCATCGGTGCGCGGCTCGATCGACGCGAAGCAGCGGCCGGTATGCGTGACAAAACGCATCCAGTGGTGCGGCGTGGTATGCGGCAGCAGCGCATCGGCCAGGCCAACCGACTGGAACACCCGCAGCGCCTCGTCGTCCAGGCCAATGGCGCGGGGGTAGTCGATGATCTGGTCCAGCTTCTCGACCAGCACGACGCGCACGCCCTGCAGCCCAAGGATGTTGGCGATCATCAGGCCCACCGGGCCGGCGCCGATGATGGCGACGTCGGTGTCCAGATCCTGCGGACGAGCGTCTGCGCCCGCCATCTCGATGGCGTTGTTCATGTCTCCTCTCCTGCTTGTCCGGTACTTGCCGGCTTAGACCGTGGCCGCTTCCGGCACGGCGTCGCCGAGCAGGAAATTCAGGTGAATGCGGTTGAAGGTGTCGGCATCCTCGAACTGCGGCCAGTGGCCGCAGCCGTCCATCACCGTAAACAGCGCGCCGGGAATCATGGTGGCGATGCGCCGTCCTTCCGACACATCGGCGGTGGGATCGTCGGAGGTCCACAGCACCAGCGTCGGGGCCTTGATGCGGCCATAGTGTTCGGCGCGAAGGATGTTGCGCTGGCGCGTTTCCATGTCCTGCAGCACCATGTTGCCGCGCTGGGCCTCGACCATGCCGGGTTGCATGTAGATGGCCTGACGCGTGGCGATCAGGTCGTCGAAGGCCTTGGCCTTGTCGGCCATCAGCCATTCCACGCGCGCCTTGATGAAGTCCCAGCCCGGCTCTTCCACGGCGCGCATCGACAGCGTCTTGAGGCGCTCCATCACCACCGGGTCCGCCTGCGAGCCACCCGCGGTGTTCAGCACCAGCCGCTCCACGCGTTCGGGATGGTCGATCGCCAGGCGCGAGGCCACCCAGCCGCCCAGCGATTCCCCGCTGAATGCAGCGCGCGCGATGCCGAGGGTATCCATCACGCGGATCACGTGATCGACGTAATCGGAGATCTCGCGCCCGCCCGCCGGCTTGTCGGTCCAGCCGTGGCCGATCATGTCGATGGCCCATACATCGAAATGCTCGGCATGCGATTGCAGGTTGCGCACGTAGGCCTCGGCGTGGCCGCCGACGCCGTGCAACAGGATCAAAGCGGGCTTGTCGCTGCTGCCCGCATGCAGGTAGCGGGTGCGGATGCCCTTGGCATCGAGCCAGCCCTGGCTGAAGGAAACGCCGCGCAACTCGCCCCAGATGCTCTGGAACGGCAGCTCGGGCTGGCTGGACGGGACGGACTTGAGGGGCGTGGCGGCGGTTGACATCGTGTCTCCTTCGTTCGTGAATGTTCTTGAATGGCTAACTGGTACAGCGGAGTGTAGAGAGCCGATTGCATCCGGACAAAAAAACGAACAGAATGTGCAAGGAGTGCACAACATTGATTTAAAAGGGTTTTTTATGCCTGGAATGCCTGGGGTGCCTGATCGCCGCACCTCGCCTTACGCCAGCGTGCGCGGGCTGACCCGTGGCCTGGACGTGCTGAAGGCGCTGAACCGGATGGAAAGCGGGCGCGGGACCGCGCAGCAGCTGAGCGAGCTGACCGGGCTGCACCGCACCACGGTCAGACGCCTGCTGGAAACGCTGATCGCGGAGGGTTTCGTGCGCCGCAGCGAGTCGGACGACAGCTATCGCCTGACGCTGCAGGTCAGGGCCTTGAGCGAAGGCTTCAATGACGATGAGTGGATCTCCACCATCGCCGCGCCGCTGATGGGCGAGCTGCTGCAGCGCGTGCTATGGCCGTCGGACCTGACGACGCCCGACGGCGACGCCATGATCATTCGCGAGACCACGCACCGCTTCAGCCCGCTGTCCTTCCACCGCGCCATGGTCGGGCGGCGCCTGCCGATGCTGTCAACGGCCGCCGGGCGGGCCTATTTCGCGTTTTGCAGCGAAGGGGAACGGGAGGACATACTCAACCTGCTGCGCTCAGGTGGCGGCGGCGATGAGCAGGCAGCGCTGGCCAACAACGCCACCTATGTGCGCAAGCTGGTTGCGCGCGTGCGCGAGGATGGCTTTGGGTCGAATCGCGGCGACTGGCTGGAGCAGCGCAAGATCGGCGCGGTCGCCGTGCCGATCCGGCACGCGGACCGCGTGCGCGGCAGCCTCAATGTGGTGTATCTCTCGCGCGCCCTGAGCGAGCAGGAGGCGGTCAAGCGCTTCGTGGCACCGCTGCAGGACATAGCCAGCCGCGTGCAGGAAGCCATGGCCTCGCCGGCGTCCGCGCGGCGGGCCACTTAGGCAAGGCTCAATCCAGCACGATCTTGTGTGTGCGGATCAAGGCGCCCCATTTGGCGCGCTCATTGTCCACGAACGCGGCAAATCCCGCCCGGCTATCGCCCATGGGCTCCAGCCCAAGCTCCTGCATTTGCTTGACCACCGCCGGGTCTTTCAGCGCCGCGGCAATGGCCGCGTTGAGCTTGTCGACCGAGGCCGGCGGCGTGCCGGCCGGGACCACCACGCCCTGCCACGCGAACGCCGTGAAGCCAGCCAGCCCGGCCTCGGCAAAGGTCGGCACATCCGGCAGCACCGCCGAACGCTGCTCCGCGGGCAGCGCGATAGCGCGCAACCGCCCGGCGCGGATCAACGGCACGGCGGCCGAGAGATCTGCCATCATGAAATCGACCTGCCCGCCCGCCACGTCCTGCAACGCGGGTGGCGTGCCTTTGTACGGCGCGTGGACGGCGCTGGCCTGCACGCGGTCGAGCAGCAGCTCGGCGCTCAGGTGGTGGGGGCTGCCGGTGCCGACAGAGGCATAGGTAGCCTTGCCCTGCCCCGCTTTCAGCCACGTGATGAACTCGGGCAAGGTCTTTACCGGCAAGGCCGGGTTGGCGACCAATATCACGGGTAGCTTCACCAGCGAGCTCACCAGCGTGAAATCCTTGGCGGCGTCATAGGGCAGCTTGCGATACAACGCTGGGTTAAGTACCAGCGTACCCTGCCCGGCAGTCAGCACCGTAGCGCCGTCGGCACGTGCCTTGGCCACGTCCTGCGCGGCGAGGATGGTGGCGCCGCCCGGCTTGTTGTCGACCACGAAGTTCTGGTGCATGGCCGGCGCGATCTTCTGCGCGACGATGCGCGTGGCGAGGTCGCTGCCGCCGCCGGCGGTGTAGGGCACCACCCAGCGTGCGGCGGGGTCGGCGGCGTTGGCGGCGCTGGTGCCGCCCAGCGCTATCGCCAGCCCTGCGGCAACGCGCGAAGCATGCTGCGCCATGGCATAGAGGCGCGTGCGCCGGGCGCAGGCGTTTGCTTGCATGATTGGGTCTCCTCCGATTTTTCTGTTGTTTGTTTTTGGTGCTTTGTGCAATACGCGCTAAGCGCCACGGGATGCTAGTACGTCTTATCCCCGCTAGTCCCCGCACTGCCCTGGCCCTTGAACTGCGCGGCCAGACTCTCTGCGGCCCGGGCCAGCATCGTGGCATCCACGCCAACGGCGGTGAACGTCGTGCCCAGCGCCATGTACTGCCGCGACTGCGCCACGTCCGCGCTGAGGATGCCCGCGCCCTTGCCGGCGCGGCGGATGCGCGCGATGGCGTCGGCGATGGCGCTCTGCACGTCCGGGTGGCCCGGGTTGCCGAGATGGCCCATGTCGGCGGCGAGATCCGCCGGGCCGATGAACACGCCATCCACGCCTTCGGTGGCGGCGATGGCATCGAGGTGCGCAAGCCCGGCGCGCGTCTCCACCTGCACCAGCACGCACATCTCGCCGTTGGCCTGGGCCAGGTAGCCGCCGACACGGTTCCAGCGCGAGGCACGCGCCATGGCGCTGCCCACGCCGCGCACGCCTTGCGGCGGGTAGCGGGTGGCGGCAACCGCGGCGGCCGCCTCGGTCGCGTCCTGCACCATCGGCACGAGCAGGGTCTGCACGCCCAGGTCAAGCAACTGCTTGATCTGCACGGTGTCGTTCCACGACGCACGCACCACCGGCCGCACGGGATAGGCGGCCAGCGCCTGCAGTTGCGCCAGGATGGACGGCACGGTGTTGGGTGCGTGCTCGCCATCGATCAGCAACCAGTCGAAGCCGGCGTCGGCCAGCACTTCGGCGGTGTAGGGACTGGCCAGGCCGAGCCACAGGCCGATCTGCTGCTCGTTGGCGGCAAGCGTGCGCTTGAAGGTATTGAGGGGGATTTCCATGATGGCGTCCGGGTCAGGCGTTCAGCCGAAGTGGCAGGCCACGGCGCCCAGCGCGCCGTAGTCCACGTGGAATGTATCACCCGGGCTGGCCGCCACCGGCCGCGTGAAGGAGCCGCCGAGGATCACCTCGCCCGCTTCCAGGCCCACGCCATGCGGATGCAGCTTGTTGGCCAGCCATGCCACGCCGTTGGCAGGATGGTTGAGCACGCCGGCGGCCACGCCGGTTTCCTCGATCACGCCGTTGCGCGACATGATGGCCGAGACCCAGCGCAGGTCCACATCGAACGGCCGCACCGGGCGCCCGCCCATCACCACGCCGGCATTGGCCGCGTTGTCGGCGATGGTGTCGAACACCTTGCGCGGGCGCTTGCTGTCGGGGTCGATCCCATGGCTGCGCGCGTCGATGATCTCCAGCGCGGGGATCACGTAGGCGGTAGCGTCATACACGTCGAACAGCGTGCAGTTCGGCCCCTTGAGCGGCTTGTCCAGCACGAAGGCCAGCTCCACCTCCACGCGCGGCACGATAAAGCGCCCCGGCGGGATCGTCGCGCCGTCCTGGAAGAACATGTCGTCCAGCAAGGTGCCGTAGTCAGGCTCGTCGATCTGCGAGGAAAGCTGCATGGCGCGCGAGGTCAGGCCGATCTTGTGGCCCTTGATGGTGCGGCCTTCGGACAGCTTGTGGGCCAGCCACTCGCGCTGGATGGCGTAGGCGTCTTCAATCGTGATGTCAGGGTGGTCCAGCGAGATTTGCCGGATCTGCCGGCGCGATTGCTCTGCGCCGTGCAGGCGATGGGCGATCTGGTGGATCAGCTCTGGGCTGAGCATGGGGTCTCCGTGGGAAGCGTTGAGCGTTGTGCGCAGGGGCCTGTTGGTCGACGGTCGAACCGGTCAGGCCTTCTTGAAGCGGGCGTGCACGTTGTTGTGCTTGTAGCTGCCGCCCTCGTTGAACTCGACCAGCTCCATTGACAGCGCCAGGTAACGCCGTGCATATAGCTCGGCAAAGTGCGCCTTGACAGCCTCGAAGAGCGCATCGCAGGCCGCCTTCCTGGTCGCCTCGGGTCGCCCGGCGCCGATCTTCAGCGTGATGTGGACGAAAGCGTAGTCCTCCTCGCCGTCGGCCATGCGGTAGTCGGTCAGCGCCAGCGCGCGCGAGCGGATGCCGCCGATGGGAAACACGCCGTCCTGCGCGATCAGCACGTCGTTGATGGTCTTGAGCAGGGTGGGCACGCGCGCGTCGGCGCGGATGTTGTCCGTGTACTCGACGATGATGTGGGGCATTGGCAGGCCTCTCCGATGAAGCGTGAATCGTTATCCGTGATCGGTGACCGGTGATTCCTCAGCGCACCGGGAAGATCGCATTGATCTGGCCGGTGCCCGAGCTGGTGAAGTAGTCGGTGACGATCTCCACCGGGCGGTCGTACTTGTCCCAGCCCAGCAGGCCCAGCAGCATGGCGGTGTCGTGCATGCCGCCCTCGCCGATGCAGTGCTCGTTGTACTCCGGCAACATGCGGCAGAAGGTGGCCCAGTCGCCCTGCTTCCAGAGTTCCACCACGCGCAGGTCCACCTGCTTGAAGAACTCGCGGCTGATCTGGTGGATGCTCTCCTCGGGGCTGTTGTTGTCGTTGAACCGGTGCGACAGCGAGCCGCTGGCGAGAAACGCCACATTGGCATCGCTGGCCTCGATGGACACACGCAGCGCCTCGCCAAAGCGGCGGCTTTCTTCGAGCTGGTGCCAGGCGCACCAGGCCGCGATGGAGATCACCTTGAAATGGCGGTCGGCATTCATGTAGCGCATCGGCACCAGCGTGCCGTATTCCAGCTCCAGGCTGGCGATCTCGTGGGCGCGTGTCATCACGCCCTGCTCGCACGCAGTGCTGGCGATCAGCCGGCCCAGTTCGGGATTGCCGTCATAGGCATAGGCCATGTCCTTGATGAAATGCGGCAGCTCGTTGCTGGTGTAGATGCCCTCGAAGTGCGCGTTGCAGTTGACGTGGTAGCCGGCGTTGACCAGCCAATGCACATCGGCCACCACGATGGTATCGACACCCAGCTCCCGGCAGCGCCGCCCGATCTCGCGGTGCCCGGCAATCGCCGCCTCACGGCAGCCGTGGTGCTTGCCCGGCAGCTCGGACAGGTACATCGACGGCACGTGCGTGACCTTGGCGGCGAGGGATAGCTTGCCCATGGCGGTGTCTCCTGTTTTGCTTTGCTTTGTTTTGTTTTGGTGCGGGCTGCGCTCAAACGCCCCAGCGCGGAATATGATGCCCGCCCATCGAGATGCAAACGTTCTTCACCTCGGCAAACACCTCGAAGCTGAACTCGCCGCCCTCGCGCCCCGTGCCGGATGCCTTGGTGCCGCCAAACGGCTGGCGCAGGTCGCGCACGTTCTGGCTGTTGACGAACACCATGCCAGCCTCGATACCACGCGCCAGCCGGTGCACCTTGCCCACGTCCTGGGTCCAGATGTACGAGGCCAGGCCGTAAGCGGTGTCGTTGGCCATGGCCAGGCCATCGTCTTCGCCCTTGAAAGGGATCAGGCAGGCCACCGGGCCAAAGATCTCTTCCTGCGCCACGCGCATGTGGTTTTCCACATTGGCCAGCACCGTGGGCTGCACGAAGTTGCCATTGCGCAGGTGCGCCGGCAGGTCGGACGGGCGCTCGGCGCCGCCGGCCAGGATGGTGGCGCCCTCCTGCTCGCCCAGGCGGATATACCCGGTGACCTTCTCCCAGTGCTGCTGGGTGATCATGGCGCCCACATGTGTCTGCTCGCTGGTCGGGTCGCCCACGCGCAGGCGCCTGGCGCGTTCGGCGAACTTGCCGACGAAGTCGTCGTAGACCGTGTCCTGCACGAAGATGCGCGAACCCGCGGTGCAGCGCTCGCCGTTGATCGAGAAAATGGTGAACAGCGCGGCGTCCAGCGCGCGCTCCAGGTCCGCGTCGTCGAACACCAGCACCGGCGACTTGCCGCCCAGTTCCATCGAGAATTTCTTCAGGCCCGCGCGCTCGATGATGCGCTTGCCGGTGGCCGTGCCGCCCGTAAACGATACGGCCCGCACATCCGGATGGCGCACCAGCGCGTCCCCCGCGCTGGCGCCGTACCCCTGCACCACGTTGAGCACGCCAGACGGCACCCCCGCTTCCAGCGCCAGCATGCCGAGCTGGTCCGCCGTGAGCGGCGACAGCTCCGACATCTTCAGCACCGCGGTATTGCCCAGCGCCAGGCATGGCGCGACTTTCCAGGTGGCGGTCATGAAGGGCACGTTCCACGGCGAGATCAGCGCGCACACGCCCACCGGCTGGTAGAGCGTGTAGTTGAGCATCTGGTCGTCGACGGGATAGGTGCGGCCGTTCATCTGCACGCACACTTCGGCGAAGAAATTGAAGTTCTCGGCGGCGCGCGGGATCAGTTGCTTGCCGGTCTGCGCGATCGGCAGGCCGGTGTCCTGCGTCTCCAGCGCGGCAAGGTGCGGTACGTGCTCGGTGATCAGGTCGGCCAGGCGGCGCATGATGCGGGCGCGCTCCTTGGCCGGGGTATTGGCCCACTTGGGGAACGCAGCCTTGGCGGCCGCCACCGCGGCGTTGATCTCGGCCTCGCCGCCTGCGGCCACCGTGGCGATCTCTTCGCCGGTGGCCGGGTTCCAGGTGGTGAACGTGTCCTTGCTGTCGACCTGCTTGCCGTTGATCCAATGCTTGATCATGGTTGTCTCCTGTTGGCATTTGGTGCGCCCGGTGCGCCTGGGTTCGCTTCAGCGCCCTTCAGCGCCCGCTGCCGTATTCGGTAGCCGAGGCAATGGTGTTCACCAGCCGCCCCACCCCTTCGATCTCCGTGACGATCTCGTCGCCCGGCTGCGTGTCGGCCAGCCCTTCCGGCGTGCCGGTCAGGATCACGTCGCCCGCCTCCAGCGTCATGAAGCTGCTGAGATATTCGATCAGCCACGGGACGGCGAAGATCATGTCGCGCGTGCTGCCCTGCTGGGTCAGCTTGCCGTTGACGGTCGTGGTGAGCGCGAGGTTCATCGGATCCGGCACGTCGTCGCGGTCCACCAGCCACGGCCCGAGCGGCGTACAGGTGTCCCGGTTCTTCACCCGCAGGTTGGGGCGATAGTAGTTTTCCAGGTAGTCGCGGATGGCGTAGTCGTTGGCGACCGTATAGCCGCGCACGTAGTCATAAGCTTGCGCCGCCTTGACGCCGCGAGCCGTGCTGCCGATCACCACCGCCAGCTCGCACTCGTAATGCATGTACTTCACGCCCTGCGGCCGGATGGTATGCGCCCGGTGGCCAATGAACGCGCCCGGCCCCTTGAGAAAGACGAGTGGTTCTTCCGGCGCCTTGAAGGCCAGTTCGCGCGCGTGGTCGGCATAGTTCAGGCCAAGCGCGAAGGTGGTGCGCGGCACCACGGGCGGCAGCCACGTCACGGCGTGCTCGCTGACCACGCGGCCGTCGTCCAGGCGCAATGCGCCTTCGCCAGCCGGCTGCGCGGTGTGGACCAGGCCATCGAAGGCTACGCGTGCGGTTCTCATGCTGCCTCCCCGGGCGCTGCCTTGATGCCGTGCCGCAGCCGCCCTACGTGTTCGATTTCGATCTCCACCATGTCGCCGGCACGCGCCAGCGGCGCGCCTTCGGGCACGCCCGCCAGCAGCACGTCGCCGGCCTCGAGCGACATGAAGGCGGTGACATCGGCCAGCAATTGCGCCACGGGGCGCAGCAGGTTGCCGGTGTGGTTGCGCTGGCGCGCCTCGCCATTGATGCGCACCACCATGCTGAGCGCGTCGGCGTTGCCGACCTGCTCGCTGGCCATCACCCACGGGCCAATCGGGCAATAGCCGTCGCGGCACTTGTGGCGCACCGCCGGGCGGTAATAGCTGGCGTGCGGCACGCTGACATCCGACACCACCGTGTAGCCGGCGATATAGTCCGCGGCCTGTGCCGGGTCGATGCGGGTCGCGCGGCGGCCGATCACGATGCCGAGCGCCGCGCCGATTTCCAGGGTTTCCTGGCCCGGTGGCAGCGCGACAAGGCTGCCATGGGCGGCCAGGGTATTGGCAGGCTTGATGTAGAGGATCGGGCCAGCAGGCGGCGCCTGATAAGGGGCCGCATTGACGCTGTCGCCAAGGGCCGCGAGCGCGCCCTTGAAGTTCAGCAGCGTGCCGTACACCGTGCCGGTGACGGCGGGCTGCCACATGAATTCATCCTCGCGCAGGGCGCGCCCACCGTCCAGCGGCAGCAAAGTGGCACCGTCCACCGGCACTGCCCGCACTGGCCGGCCGCCGGCGGCGATTCTGGCTTGTCGCATCGTGCTCCTCTCTGGTTGCGCCCGCGCGTGGCCGGGCGCTTGCGCTGCCGGGCCGGCGGATCGTCGACGGCGGATCGCCCGTTGGCGCCGCCTGTACTTAACATGTTAATTAGATTGCAGGATAGTTTCAACCCCATTGTGAGCCGCGGCGCCGCGATCTAGCCGCCCGGCCCTTCGCGCCCTCGTCTGCGCCTGTCATCGTGCTGTCATGCAGCATCCCCAGAATTCGCGCTGTACCGGGTTTCGCCTTGCCGCAGCGCGATTGCGCTAATGCACCGCAGCAGCAAAAAGGCTTGCGACCCGATTTTTTTGCGGCTTGAATGAAAACGTTTTCATTTTTACCGCCGTTGCGTGCCTGGCTCGCCACGCGCGCAACGTGACCCCGAAACCAAGACCGGAAGCTCTGACGTGAAGCGCACCCAGGACCGTTCCAGCAGCACCGCCCCGGACGCCGCCGGCACCGCCACGCTGGTGGACGTTGCGCAAGCAGCGGGCGTATCGCTAGCTACCGCATCGCGCGCGTTCAACAGCCCGGCGCTGGTGCGCGAAGGCACCGCGCGGCGCGTGCTGGAAGCCGCACGGCGGCTGAGCTTCCGCCCCAACCTGCTCGGCAGCAAGCTGCGCGCGCAGCAAAGCCGGATGATCGGCGTGATGCTGCCCACCCTGGAAAACGCCGTGTTCGCCGAATGCTGGCGGGGCATCGAGGATGCCGCGCTGGCCGCCGGCTACTCGCTGATGCTGGTGACCAGCGCCTACGACCCCGCGCGCGAACGCGAACGCATCGAATACCTGCTGCGCCACCGGGTCGACGGCATGGTGCTCACCGTGGCCGACGCCGCCCGCAGCGCCGTGCTCGACCAGCTCGATGCCGAAGGCGTGCCCTATGTGCTGGCCTACAACCAGGCAGCCGCGCGCGGCCAGCGCCACTCTGTCTCGGTGGACAACCGCGGCAGCGCCCGCGAAGGCGTGCAAGCCCTGATCGCGGCGGGGCACCGCCGCATCCGCGTGGTCTCTGGCGCCTTCATCGCCTCCGACCGCGCGCGCCAGCGCTTCGAGGGCTACCGCGATGCCATGCACGCGCACGGCCTGGAAGCCGCGCCGCCGCTTTGCCTGCCCACTCACACCGCCAGCAACGCTGACCAGATCGGCGCGCTAGCCGCCGGGCCGGATGCGCCCACTGCCTTTTTTTGCACCAACGACCTGCTGGCGATCGGCGTGATCTCCGACCTGAAGCGGCTCGGCCTGCGCGTGCCGCGCGACATCTCCGTGCTGGGCTACGACGGCATCGCGCTGGGCGCGCTGGTGGAGCCGCCACTGGCATCGGTGGTGCAGCCCAACACCGAAATCGGCGAGCGCGCCGTTGCGCAGTTGCTTCGGCGCTTCGGCCTCGCAGCAACCGGCGTATCCAGCGCGTCCAACGTATCCGGCATACCCGACGTATCCGGCGCCAGACCCGGGCGCATTACCTTGCTGCCCCATGGCCTGCGCCTGGGCGGCACGGTAGCCGCACCGGCATGACCCTTCACCCACCGCGTTCCCCCAGCCCTAGCCCTAGCCCTCGTATGCAACCCAAGGAGTTCACCATGCAAGCCACCCGTTCCTGGCACAAACCGCTGCGCCGGATCGCCAGCGCGCTCGGCGCCGCCGCCGTCTGCGCATTCAGCCAGGGCGCTGCAGCGCAAACCGCGATCTGCTACAACTGCCCGCCCGAATGGGCAGATTGGGCCTCGCAGATCCGCGCCATCAAGGAAAAGACCGGCGTCACGGTGCCGCATGACAACAAGAACTCCGGCCAGTCGCTAGCGCAGCTGGTCGCCGAAAAGGGCAGCCCGGTAGCGGACGTGGTGTACTACGGCGTGACCTTCGGCATCCAGGCCAAGAAGGACGGCGTCACCGCCCCCTACAAGCCGGCCCACTGGAACGACATCCCCGACGGCCTCAAGGACCCGCAAGGCAACTGGTTCGCCATCCACTCCGGCACGCTCGGCTTCATGGTCAACGTCGACGCGCTGCGCGGCAAGCCCGTGCCGCAGTCCTGGGCCGACCTGCTCAAGCCCGAGTACAAGGGCCTGATCGGCTACCTCGACCCGGCCAGCGCCTTTGTCGGCTACGTCGGCGCGGTTGCCGTCAACCAGGCGATGGGCGGCTCGATGGACAACTTCGGCCCGGCTTTCAAGTACTTCCGCGACCTGCAGAAGAACCAGCCCATCGTCCCCAAGCAAACCGCCTATGCCCGCGTGCTCTCCGGCGAGATCCCGATCCTGCTGGACTACGACTTCAACGCCTACCGCGCCCGCTACAAGGACAAGTCCAACGTGGCCTTCGTGATTCCCAAGGAAGGCACGGTGGTGGTGCCGTACGTGATGAGCCTGGTGAACAAGGCACCGCACGATGCCCAAGGCAAGAAGGTGCTGGACTTTGTGCTGTCCGATGAAGGGCAGGCCCTGTGGGCCAATGCCTACCTGCGCCCCGTGCGCAGCGCCGCCGTACCCAAGGAAGTGCAAGCGCGGTTCCTGCCGGCAGCGGATTACGCGCGGGCCAAGCCGGTGGATTTCGGAAAGATGGCGGATGCGCAGAAAGGCTTCAGCGAGCAGTATCTGAAGGAAGTCCGTTGAATGGCGAGCGCTAGTGGATGAGTGCGGCATCGCGCGCTTGGCGGCGCCCGCCCTCTCCCACAAGTGGGAAAGGGGAGCCAACCAGCGGCAAGATCAACCCAAGCGCGATGCGCAGCGAGCCGTCAAGGTGTGCCAAGGCCGTACGGAGCGCCTTTTTTGCCTACTTTTTTGGCAAGACAAAAAAGTAGGTCGCCGCGCCGCAGGCGTGGTGAAACTGCAGTTGAAGTTGAAGTTGAAGTTAAGCCCTTGAAGTTAAGCAGCCCCCCATGAACCCAAGCAACCAACGTTGAAGCTGATCCTCCCCAACCCCGGGAAAAAGCAAACCCATCATGCCTAAACGAAGCCCCCCACTCCTCCTCTTCGCCCTCCCGGCCCTGATCGTCTTCTTCGCCTTCTTCTGCCTGCCCATGGCAAAGCTGCTAGCGATCAGCGTTACGGGCGAAAAAGGCGCGAGCGTCTACTGGACCGTCATCTCAAGCGAGCGCTATCTGCACAGCCTGATGGTCACCGTGCTGCTATCGGCAACGGTCACGCTGGCCACCCTGATCATCGCCGGCATCACCGGCACCTTCCTGGAGCGCAACGCCGTGCCCGGAAAGGCCCTCCTGGTCGCCATGCTGACGTTCCCGCTCGCCTTCCCCGGCGTCGTCATCGGCTTCATGGTCATCATGCTGGGCGGGCGCAACGGCCTGCTCGCCATGGTGGGCGACTGGCTGGTGGGAGACCGCTGGACCTTTGCCTACGGTCTCGCCGGCCTGTTCGTCGGCTACCTGTACTTCTCCATCCCGCGCGTGATCCTGACTGTGATGGCAGCCGTTGCCAAGCTCGACGCATCGCTGGAAGAAGCCGCCCGCTCGCTCGGCGCGGGCCGCTGGCGCGTGGTGCGCGACGTGATGTTGCCCGCGCTGATGCCGGCCATGATTTCCAGCGGCGCGATCTGCTTCGCCACCAGCATGGGCGCCTTCGGCACCGCCTTCACGCTGGCCACGCAGCTCGATGTCTTGCCGCTGACCATCTACAACGAGTTCACCAACTACGCCAACTTCGGCATGGCCGCCGCACTGTCCCTGCTGCTCGGCACGGTCACCTGGGCCCTGCTGGCGGTGGCGCGCTGGTTCTCGGGCGACGCCGTCGCCGCTACTGCCTGAGGCTACCCATGATGACGTCTTCCCGCCGCGGCAATGCCTACTGGCTGCAGCTCGCGCTCACCCTTCTGGTGTGCCTGTTCATGGTGGTGCCAGTGGTGCTGTCCGTGCTCGCCGGCCTCACCAACAACATCTTCGTCGGCGTGTCCAGCGGCCTCACCACGCGCTGGCTGGTAGAGGTGTGGGCGCTCTACCGCAACACCATCTTCCTGTCGCTGGGCATTGCCCTGGCGTGCCTGGCTTGCACCCTGGTGCTGGGCGTGCCCGCGGCCTACTACATGGCGCTGCGGCGCGGGCGCGTGACGCGCCTGATCGAGGAGCTGCTGATGCTGCCCGTGGCGGTGCCAGGGCTGGCCACCGCGCTTGGGCTGATCCTGCTCTATGGCGGCTGGCAGGCATTTCGCACGAGCTGGGTGTTTATCCTCGTGGGCCACGTGCTGTTTACGCTGCCGTTCATGGTGCGCTCGGTGCTGGCCATCATGTCGGCCATCGATATCCGCACGCTGGAGGACGCCGCCGCCAGCCTGGGCGCGAACCGCCTGCAGCGCTTCTTTACCGTGGTGCTGCCGAACTGCCGCCAGGGCATCCTGGCCGGGGCGCTGATGGTGGTAACGCTGTCGGTGGGGGAGTTCAACCTGACCTGGATGCTGCATACACCCACCACGCAGACGCTGCCGGTGGGGCTGGCCGACAGCTACGCCTCGATGCGGCTGGAGATCGGCTCGGCCTACACCATCGTGTTTTTCTTCATGATCATCCCGCTGCTGGTGCTGATGCAGGGCTTGTCCGCGCTGGGCGCGCGCGCCCGCAAGCACCAGCCGCTTGCCGACGGCGCCGACGCCGACGCTAGAACGATCCCCGGCACCGATCCGCTCTCCACTTCCGAGGCCCGCCATGCATGAACCGACCACCATCACGCTGCGCCACTGCGGCAAGACCTTCGCCGACGGCACGCTGGCGCTGCAACCGCTAGACCTCGACATCGGCGCGGGCGAGACCGTGGTGCTGCTCGGCCCCTCGGGCTGCGGCAAGACCACCACACTGCGCATCATCGCCGGGCTGGAGTTCCCCGACGCCGGCGGCGCAGTGATGTTTGGCGACAACGATGTGACGCCGCTGCCGATCGAGCAGCGCGGCGTGGGCATGGTGTTCCAGAGCTACGCACTGTTCCCCAACATGACCGTGGCGGAGAACATCGCCTACGGCCTGCGCGTGCGCCGCATCGACGCGGCCGCGCGCCGCCGCCGGGTGGACGAGATGCTCGCCATGATGCATCTGGGGCCTTTTGCCGAGCGGCGCATCGACCAGTTGTCCGGCGGCCAGCGCCAGCGCGTGGCGCTGGCCCGCGCCATTGCCGTGCAGCCGCGCGTGCTGCTGCTCGATGAACCGCTGACCGCGCTGGACGCCAAGCTGCGCGACGCCTTGCGCGCCGACATCAACCAGTTGCTGCGCAGCCTGCATATCACCGCCGTCTACGTCACCCACGACCAGGCCGAGGCAATGGCGCTGGGGGACCGCATCATCGTGATGGACCGTGGCCGCATCGCGCAGACCGGCACGCCGCAGCAGATCTACCGCGCACCGGCCAATGCCTTCGTAGCGGATTTCATCGGCACCATGAACCGCCTGCCGGCCGTGCTGGAGGCCGATGCCTGGCGCGTGCCGGGCGGCCTGGTGCCGCGCCATGGCACTGCCGCAAGCCTTGCCGCCGCGCCCTCGCCGCGCGCCGAACTGCTGTTCCGCCCCGAAGACGTCGCGCTGGCACAGGCCGAGGATGCCCACCTGGGCGGCTCGGTCGTCACTGCGCTGTTCCTGGGCAACTACACGCGCTTGCTGGTCGACGTGGGCGCGCCGGCGCCGCTTGTCGTCGACACCACCCGGCGCGATGGCTGGCTCGCGGGCGACCGCGTGGGCCTGCGCCTCGATACCGGCCACCTGATCACGCTCCCCGAAGCGCTCTGCGCATGAACACCACCAACGACAACCCGGCCGGCACCTACCTGCTGGCCCACATCACCGACCTGCACATCAAGGCCGGCGGCAAGCTGTCCTACCGCATGGTAGACACCGCAGGCGCGCTGCGGCGCTGCATCGCGTCGCTGCTGGCGGCGCCGCAGCAGCCCGACGCCGTCGTCATCACCGGCGACCTGGTGGACTTCGGCACCGAGGAGGAATACCGCTTCCTGCGCGGCATCCTGCAAACGCTGCCGATGCCGGTGCGGCTCTTGCCCGGAAACCATGATCACCGCGCCTCGCTGCGCCGCGTGTTTGCCGATCACGATTACCTGTTCGCCAACGGCGACGGCGACGCGCCGGTTCACTACAGCGTGGAGGCCGGGCCACTACGCCTGGTGGCCTTCGACTGCACGGTGCCGGGAAAGCCGGGCGGCCAGGTCGATCCCGCCGCGCTGCCGTGGCTCGAGGCCACGCTCGCGGCCGAGCCTGGCAGGCCCACGCTGCTGATGCTCCACCACCCGCCCTTTCATACCGGCATCGGCCACATGGACCAGCAGGGCCTGGCGGATGCGGCGCTGCTGGAGGCGGTGGTGCGCAGGCACCCGACCATCGAGCGCGTGCTGTGCGGCCACCTGCACCGGCACATCACGCACCGCTTTGGCGGCACCATCGCCATGACGGCGCCGGGTCCCGCGCATCAGGTCACGCTCGATCTCGATCCGCAGGCGGTCTCGCGGTTTCGCATGGAGCCGCCCGGCTACCTGCTGCATCAGTGGGATCCCGCGCATGGGCTGGTCAGCCACGCGGCGGTGATCGGTGACTTTGGCGCAGACCATCCTTTCTTCGATGCCGCGGGCAAGCTGATCGACTGACTGGCCGGCCGGTCGGTCGGTCGGTCAATTAAGAAGGTATCGGCACATCGGCCTGCAACAGGTTGCATCCTCCAGCCGCCAGCCCATCCAGCAGCACGAACCGCGGCCCAAAAAAAACCCACTGCCGGGTGGTAGTGGGTAACAAAAGTGGTATGGGCGAGTCGCGGAAATCACCCATGCGTGCATGGTGACACCAGACGTCCGCGAACAACATAATCCTTCTGGACTAGTGCCCATCCCTGCGCCAAGCCGCCGGCGCCGGCATCCGGCAGAGCATTTCCCGCGAGCGCCAGCGCACAGGCGCTCTACGGGGCGGCCTCGCGCCAGACGCCGCTGCGCCCCGCCCATCCTTTCCCCTCTTTAGTGGGGAAATAGACAAGCCCACCATAATCGAGTCCAATTCGCCCTGGCGCTCGCTTCGACCGGGGCGCAGCGCGTCACATTTTGCTCCACTTGTTCCATCGGCCGCAGCCTGCGCGCCATGCGCCGGCCAACCCCAACTCATGCTCAACGCACACCTGCTGCTCATCGACGACCACACCCTGTTCCGCACCGGCCTGCGCCTGGTGCTGGCAGACAGCCCAAGCGTGGCGAGCATCATCGAGGCGGGCTCGGTCATGGGCGCGGTGGAGGAACACCGCGCCGCCAGCGTGGATATCATCCTGCTGGATATCCAGATGCCCGGCCTCAACGGGATCGAGGGTATCAAGGTGCTGCGCCGCCACTTCTGCACAGCGCGCATCCTGATCGTGTCCGGCACCTCCGGGCTGGAGACCATTCCCGCCGCCGCGCGCAAGGAGATTGCCGGCTTCCTGCCAAAATCCGCGAGCAGCGTCGAGATCGAAGACGCCATCGCCTCTTGCCTTCGCGGTGACACGTACTTCAACGCCGAGCCTGCCAGCGCCGACGGCGGCAACCCCGATGGCCATGCCAGCGGCAATCCTTATCACGGCTACCAGGCCAGCTCGCTCACGCCGCGCCAGCTCGAGGTGCTGGACCAGCTCAGCCAGGGCCGCTCCAACAAGATCATTGCCCACCATCTGGGGCTCTCCGAAAACACGGTGCGCGTGCACGTGGCGGCCATTCTCGATTACCTGGGCGTGGTCAGCCGGGTCGAGGCGGTGCTGGAGGCCCAGCGCCGCGGCCTGGTGCAGACGGGCAGGTAAGCCATGGCGTCTCTCCTCCCTCGCTTTGACGAACCGCGGCTGCTGGCCGCGCAAATGGAACTGATCGACCAGAGCTTCGGCATCGCCATGCTGGGCTGCGCGCTGGCGGCGTTCATCCTGGCCCTTGGGCTGGTCCTCGGCGGCGGGCATCCGGGTGCGTTGCCCTGGGCGCTGACGATGGGGCTGGCCTGCGCCGCCGGGCATTTCGGGCGGCGCCTGATGCCCGAGCGCACGGCCGAAGCCCATGCCAGGCACTACGCGCGCAGCATGACGCTGCTGCTGACGCTGATCGGCGCGCTCTGGGGACTGGCGGCGTGGCTCTACATGGATGTGAGGACGCCCGCGACGGTGATCTGCATCCTCTCGCTGATCGCGGGCATGAGCGCGGCCGCGCTGGCGGTGTTCTCCGCCTGCCTGCCGGTTGCCGTGGGCTTCTTCATCCCGGCCATCGTGCCGGTCTGGGCGGTCTTCATCGCCACCGGCGACGTCGCCTACCTGCCCATGTTCCTCGGCGCGCCGCTTTATCTCATGGTGCTGATGATCTTTGCGCGCAACTATGCGCGCGTGGCACGGCACGGCATTGCGCTGCGCTTTGCCAACGTGGAGCTGATCTCGCAGTTGCGCGAGCAGACGGCCCGCGCGGAATATGCCCAACGCGAGGCCGAGGAAGCCAACCGCGCCAAATCGGTGTTCCTCGCCTCGGCCAGCCACGACCTGCGCCAGCCCCTGCACGCGCTCGGCTTGTTCGTGGTCACGCTGAGCCGCTCCGACCTCACCGACAAGCAGCGCCAGTTGCTCGCGCACATCGAGGCTGCCTCCGGGGCCGCGCGCGAAATGCTCAACACGCTGCTGGACTTCTCCAAGGTGGACGCAGGCGTGATCACCGCCCGGCCGCGCGCCTTCCGCCTGCAGCCCTTGCTCTACAAGCTGGAGAACGAGTTTGCGCCGCAGGCCGATGGCCGCGGCCTGTTCTACCGGACCCGGGATACCACCGCCACGGTGTTCGCCGACCCGACGCTGGTCGAGCTGATCCTGCGCAACCTGATCGCCAATGCCATCCGCTACACCACCCAGGGCGGCGTGCTGGTGGCGTGCCGCCGCCGGGGCCAGCGCACCATGATCGAGGTCTGGGATACCGGGGTCGGCATTCCCATGACCCAGCATCGCGCGATCTTCAAGGAGTTCCACCAGCTGGGCAATCCGGAGCGGGACCAGCGCAAGGGCCTCGGGCTGGGCCTTGCCATCGTGGAAGGGCTGGCGCGCACCATTTCCACGCGCATCCTGCTGAACTCTCGGCCTGGCCGCGGCTCGGTCTTCCGCTTCGCCCTGCCCCTGACCGAGGACCGCGCCGAAACCCAGCCCGCCGGCTTGCATCACAAGCCCAGCCTGAAGGGGTTGCGCGTGCTGGTGATCGACGACGACCAGGAAATCCGGATCGCCATGGCGGCGCTGCTGGAGAGCTGGCAATCGGTGTGCCTGGCCGTGGAGTCCGAAGAAGACGCGCTGGCCGCGCTTGGCGCCTTCCAGCCCGACCTGCTGCTGGCGGACTATCGCCTGCGCGGCGAACGCACCGGCCAGGAAGCCATGATGGCGATCCGCGAGCGGCTAGGACAAAGTATTCCGACCGTCATCATCACCGGCGATACCGCCCCGGACCGGTTGCGCAGTGTCCATGCCGGGGGCGCCGCGCTGTTGCACAAGCCAGTTGTGGCGCATCAGTTGCATACAGCCATGACGGCGCTGCTGCGCGATGCCGGCTGGCGACAGGACATCCCCCGGGGCGCCACAAACCGGGCAACACGCGCCGAAGGCTGACGGGCGCGCCCGCCCTCGTTTTATCCCGCCTTGATTCATGCTTTTTTCGTATTAATCAAACCGTCCTATTAATTGGACTTAGTGCCAACGCCCACCCACACTGCTTCGAGACAGCAGGCACGGGCGTCACTGGCAAGCCGTATTGCTTCCGCTAACGTGCCGCGAGGTTCACCGCCCCCAAGTCACCGACCCCAAGCGAGGAGCAACCATGAGCACGCAGCCCCAACTGCCAAGACACGACCTGCTGATCGACGGCAAGCGCCTGCCACCCGGCACCGGGGAGTATTCCACCGACATCAATCCGGCCACGGAGCTCCCGATCGCCCTGGTCGCGCAAAGCAGCGCGGCCGACGTCGACCTGGCCGTGACCGCCGCGCGCGCCGCGCTCAAGGTCTGGTGCGGCCTGCGCGCGGCCGAGCGTGGCCGCATCCTGTACCGCTTTGCCGACCTGCTGGAAGCGAACCAGGAGGAGCTGATCGCGCTAGAAAGCCTGGATGCTGGCAAGCCGCTGGCCGCCGTGCGGCGCCAGGACATGCCGGCGGTGATCGACACCGTGCGCTATTACGCAGGCTGGGCCGACAAGATCAACGGCCAGGTGGTGCCAACCCGCCCCGGCGCGCTGACCTACACCGTGCGCGAACCGGTGGGCGTGGTCGCCGCCATCGTGCCGTGGAATTTCCCGCTGAAGATCGGCATGTGGAAGATTGCCCCTGCGCTGACCTGCGGCTGCGCCCTTATCGTCAAACCCGCCGAGATCACGCCGCTGACCGCGCTGCGCGTGGGCGAGCTGGCACTGCAGGCCGGGTTGCCGCCCGGCGTGCTCAATATTGTCACTGGCAAGGGCAGCGTCGTAGGCAATGCGCTGGTGGCCCATCCCGGCATCGACAAGGTGACGTTCACCGGCTCTGCCGGCTCGCGCATCCTGGCGCAGCGCGAGGTCTATGACGAAGTGGTGGAAAGCTGGCGGCGCGCGCCGCCTCGATCCGCGTGGGAGACCCCGCCGCGCCGGACACCACCATGGGGGCGCTGGTGTCGTCCACGCAGATGAAGACCGTGCTGGACTATGTGGAAATCGGCAAGCGCGAAGGCGCCGTTGCCGTGACCGGTGGCGAGCGCGTGGGCGGCAAGGGCTACTACGTGCAGCCCACCGTGTTCGCCAACGTCGAGCACGAGATGCGGGTCTCGCAGGAGGAAATCTTCGGGCCGGTCGCCAGCGTGATCCGCTTCGAGGACGAAGCCGACGCCGTGCGCATCGCCAATGGCACCGCGTTCAGCCTGGCGGCGGGCGTGTGGAGCGCCGACATCGGCCGCGTGCACCAGGTGGCCGCCGAGCTCAAGGCCGGCACGGTGTGGATCAACACCTATGGCCACACCGACGTGCGCCTGCCCTGGGGCTGAGCCGGCGACTCGGGGCTGGGGCGGGAGCATGGGAACGCTGCCATCGACAACTTCACCGAGCCCAAGGCGATCTGGCTGTCGCTGCGGCAATAGTGGCCAACCTGCGGCGCGGGCGCGGAGCCGGGCCGCCGGGAGAGCGTTAAGATGGCGGGCGTGCGATAACAACCCTCAACACGTCCGATCCGCATCCGATCCGCGCCACGCCCTTTCATGACCGACAGACGTAGATTCCTGCGCTCCGCGGCTGGCACCGTCGCCGCCGCCAGCACGCTTGGCATGTTGCCGCCAGCCATCCGCAAGGCACTGGCCATTCCCGCCAGCCATCGCACCGGCAGTCTGCGCGACGTCGAGCATATCGTGGTGCTGATGCAGGAAAACCGCGCCTTCGACCATTATTTCGGTGCAATGCGGGGCGTGCGCGGCTTTGCCGACCGCTTCCCGGTGCCGGTGGCCGATGCCCCGGGCCTTGCCGGCAAGACGGTCTGGTACCAGCGCGACGAAAGCCAGCCCGGCGCGCCGGCCACGCTGGCGCCGTTCCACCTCGACACCGGGCGCGTGTTCGAGTTGATGCGCGTCACCGGCACGCCGCACACCTGGTCGAACACCCAGGATGCCTGGGGCGAAGGCTGCATGCAGCACTGGCCCACCTTCAAGAATGGCCACGCCATGGGTTACTTCAACCAGGCCGACGTGCCCTTCCAGTACGCGCTCGCCGACGCCTTTACCGTGGCCGACGCCTACCATGCCTCGTTTCTCGGGGGCACCAATACCAACCGCTGCTTCCTGTGGAGCGGCACCAACGACCCGCTGGGCAAGGGCAACGGCCCGGCCATTGGCAACACCTACAACAAGCTTGGCGGCGGCAAGCCCGACGGCGGCTATGCCTGGACCACCTATCCCGAGCGGCTGGAAGCCGCCGGCGTGAGCTGGCAGATCTACCAGGACATGGCGAACAACTTCGCGCTCAATGCCACTGCCGGGTTCAAGCGCTATCGTGACGCCTTTCACGGCGCGCCTGGCGCGCAGGCCACGCTCAAGGACAAGGCGCTCTCCACGCGCGGCCTGGGCCTGTTGCGCCAGGACGTGCTAGATGGCCGCCTGCCACAGGTGTCGTGGATCTGCCCCACCCGCCAGGGCTCGGAACATCCCGGACCGTCCAGCCCGGCCCAGGGCGCCGCCTACGTCAGCGCCGTGCTCGACGCGCTCACTGCCGACCCGGCGGTGTGGAGCAAGACCGTGCTGCTGCTGATGTTCGATGAGAACGACGGCTTCTTCGACCATGTGCCGCCGCCGGCAGCGCCGTCTTACCTCTCGTGGCACGCGGACCCGGCGCAGGCTGTGCTTGCCGGCGCCTCCACGGTCGACACCCGCGGCGAGTACCACGCCCTGATCACCGGGGTAGAAGCCGACGACCATCCGCGCCTCCTGCACCGGCCCTACGGCCTGGGCATGCGCGTGCCGATGGTGGCGGTCTCCCCCTGGAGCAAGGGCGGCTGGGTCAACTCCGAAGTGTTCGACCATACGTCGGTGATCCGCTTTATCGAGGCCCGCTTCGGTGTGCCCGAGCCCAACATCACGCCATGGCGCCGCGCGGTCTGCGGCGATCTCACGTCGCTATTCGATTTCGCCACGCCAAACCACGCCAGCGTCGTGGCCCCGCTGCCGGCCACTGCCGCGCTGGCCGCCCGGGCGGGCGCGCTGCCCGGCACGCGTACGCCTGCCATCCCGGCGCTGCCCGAATTGCCCAGCCAGGCCGGCGGCACGCGCCCGTCGCGGGCCCTGCCGTACGCGCTGCACGCGCAGGCCCTGGCCGATGCCGACCATGCGGCAGTGCACCTGAGCTTGACCAGCAGCGGCCAGGCAGGGGCGGTATTCCACGTCTACGACCGGCTGCACCTGGACCGTGTGCCGCGCCGCTATACCGTCGAAGCCGGCAAGCGCCTGGCCGGCACGTGGGACACGCGTGCCGATGCGGGACGCTATGACCTTTGGGTGCTCGGCCCCAACGGCTGGCACCGGCATTTCATCGGTCCGGCAGGTGGCGCCAGTACCAGTACAGGCGTGGCCCCCGAGATCGAGATCGGCTACGACATCCCGGCGCGAAGCCTGCGCATTGGCTTGCGCAATGACGCGGACCAGCCCTGCACGTTCGTGCTTGCCCCCAACGCTTACGTGGATGGCGCGGCCAGCAACGTCACTGTGCCGGCCCGCGCCAGGCACACGCTGGCGTGGCCGGTGGATGCGTCAGGCGGCTGGTACGACTTCACCGTGACGGTAGCCGCCCTGCCGGGCTACGCGCGGCGCTGTGCCGGGCGCATGGAAACGGGCGCGCCATCGGTCAGCGATCCGGCCATGGGCGGCCGTGCCATCGGGGAGCAGTGGCGGTCGCCGGGATCCTCCAGCCAGCATGCGTGAAGCACCTGCGCTGCACTTTTTGCGCGAGGCTACATCTTCGGGATGCGCAAGGTCTTGCTGATCATCAGCGAGCCGGAGAGCACGAACAGCAGCGCAAGCGGATGCAGGTCCGCAGGGCCGATCGACCACACGCTGCCGTAGAGCGCATCGCCCACCCGGCCCTGCCAAGCGCAAAAGGCCAGCACGGCGGTCAGCAGCACGCTGGTGGGAATCGGCGTGCCCTCGAAATACGCCACCTTGTCGCTGCCCTCGGACAAGGTCTCGGCGGTGACATTGAAGCGTGCCAGCCGGCTCACGCCGCAGCAGACGAAGTAGATCAGCGCCGCCATGTCCCAGCCGCCGCGCATGCCCGCCGCAAACGCCAGCGTGGCAGGGCCAACCCCGAAGGAAATGATGTCGGCGAGCGAGTCCAGCTCGCGGCCCAGCGCGGAATGCTGGTGGCGCCAGCGCGCGATGCGCCCGTCCAGCACATCGAAAATGAAGGCCGCAGGCGCCAGCGCTGCCGCCGCCATGAAATGCGCTGGCGAGCCCGAGGCGATGTAGAACATGGCGAAAAACACCGATGCCATGCCGCAGGCGGCGTTGCCCAGTGTGAACAGATCCGCAAGATGCAACTCGCGGATCATGGAGAAATGCTTGGGACGTTCGGGTGTGGATGCCATGGCGGCGGGCTCCTGAATCCTTTGGCGCGCAAGACTGTCGGTATGACGGTCGGAAAAATCGATCTGGCTAGTCTGGCTAGAAATGCAATCCCGCTGCGCGCAGCGCGCTTGCGGTCTGCGCGGCGCTGGCGTGATGCACGGCCTGCCAGCCCAGCGCGGTTGCCGCAGCCACATTGGCCGCGTTGTCGTCGATGAACAGCAGCTCACCTGGCGCGATGCCCGGCAGGCTGGCATCGATGCGCGCCTGCATGAGCCGGTAGATGGCCGGGTCGGGCTTGGCCACGCCAACCTCGCCCGACACCAGGATATCGCGGAACCATGACAGGAAATCGCCGATGCGCTCGGCATAGGGATAGGTTTCGCTGGACCAGTTGGTCAGGCCGAACAGCGGCACCTGCGCGTCGTGCAGGCGCTGCAGCAGCGCCACGCCATCAGCCAGCGTGCCACGCAGCATCTGCGGCCAGCGGCCATAAAACGCGCGGATCAGGCCGGCCTGCGCGGGATGCTGGGCCACCAGGGACTCGGTGGCCTCGTGCAGCGGCCTGCCGGCATCCTGGCGGATATTCCACGCCGGCGAGCACACCTCCGACAAGAACCTGGCACGCTCCTGTGGATCCGGAATCAATTCGCGATACAGGTATTCCGGGTTCCAGTCGAACAGCACACCACCAAAATCGAACACTACGGCACGGACAGTCACGGTATCTCGTCAGCTGCGTTGAGGACAAGGCTGCATTCTCGCAGAGTCTGCGCCGCACCCAATATGAGAATTGGCTCAATCCGCGAGCCGGCCCTGGCTTCTACGCTGGCATCAGCAGTCCATCCGGACCCACATTGCGCCGAGACCTTGGAGACCCATCCATGCGCCTGTTCTTGCCAAAGCCTATCCTGCACAGCTGCCTGCCACCCTGCCTGGCCTTGCTCTGCTTTGCCTTGCCCGCGCATGCCGACGCGGGCGATCGCGATCAGGCACGTGCGCTGCTAGCCCCTCCCACCGCGCAATGCGGAGCGCCGGCCACGCTGATCGCGAACCTGCGGGACGAAAGCGAGGGCACGCCGTCGATCGGGCGAAGGGTCGCGCTGGAGGCGGTGGTCACGGCCGACTACTCGGGCGCCGACGGCCTCAGCGGCTTCTTCGTGCAGCAGGCCGACGCCCAGCGCCAGCGTCGTCCCGGCGTGTCCGAGGGCATGTTCGTCCATGCGCCGCGCGCGGCTGCGCGGGCGGGCGATCTGGTGCGCGTGCTCGGCACGGTGGAGGAGCGCGCGGGCCAGATGCGGCTAAGGCTGTCCGGCCCGGCCACGGTGTGCGGGGCGGGCCAGGCGGTCACCCCGGAAACCATCACGCTGCCCACGCCGCACACGGGCTCGCTGGCGGCCTATGAGGGCATGCTGGTGCGGCTGCCGCAGACCCTCACCGTCAGCGAGACCTTCGAGCTCGGCCGCTACGGCAGCGTGGTGCTCAGCCTCGGCCGCCCCCCGCTGCCCACCAACGTGGCCTTGCCCGGGGAAGCCGCCGCCGCACAGGCTGCCGCCAATGCGCTCAATCGCCTGGTGCTGGACGATGGCTACAGCCGGCAAAACCCGCCGCGCGTCATCCATCCCGCACCGGGCCTGAGCGCATCGAACACGCTGCGCAGCGGGGACACCGTCGCCAATGTGCGGGGCGTGCTGGAATGGCGCGCAAACGCCTGGCGCATCCAGCCGCTCCCCGGCGCGCCGCTACCGGCGTTCCAGCCCACCAATCCGCGCGGCGGCGCCCCGGCGCGCGCCGCTCGCACCGATCTGCGCGTGGCGGCGTTCAATGTCGAGAACTACTTCAACGGCGACGGCCGCGGCGCGGGCTTCGATGACCCCGGCAATCGCGGCGCAAAGACACCTGCCGAGTTCGCCCGCCAGGAAGCCAAGATCCTGAGCGCATTGCAAGGCCTTAACGCCGACGTGATCGGCCTGATGGAAATCGAAAACAATGGCCATGGCGAGCTGAGCGCCATCCACCGGCTCGCGGGCAAGCTCGGTCCGGACTGGCGCTTCATCCATCCTGGCCGGGAGCAACTGGGCGGCGACGTCATCAAGGTCGCACTGGTCTACAACAGCCGCACCGTGGAACCCGTCGGTACGCCGGCCACCCTGGCGCTGGGCGCGAGAACCCGCCAGCCGCTGGCCGCCACCTTCCACCTGCCGGGCCATCCCGCCAAGCTTACGGTGGTGGTGAACCACTTCAAGTCCAAGCGCTGCAACGACGCCCGCGGCGTCAATGCGGACCAGCGCGATGGCCAGAGCTGCTGGAATCCCACGCGCGTGGCAGCGGCCAGCCGCATTGCCGACTGGCTGGCCACCACGCCCACCGGCGTGCCGGACGATGGCAAGCTGGTGATTGGCGACCTCAACAGCTACGCACAGGAAGACCCGATCCGCCTGCTGGCGGAGCGCGGCTATGCGGACATGATCGCGCGCTTCGCCGAAGCCGGCACCCTATCCTACAGCTATGTCTTTGGCGGCGAGGCCGGCTATATCGACCACGCGCTCGCCGATGCGGGGGCGGCGAGCCGCACCCTCGCGGCACGCCATTGGCACATCAACGCCGACGAGCCGATCTCCCTGGCCTATGCGCTGGCCCACAAGAGCGAGGCGCAGCAGCAGTCCTTCTATGCACCCGACGCCTATCGCTCGTCCGACCACGACCCGCTGGTGATCGACCTTGCCATGCGCGGCGATGGCGTCGCCACAGACGGCACAGCGGGCACAGCGGGCACAGACGGTAGCGCGGGAAGTACGGGCACTCACACTGGCACCAGCGGTGACGCTGGCGCGAATGGCAGCAAGGAATCCATCGAGAAAGCGCAAGCCGGCGCGGGCGCCACGGATCCCTGGCTGCTCTGGGCGTTGGCGGGCGCCACGGCGCTCACCGCGTGGCACTGGCTTGTGCGCCGCGTCCTGCCGCGCTGGCGGGCGTGAGCCGGGGCGGCGGAGGGAAGCGGAGGGAGGCGGGCAAATGTATGCCAGCCATTCATGCCTGTGTCACCTGCGCTCAATAGCATCACGGACTTTGCAAAACCCAATCCATCGAGCCGCCCCACATGCGCCTGTCCGTCCTTAGTACCGCCCTGCTTGCCATCGCCCTGCCCGCTCATGCCGACCTGATCATCAGCGAGGTCGTGGAAGGCACCTCCAACAACAAGGCCGTCGAACTGTACAACCCGGATGCTACCGCGATCGACCTGTCGCAATACAAGCTGCAGCAATACAACAATGGCGCCACGGCGCCCACCAGCACCTTCACGCTCAGCGGCACGCTGGCGCCCGGCGCGGTCTACGTGATGGCGCATACCAGCATGGCGGCCACGCTCGGCAGCCGCCTGAACCAGGTCATCGCATTTACCTTCAACGGCGACGACGCGCTGGTACTGACGCGCGCGGGCACCGTGATCGACCGCTTCGGGCAGGTCGGCGTGCAGCCTGCCGGCGGCGCCTGGGGCACCGGCGCCTCCGCCACCAAGGACAACACCTTGCGCCGCAAGGCCGGGCTGGTCACCGGCGACAGCGACAGCACCGGGGCCTTCGATCCGGCGCTGCAGTGGGACGGCTTCGGCACCGACGCCTTCGCCGACCTTGGCTACTACAACAACGCACCGGCGCCATTGCCGCCGGTCACCGCGCAGTGCGGCGCCGCAGCCACGCTGATCGCCGATATCCAGGGCGCCGGCGCCACCTCGCCGCTGGCCGGGCAGACGGTCGACGTGGAGGCGGTGGTAACAGCCGACTATCCCGGCACGGATGGCTTCGGCGGCTTTTTCGTCCAGCAGGCGGATGCCCAGCGCCAGAACCGTCCCGGCGTGTCCGAGGGACTGTTCGTGTACGCCCCCTCGACGAGTGCCCGTGCCGGCGACCTGGTCCACCTGGTTGGCAAGGTCGAGGAGAAGTTCGGCCAGACGCAGCTGGCGCTCGCCAGCACCGTGGCGGTTTGCGGCAACGGCCAGACCGTCACGCCCGCGGTGGTCACGCTGCCCGCGCAGACCGCGCAATCGCTGGCTGCCTTCGAGGGCATGCTGGTGCGGTTGCCGCAAACCCTCACTGTCAGCGAGACCTATGAACTGGGCCGCTATGGCAGCGTGCTGCTGAGCAACGGCCGCCTGCCGCTGCCTACCAATGTGGCGCTGCCCAAGGCCGGCGCGGCCGCGCAGGCCGCGGCCAACGCACTGAACCGCCTGGTGCTCGACGACGGCTCGAACAAGCAGAACCCGGCGGTCGTGCCGTTCCCCGCGCCGGGCCTGAGCGCGGCCAACACGCTGCGCGGCGGGTACACCGTCAGCAATGTGCAGGGCGTGCTGGAAATGCGCTTTGGCGGCTGGCGCCTGCAGACCGCGCCCGGCGCGCCCGCCCCGGCCTTCCAGGCCACGGCAAACCCGCGCACCAGCGCGCCGGCACGCGCGGCCCAGTCCGATATCCGGGTGGCATCGTTCAACGTGCTGAACTACTTCAACGGCGACGGCAAGGGCGCGGGCTTCGACGACCCGAACAATCGCGGCGCCAAGACGCTGGCGGAGTTCGAGCGCCAGGAAGCCAAGATCGTGGCCGCCCTCAAAGCGCTGAATGCCGATGTCGTCGGCCTGATGGAAATCGAGAACGACGGCTATGGCGAATTCAGCGCCATCCAGCGCCTGGTCGGCAAGCTCGGTGCGGACTGGCGTTTTGTCGACCCGGGCGTGGACAAGCTCGGCGGCGACGCCATCAAGGTCGCCCTGATCTACAACAGCCGCGCCGTGGAGCCCGTGGGCGTGCCTGCCACGCTGGCCATCGACGACAAGAACCGCCAGCCGCTGGCCCGCACCTTCCGCCTGCCCGGCCAGGCCCGCAAGCTCACGGTGGTGGTCAACCACCTCAAGTCCAAGGGCTGCACCGGGTCCACGGGCGCCAACGCCGACCAGGGCGATGGCCAGAGCTGCTGGAACCCGACCCGCCTCGCCGCCGCCGGAAAGATCGCCGACTGGCTTGCCACCTCGCCCACCGGCGTCGCGGATGACGGCAAGCTGCTGATCGGCGACCTCAACAGCTACGCCAAGGAAGACCCGATCCGCCTCTTTGCCGACAAGGGCTACGCCGACATGGTGGCGCGCTTCGTCGGGGCCGGCGCCTATAGCTATGTCTTTGGCGGCGAGGCCGGCTACATCGACCACGCACTGGCCAACGACGCCGCGGCAAGCCGCATCCGCGCGGTCAGCGAGTGGCACATCAATGCGGATGAACCCATTGCCCTGGAGTACTCGGTGGCCTTCAAGAGCGCGGATCAGCAAACGTCGTTCTACGCCCCGGATGCCTACCGTTCGTCCGATCACGACCCGGTGCTGGTGGACCTGGCACTGCGCGACGACAGCCTTGCGCCGGAGGGTGAGCAAGCGGGTGCGGGCAACGGCAATGCCGGTGGCGCCACCGCCAGCCAGGGCGGCGACACCGGGACCGGCGCAGCGGACACGTGGATGCTGCTGGCTCTGGCCGGCGCCCTGGCCGCAGCGGCATGGCGCCGCTTGGCAGGCGGTGTTGCAGACGGCGTTGCGCGCCGCTGAAATGCACGCTGACATGCACGTTGGCAGGCGGCGCGCCGCTGGCGGGTGGCTGCTGCTGGCGCTGGCGCTGGTCGCGCTCCAGGCTGCCGGGCCTGCGCTGATGCAAGCCCTGCGCTTTGACCGCGAGGCCATGCTCGCGGGCCAGGCCTGGCGTCTGCTGAGCTGCCATTTCGTGCATCTCGGCTGGACGCATTGCCTGCTCAACGTGGCGGGGCTGCTGATGCTGGCGGCGATCCTGCCGGCGCGCATGCGCGCCTGGCAGGTGGTGCCTGCATTGGCGGCCATGACAGGATTGCTGCTGCTGGCCGGCGAGCCGGAACTGCTCCGCTATGCGGGCTTCTCCGGCATCAACTACGGGCTTGCCATGGTCGCCCTGCTGCCCCGGGCCCGCCGCGATGGCCTCGCGGCGATGCTGCTGCTCGCGCTGGCGGCGCGCGCGGGCTGGCAGATCCTGGCGGGGCCCGCCGAAGACGCAGGCGCGTGGCTGGGCGGCCCGGTCGTGGCCAGCGCCCACCTGTACGGCCTGGCCGCTGGCGCATGGCTGGCCTGGCCACGCCGGGAGGCGCCTGCGATGGCTAGGCGCTGGCCGGATTGCGCCTGATGCTGTTGGCCAGGTAGACCACGATCAGTACATTGGCGATGGCCAGCCCGATGTGAATCGCGCTGGGATGCGCCACCGCCTCGTACAGTTCCACCGGAATGTAGACCGCGCCCGACCACACGCCCAGCCATTTCGCCCACACGCGCTGACGCCACAGGCCGTAGGCCTCCGTGAGGCGCATGGCTGCGTACATCGCGGCGGATCCGCCAATGGCCCACAGGCGCGCGTCGCTCGGATGGGCCATCAGCGACAGGAAGATGGTCGGGTAGCGGCTCCCCGGATTCAGGTGCAGGCGGGCCACAATGGCCTCGGCCAGCGCCTGCGCGTCCCGGTGCAGCAGCGCCACCAGGCCCAGCCCCGCCAGGATCACCAGCACACCCTTGGCGGCCTCGAACAGGGCGATGCCTTTCAGGCCAGCGCCTGTGCCTTGCTTTGCCATCTTGCTTGTCCTCTTCAGCGGTAAGGTCAGGATCGTACCCCGGCGCGGCCGGCAGCGGCAAACCGGGCGCGGCACGCTGGTAACATCCCCCCTGCCGGCGCCATCCGAGGCCCGCCTGAGGTCGCTCCATGAATCCCGAACACCTGCCACTCCTGCTCACCCGCACCATGCCCTACGGCAAGTACAAGGGCCGCGTCATCGCCAGCCTGCCGGGCACCTACCTGAACTGGTTCGCGCGCGAAGGCTTTCCACCGGGCGAGATCGGCCAGTTGCTGGCCCTGATGCACGAACTCGACCACAACGGCCTGACCAGCCTGCTGGATCCGCTGCGCGGGCGCTATCGGCCCCAGGCGTAGCACCCGGGAGCGCAGCGGGCCTCAGCCCGCAACGATCCGATGAATCGACCGCCCTGTGGCATCCACCGCTACCGTGGCAGGCATGTCCTCTACCTCGAACTCATAGATGGCCTCCATCCCTAGTTCCGCGAAGGCCAGCACGCGTGCCTTGCGGATCGCCCGGGAGATCAGGTAGGCCGCGCCACCCACCGCGATCAGGTAGGCCGCGCCGTGGCGGCGGATGGCCTCGATGGCCACAGGCCCGCGCTCGGCCTTGCCGATCATCACCAGCAAGCCCGTCTGCTCCAGCAACTGCGGCACGAACTTGTCCATGCGCGTAGCCGTGGTAGGCCCTGCCGGGCCTACCGCTTCGCCGCCCACTGCGTCGACCGGCCCCACGTAGTAGATCGCGCGATTGCGCAGCGGCACCGGCAGCGGCTCGCCCGCATCCAGCATGGCTACCAGCCGCTTGTGCGCGGCATCGCGCGCCGTCAGCAGGCGGCCGCGCAGCCGCAAGGTCTCGCCAACCTGCCATTGCGCCACCTCCGCGGCATCCAGATTGTCCAGGTCGACCACGCGCCCCGGCTTGGCGGTCAACGCGCCGGGAATGCCATCCCAGGTATCGGCAGGCGGTGGCTCCAGCCGCGCGGGGCCTGAGCCATCCAGTTCCACCGTAACAAAACGCGTGGCCGCGCAATTGGGAATCAGCGCCACCGGCAGTGTTGCAGCGTGACACGGCAGCGCGGCTACCTTGACATCCAGCACGGTGGCCAGCCCGCCCAGCCCCTGCGCACCGATGCCGAGCGCGTTGATGCGCTCGAACAGTTCCAGCCGCAGCCGCTCGGTGTCGTTCGCGGGTCCCTTGTCGCGCAGCGCATGGATATCGATGGGGCTGAACAACGCGCGCTTGGCCGCCAGCATGGCCTGTTCCGGCGTGCCGCCCACCCCGACGCCAAGCACGCCGGGCGGGCACCAGCCGGCACCCATCTGCGGGATGGCGGCGAGGATCCAGTCGACCAGCGAATCGCTTGGGTTGAGCGTGGCGAACTTCGCCTTGACGTCGCCGCCGCCGCCCTTGGCCACCACCGTCATCTTGATGGTGTTGCCGGGCACCAGATCCAGTTGCAGGAAGCCCGGGGTGTTGTCGCCGGTGTTGCGCCGCTCGCCCAGGGCCGAGCCGACCATGGTGGCGCGCAGCGGATTGGCGCTGTGCGTGTAGCCCCGGCGCACGGCGGCGTCCACCATCTGCTGCACGGACAGCTTTGCTGCGCCATCGCGCGCCGCAAAGCGCACGTCCATGCCCACGGTCATGAAAACCTGCGCCACGCCGGTGTCCTGGCAGATCGGCCGGTGCGCCTCGGCGCTCATGCGGCTGTTGACCAGCAACTGCTCGATGGCATCGCGCGCCGCGCCAGCGGGCTCGGCGGCAAAGGCGCGCTTGAGCGCCTGCACGAAATCGGCGGGATGGTAGTAGCTGACGTACTGCAGCGCGTCGGCGATGGTGTCGACGACGTCTTCCTGGAAGATCACAGTCATGGCGGGGTGGGCGCAGCAGGCCGAACAGCGGCTGCGCGAATCAATTATGTCTATACATAATGACACGTCCCGCCACCGGAAAGCAAATCCCTTGGCCACCCGTCTTCAGGCGATCTTCGGGCTGGCGAAGGCTCAGCCCTGACGCTGCAGCACCGTCGAATACGTGAAGCGATCGGCCGGATGCAAGCTCACCACCACTTCGAACAACCGGTCCGACTGGTCGAAATACCGCCGCACGAATTCCAGCGCATGCGCATCGGGCGCGGTGCCCAGCACGTCCGCGAGCGCGGCGGGCACGCCCACCGCCCGCACGGTCTGGCGCACTTCCTTGACCAGGCGCCCGGTGGTCTTGCCGACCAGTTCGCTGATCAGGCCGGGATCTGTCTTGAGCAGCTTGCGGATCTTGGCGCCGTCAGCCGCCATCACGTAGACATCGGACCATGACAACGGATGCGATGGCGCTTCGGGATTGGTGCGCGAGGTCTCGATATGCAGCCAGCGTGAGCCCGGCGGGCAGCCCAGCCGGGTGGCCAGTTCGATATCCAGCACGATCTCGCGCGCGCCGTGGATCACGCGCTGCGTCGCGGCGCCGTATTGCACCAGCTCGTCGATGGTGGAGAGCTTGGGCGTGTACTCGCTGCTGCGCGGCGCGGCGGCTTCCACCCGGGTGCCGGCGCGCTTTTTACGCGAGACCAGACCTAGCTCCTGGATGCGCATCAGCGCCACCCGCACGGTGCCCCGGCTGACGCCGTGCTTCTCCGCCAGCTCCAGTTCGCCCGGCAGGCTTGACCCGACCGGATAGACCCCGCTTGTGATGTCGTGAATAAGTGCCTTGGTCAACTCGGCGTGGCGTGGCTCCATGGGTTCCCTGAATGATCGATCGATGTGCCTGAGGCGTAGCAAATGCTAGCGCCTGGCGGCCCGCAAGCCAAGCGTAAAGGGTAAACGAGATGCGGATCCGGGTTGACGGTCGAGTGCCACATTCCTAGAATATGTTTAAACATATTTGCGACATGTACATATAAGCAGTACCGATCATCTCAAAACAACCGATCAAAACAACCGATCAAAACAAGCAAAACCACCTTGATGATGGAGACAACAATGACCAAGCAACTCGCCGCCACCCTGGCCCTGCTAGCCCTGTCCACCAGTGCGCTGGCGCAAAGCTACCCCACCCGCCCGATCACGTGGATCGTGCCCTTCGCCGCCGGCGGCCCGACCGATGCGCTTGCCCGCAATATCGCGGACCGCGTCGGGCGCGATCTGGGCCAGCCGGTGCTGATCGAGAACCAGGCCGGCGCCGGCGGCACCATCGGCGCGGGCAAAGCAGCAAAGGCCGCGCCCGATGGCTATACCTTCCTGGTCGGGCATATGGGCTATATGGCCGCGGCGCCGTCGCTGTACAAGAAGCTGTCGTATGACCCGGTCAAGGACTTCGAGGGCGTGTTCCGCTTCCCCGATACGCCGCTGGTGCTGCTGGTCGGCGCGAACTCGAAGTTCAAGACCGTGCAGGAGCTGGTCGCCTTTGCCAGCGCCAATCCGGGCAAGCTCAACTTCGGCAACGCGGGCGTGGGTTCCGCCTCGCATCTGGTCGCCGCCATGTTCGCCCAGCAGGCCAGGATCAAGGTGACCCCGGTGTCGTACAAGGGCGCCGGCCCGGCCCTGACCGATGTCATGGGCGGGCAGGTGGATGGCATGTTCGACCAGACCAACACTGCCCTGCCGCAGGTCAAGGGCGGCAAGGTCGTCGCCGTCGCGCAGACGGCGAAGCTGCGTGTGCCGCAGTTCCCCGGAGTGCCCACCGTGGCGGAAACCGTGGTGCCGAACTTCGAGGCATCCACCTGGTACGGCCTGTATGCGCCCAAGGGCACGCCCAAGGACGTCATCGCCCGCAACTACGCCGCGTTCGCCAAGGCCATCGCCGACCCGGAGTTTGCGAAGAAGCTGGCCGACCAGGGCATCCAGCTGCTGCCGGACGCCGCCTACAAACCCGCCGCGCTGAACCAGCACACCGCGGCCGAAGTGGCCAAGTGGAAGGCCGTGATCACCACGGCGGATATCAAGCTGGATTAAGCGTGCCGCATTGGCCCGGCGCCTCGGGCCGCGCCAGCTTTTGGTAGTACGATATCGCCCTTGCACGCGTTGCCGTGTTGTCGGGAGAGAGTTTTGCCATCAGTGGATCGCCGTAGCGCCGGCACATCGCGCGCCCGGGCCAGGACCGAAGAACCATCGCAGAATGAGCTGGCCTATACCGGCCTGCGGGAGCGGCTGACCACGCTGGTCTACCGCCCCGGCGAGCATCTCAACATCTCCACCCTGGTCGACGATCTTGACCTTGGCCGCACGCCCATCAACCAGGCGCTGCACCGGCTCGCCAACGAAGGATTGGTGCAAATCCTGCCGCGCAAGGGCGTGGTGGTCTCGCCACTGTCCATCGACGATGCGCTGCACCTGATCGACGTGCGCCTGGCCAACGAAACGCTGTGCGCCAGGCTGGCCGCCGAGCGCATCACCGCCGCCGGCCTGCACAAGCTCGAAAGCCTGCTGAGCCAGGTGGAAGAAGCCGTGGCGCAGCGCGACCTGCCCGAGGTGACCAACCTGGACCGCCTGTTCCACGAGGAAATCGCGCAGGTCTCGGGCAACCCGATCCTGATCGAAATCCTCAAGGTGCTGCACGCGCGCTCGCAGCGCTTCTGGGCCATTTCGCTGTCGTCCGAAGGGCACCTGGCCGAGGTCGGCGCCGAGCACCGCGCGATCCTGAAGGCGCTGCGCGAGGGCGACTGCGCGGCAGCGGCCAGCGCGGTCACGGCCCATGTGCTTTCCTTTCGCCAGGCGCTGCTGCAGGGCCGCCGCGAAACGGTCTTCGCGACGGCGATCGAGGGTTAGCCGGATCAGCTTTCGAGCGGCTTCTTCGCGGTTTCCCGCGCCACCAGCAGCGCCACCAGCGTCAGCGCCACGGCGGCGCTGACATACAGCGAGATCGCCAGCGTCGAGCCGTACGATTTGTACAGGCTGGCGATGATCAGCGGCGCAAAGCCGCCGCCCACGATGCCCGCCAGCGTATAGGCCAGCGATGACCCGGCGTAGCGCACCCGCGTGGGGAACTGCTCGGTCACGAAGGCCGCCTGCGGGCCGTACATCATGGCGTGGATGATCAGCCCGACCACCACCGCGGCGCAGATCTGCAGCGGTTGCGCGCTGTCCATCAGGCGGAAGAACACAAAGGCCCACACCACGGCCAGCAAGGCCCCGGCGATATACACCGGGCGGCGGCCGAGCTTGTCCGACAGGCTGCCGAACAAGGGCACCGCGATGGCGTTGCACGCCGCGCCGATCATGGTCGCGCTCAGCGCCAGCGGCCGAGACAGGTGCAGCACGCTGGTCACGTAAGTCAGCGTGAAGACCACCACCAGCGCATAGAGCACGTCGGAGCCGATGCGCACGCCGCCGGCCACCAGCAGGCGCCGCCAGTGTTCCACGAACACTTCCTTGATCGGCGTCTTGGCCGTGCTCTTGCGCGCTTCCATCTCCTTGAACAGCGGGGTTTCCTCAACGCCCTTGCGCAGCCACAGCCCGAACAGCACCAGCAGCACGCTCGACAGGAACGGAATGCGCCAGCCCCACGCCTGGAAATCTTCCGGGCTCAGCCACAGCGACACCACGGCGATAAAGCCGGTGCCCAGCAGCGTGCCGCACGACGGCCCCACCTGCGTGAACGATGCATTGCGCCCGCGCTGGTGCTGCTCGCCGTGCTCCATCGACAGCAAGACCGCGCCAGCCCATTCGCCGCCGATCGCCGCGCCTTGCAGGAAGCGCAGCGCCACCAGCAGGATCGGGCTCCAGATGCCCCACGACATGTAGGTGGGCAGCAAGCCCATCAGGCCCGTGGCCACGCCCATCAGGATCAGCGTGGCGACCAGCACGAAGCGCCGGCCGAGCTTGTCGCCCAGATGCCCGAACAGCACGCCGCCAAGCGGGCGCGAGACATAGCCCACCGCATAGGTGGAAAACGCCAGGATCGTGCCCGTGAGCGGATCGAACGAGGGGAAGAAAACCGCGTTGAACACCAGCGCGGCCATCAGGTTGTAGACGGTGAAGTCGTACCACTCCAGCGTGGTGCCGACGGTGCTGGCCGCGGCCAGCCGGCCCATCCTGGGCTTGGCGGCGTGGGTGACCGCATCGAGCGTGCCCGCGGCGCCCTGCGTGGTGGAAATCGTGCTTGCGTTGGTCATCACGCCACCTCCGCGGAGAAGAGCTTCCACTTCAACGCGTAGCGTGCGGCCTGCTGCATCGATGCGCCCAGACGCTTTGCCGCCTCCTGCAGTGCCTGCTCGCTCGCGGCTTCGGCGCTACTCTCGATCACCAGGATGGGCAGCAGTTGCCGGTCGGTCAGGCTCTCCTTGGGCAGCGGCTGGCTTAGCTCGGCGTCGGGCATCAGCAGGTAGGACTGGACAAAGCCGGGCTGCGCGGACAGTTGCCCGCCAACCTCGCCCGCCAGGTCGACCAGTGCCAGCGGATCCTCCGGCTGCGCCAGCGGCAGCACGGCAATCCAGCTGCCGCTGCCGTGCCCGACCGCGGCGGTGACTTCGCTCACGCGGCGCATCGGCTGGCGCATGCGGTCCAGGTTGGCCACCGACCACGGCGTCTGGCGGCGAAAGGCCGCCTTGTAGGCCGCTGAGGTGAATGCACCGAGCGACTCGGTGCGGTACAGGCCGAGATACTTGGGGCCGCCCTGCACGGCTTCATAACGCGCGGCAGAGATGAAGCCTTCGATGCGGGCGCGCTCTTCCACGTGCTCGCGGTCGTACCATTGATTGAAATCGGCCTCGTCGGCCGCATCCACATTCGACGCGACAAACAGCATGCCCTGCGGGGCCATGCCTGCCCCGCTCTCTGTCGCCAAACTTTCGGTCGCAAACATCTCGCTCATCAAACTCTCCGGTTGCCACGCCAATCCAAAGCGGTGAGCTGATGATCGGCGCGATCGCCGCGCGCGACAAACGGGTTTTTCTTCGTGTTTCCGATCAGTTTTTCTGTTCGATCCGCCTGCGTTCGCGCACCAGCTTGGCGCGCGGCCGTGCTTCACTCCGGCGCAAACGGTGCAGGCAGCGAACGCACAAAGCGATCCGATTCGCGGCAGGCCAGATCCGCCACCAGGCGAATCGCCTCCGACGCCGCATGGTCGAGATGGCTCACTACCAGCCGTTGATGCGGCAGCGGCACATCGCAACTGATCACGCGCAGCTCGCCGCGCTCCACCTCTTCACGCACTGGCGCCAGCGGCATCAGCGCATTGCCAAAGCCCGCCTTCACCAGCCGCACGATGGCCGCGATGGAGCTCACGCAGTGCACCTTGCCAACGGGCAGCCCGGCCTTGCGGTACAGCTCCTTGAGCGCCACGTGCGGCTGCGATCCCGGGCTCATGGTGATGGTCGGGTGCTGCAGCAGCGTGGCCAGTTTCCCTTCATCGGGCTGCGCCGCGCCGGGCGGCCCGACCCACCCGATCGCCATCGGCAGGCACGGCGTGCTGGTGATGCCCTCGCCCACCGCGGGGTCCGTCTGCAAGGCGATATCGATGCCGCCGGCGCGCAAGGTCTTGTGCAGCCCTTCGGTGGTCTCGGAGGTGATCTGCACCTCGATGCCCGGATAGGATGATTGCAGGTGCCGCAGGAAGTCGACCAGCCAGGTATGCACCACGCTCTCGATGGCGCCGATGCGCACCAGCCCCAGCAACTCATGGCCGGAGCGCCCCAGCACCATGATCTCCCGCTGCAGCTCCAGCAGCCGCTCGCCGTAGCCAAGCAGGCGCAATCCCACCGGCGTGAGCCGCAGGTCCCGCGCCTCGCGCTCGAACACGCGCGCGCCAATCTCCTGCTCCAGCGAGGCAATGCGATTGGACATGGCCGCCTGAGTGATGTGCAGCTTCTCGGCCGCCGCGCGAAAGCTGCCTAGCCTCGCTACCCACATGAAGGCTTCGACAAAGCGCGTGTTCATGGCGCCGGGCCTGCGCATGCACAGCCCCCCAACCGCGCCCCGCCGCAGTGCACCCGGCTCATCAATTCGGCCCCCGGCCAGGGCTGGCCAGCCTCGCTACTTCCATTTTGTCCGCCTTGTGAAATTTCACAGTATTAACAGCGGATTTTTATGCAATATCCACGCCAGTGCTGTAATGGGATTCCCTAGCTTGCTTTCATGCCTTCCGGCTGCGGCAAGCCCCCTCTGACGCAGGGTGGCGCTCGCTGAAGCCGAGCGGGCACAAGCCAGTGCCGGGCGATGACCGGATTCCTCGCCGGCATGAGCTTTATTGATCACCCCCAAGCGATACAATGCCGCGTCGCCAGCAACAGCAACAGCAAAACGGACGAGATGAAACCAAGGCAACGTCCCACCCCGCAACCACCGCCCGCCGAAACCGCCAACGGCGCTCGCTGGGTCAAACCCTTTGCCCTCGTTGCGGCCACGCTGGCAGTGCTGCAATTCGGCCTGCTGGTGGGACGCGACAACAGCAACAACGCGGCACTGCCGGCGCACGGCGGCAGTGACGGCGGCAACAACCTGCAAGCACAGTTTCACCCGGAAGCCACCGAGGCCCAGATCCGGGCCTGGCTGCTGCGCGAAGGCCTGCAGATCGTCGACGGGCCGGACGCCACGGACAGCTACACCCTGCATGCCGGCGATGCGCAGCGCACGCTGCCGGTGCCCGGCCCCGACAATCCGCTGGCTCGGCGCGGTCCCTGAATGCGCTTATTGGGCGACGGCGCCCGCAGGCAAGTCCAGCCGCCCGGCCAGATCCGTCAGCGTCGCCGCGCACGAGGCATCCACCTTCAGCGCCAGCAGCGCATCGGCACGGGTCTGGCCAAGATTGATGGCCGCCACCGGCTTGCCCAGCTTTTGTGCCGCCAGGCAGAAACGGTAGCCGGAAAATACCGTGAGCGACGAGCCGATCACCAGCAAGGCATCCGACTCATCCAGCGCCTGCAGGGACACCTCCACGCGCTCGCGCGGCACCGACTCCCCGAAGAACACCACATCGGGCTTGAGCACGCCGCCGCAGTGCCCGCACGCGGGAATGTGCACGGCCTCGAAGCTGGCCAGCTCCAGGTGCGCATCGCCATCGGAAGCGGGCAGCGCGCGCAGTTCGGCCAGCGCCGGGTTGTCCGCCTCGAGCTGCGCCTGCAGCGAAGCGCGCGGGCGGCGCGTGCCGCATTGCAGGCAGATCACGCTGCCCACATGGCCATGCAGCTCGATCACGCCGGTGCTGCCGGCGCGCTGGTGCAGGCCGTCCACGTTCTGGGTGACAAGCTGGCGCACATAGCCAGCCGCTTGCAGCTGAGCCAGCGCGAAGTGCGCGGCGTTAGGCTGCGCGTTGGCTAGCACCGGCCAGCCCAGCATGCTGCGCGCCCAGTAACGCTGGCGCACCGCATGCGAGCGAAAGAAATCCTGCGCCTGCACGGGTGGCGTGCGCTGCCAGTTGCCCTGCGCGTCGCGGTAGCCGGGAATGCCGGAATCGGTGCTGATGCCGGCCCCCGTCAGCACCAGCAGGCGCGGGTGGTCCCGCACGAACGCGTGGAGATCGGCCAGCATATTCCGGTCGGTGACGGTCACGGCAGGCTCCTTGTGTGGTACGTGCGTGGTATTTGCGTGGTATTTGCGTGGCAGGTGTGGCCTGCCAGCCGGGTCAGAAGCTGGGACCGCCCGCGCCGGCATCGGCCGTCTGGCCGGCGAGCGCCAGCCAGGCCTTGAGCTCGGCGCGATACTGCTCCATCGCCGCGGCGTGCAGGTCGAAGATGCAGGGATCGCAGCCATTGCCGCAGCAATCATTGATATCCGGCGTGGGGGGCGCCACGGGCTTGGGCGGCAATGCCTGCGCTGCCGGCTCCGGCGTAGTCGCCGTTTCTGGGGTGCGTCCTGCGGGGGACGCCAGGTTTTCTACCGACACCATCGACTCCAAGACTCCAGTTGAATTGCACGATCAGTATACGGCCGGCGCGCGCGCATCGCAGCCGATGCCGCTGGCCAGCCATGCCTCGAACGCCTCGCTGCCAGGCTCCCCCGCCACCGCCGCATAGACCACCAGCCGCAGGTGACGCTCCTCGTCCGCCGTGAGCGTGGCATGCTCGCAGCGCACCGTGCCCACCGCATCCAGCCACAAGGCCCGGATGCCGGTGCAAATGCCCTGCACATCGTGCTGGCGCCACCATTGCCTGAAATCCGGCGCCGCGCGCTCCAGCTCGTCCACCAGCTCAAGCAGGGTCGGATCGTCCGGCGCGCGGGCCAGGTCGCGGCGAAAGCTCGCCAGCATCTGCGGCGCCTGCGCCTCCCAGCCGGCAAAGCGCTCGCGCATGGCCGGGTCCAGAAAGATCATGCGCAGCATATTGCGATGGCCCGGCGCGCAAGCGCCAAAGCCAAACACGCGCTCGGCCGCCGCGTTCCACGCCAGCACATCCCAGCGCAGGTTGAGCACATAGGCAGGCCGCAGCGGCAGGTCGTCCATCAACCGGCGCACCAGCGGCGGCACCGTGCACCAGGTGCGCCCGCTCTCGGCTGGCGGGCGCTGGTGCGCCAGCAAAAACAGGTGGCGCCGCTCGGCGGCGTCCAGCCGGAGCACGCGCGCCAGGTTCTCCAGGAACGCCGCCGAAACGCCGATCTCGCGCCCCTGCTCCAGCCACGTGTACCAGGTCAGGCCCACGCCGGCCAACGCCGCCACCTCCTCGCGGCGCAAGCCCGGGGTGCGGCGCCGGCCGGCGCTGGGCAGGCCCGCCTGCGCGGGCGAGATGCGTTCGCGCCGCTGGCGCAGGAAGTCGGCCAGCGCTGCGCGGGTACGGTCTAGGGTACGTGGCGGCATGGAATTAGCAGCATGGCGTTAGCCTGTTGCCTGATGTAATAGTATAAATAGTTAAATTGTAATACTTTGACGGGCAACTGAGAATGCGGGCCTGAGTATTCAACAGGATCCACCATGCCCTCTCCAAGCGGCTTGCCCGTGCTGTTCGTGCTGTTACTAGGCGGCTTTGTCACCGTCTTCGACCTGTTCGTGGTCAATGTGGCGATTCCCGCCATCCAGGCCGACCTGGGTGCCAGCTTCGGCGAGGTCGGCGCGGTAGTGGCGGCCTACGAACTGGCCTACGGCGTGCTGCTGATCACCGGCAGCCGCCTGGGCGATCTCCACGGCCGGCGGCGGCTGTTCGTGCTCGGCATGGCGGGCTTTACGCTGGCCTCGGCGCTGTGCGGCGTGGCCCCTACCGCGGCGCTGCTGATCACGGCGCGCGTGCTGCAGGGCGGCGCCGCCGCGCTGCTGTTCCCCCAGATCTACGCCGTGATCCGCGTCAGCTTTAACGATGCCGCACGCCGCCGCGCCTTTGGCCTGCTCGGCATGACGCTTGGCCTGGCCGCCATCGCCGGCCAGGTGCTGGGCGGCCTGTTGGTGCAGAGCGACCTGTTTGGCCTCGGCTGGCGCCTGATCTTCCTGATCAATATCCCGGTGGGCGCGGCTGCCATGCTGGCCGCGCGGCGCATCCCCGAATCGCGAGCCATGGCAGCCCCCGGCTCGCCCGCAAGCGGGCTGGACTGGATGGGCGTGCTGCTGGCCAGCGCCGGGCTGACGCTGCTGCTGGTGCCACTGCTGGAGGGCCCGGCGCGCGGCTGGCCGGGCTGGACCTTTGCCTCGCTGGCGCTGGCCGCCGCCCTGCTGGCCGGCTTTGTGCGCGTGGAACGGCGCCGGCCCGCGCCGTTGGTGGACCTGGCCCTGTTTGCCCAGCGCCGCTTTGCCCTGGGCACGCTGGTGGTGCTGCTGGTGTACTCCACGGCCAGCGCGTTCTTCCTGTGTTTTGCCCTGCTGCTGCAGGCCGGGCTGGGCGTCGGCCCGCTGCTGGCCGGCAGCGTGTTCGCGCCGGCCAGCGTGGGATTCGTTGCCGCATCGATGTGGGCGCCCCGGCTGGTGGGGCGCTTCGGCAACGCCGTACTCGCCGTGGCGGCCTTGCTTTACGCCGCGGCGCACACCGCCCTGACGCTCCAGGTGGTGACGGCAGGCGCCATGCTGGTGCCCTGGCATCTGGTGCCCGCGCTGATCCTGTTCGGCCTGGCCCAGGGCATGCTGATGACGCCGCTGCTCAATCTCGTACTCGGCCTTGCGCGGGAGACGCAAGCCGGCATGGCGTCCGGGGTGGTGTCCACCATGCAGCAAGTGGGAGGCGCATTCGGCATCGCCATCGCTGGCCTGTTCTTCCAGCGGGCGCTGCAAGCCGAAGGCGGCGTTGGCGGCATTGGCGGCGCACAGCGCTATGCCCACGCGTTTGCCGGCGCAATGGGCTACAACCTGGCGGCGGCGTTGCTCTGTGCGCTGCTGTTGCTCGCCCTGGCTCGGCCGCTAGCCAGCCCGGACGCCGTGGCCCAGGCGGCACGCTGATCAGCCGCCCGTACCGGGCGAGGGCTTGCGGGCCTCCAGCACCGCCCGCAGCCGCGTCACCGCCTCAGCCGACTCGGCCTCGATGCGCTTGCGCAGGACCAGCCAATTGGTCAGCGCAAACAGCAGGTTCGGCGCGGGGTAGCTGAATTCGCGCCGGAAGTGCGTGCCCTCCGGCGTCTGGGCGAGTGTGTAGCGGACCGCGCCCGCTTCGCGCCCATCAATGGTGCCCTGGATCATCCAGGCCGAGGATGGGCTGCGCTCCATCGCGGTCCACACCACCTGGCCGCGCCGCCCGGCTACCGAGAAGGTCTCGGTGACCTGCTCGCCGGGCAGGAGCGAATGGCCGGCCGAGTCACCAGTCACGGCGAGCGAGGATGGATGCCAGTTGGGCCAGTTGGCGGGCGTGGAAACGTAGTCGAACACCACGGCATCGGGCTGCGCGATCGTCACCTCGTTGACGATATGCGTGACGGCGCGCCACGACCGCGGCAAGGGGAGCAACAGCACGGCCGCCACGCCCGCCAAAACCAGGAACCCGACAAACAGGGTCCGCCGCTTGTGGGTCCGCCTTCTGTGGATTCGCCGCCTGCTCATGGTGGGGGCCTGGACAATCAATGCGCCGGCGGGCTGCGGTAAAGCCTGTGGCCCTCTCCGGCTGGGGTGGCCGAGGTGCTTTTAGCTTTTAGTGTAGTCAGCTTTGATCGCCGCGATGGCGCGGCAAATCACGCATGCAAGCCGCCCTATCACGGGGACGGCCACCTCGCCCATCCCATGAAATGCTTACCCCCAATTGGCCGTATTCTGGCCATTGGCTGGTTGCTATGCTCAGCGCAGAAAAGGCAGAAAAAGCAGAGAAGGTAAAAAGGCCGGATGGCTCTATGGAGACGAGGTATATGCGCAAAGCACTAGTTTCCTGCCTGGGACTGGCAATGGCGGGCTGCGCCGTGGGTTATCGGAACCCCGATCTCGCCGGGGCTCAGGACCTGCGCATGCCGCTACCGCCCTGCACCGCCCCCGCGGCTAGCAACTGCCTGAACGACAGCCAATCACTCGAACCAGAGGCCATTTACGCTGCGGAAGTGGGATCCCGAATTAACAGTCCGCGCGTCGGGCTAGCACTGTCCGGAGGTGGGTCAAAGGCGGCACCGTTCGCGCTTGGCGTCTTGCAGGAGTTAGTCAACGCCGACGGGCTGGGCAGCATCGACTATATCTCCAGCGTGTCGGGTGGCAGCTATGCGGCACTTTACCTATACGCCAACGCATTGAGGGTCAGCGAAAAGCCCGAACTCGGGCCCCTCAAGCGGTACTTCGCGGATATCCGTCCCGTTAGTTTCCCCCCAAAGGAAAAGACGGTTGGCACCGAGGGCTACGTGCCTGCTGCCAGCCCGGGAGGGCTGAAGAAAGACCTGCAATTGGACGTGGCCCAGGCAGGTGCCTGCGAGAAGATATTCACCCCGGCACAGGAACCCGCCGTTCAGGACAACCGGAACCTCGGGTGGGTGGATTGCTACCAGGACATCCTGTTCACCGCGCCCGGCGGAACGTCCAAGCGCTATGACCGTACAGAGCCTGTGCGCAAAGCGGCCTTTACGGCGCTGGAGAACATCTCCACCGCGCCCGTGGCGCTACTCAGTGGCGTGTTGTTTGACTGGCGTCTGCCCACCTCGCCCTCGCAGCAGCAATATGCGCGAGGGATTTTCCGGACCTACGGTTATCAGCCGTCCGCAGGCGAGGAGGTTCCAGCGCCCCTCTGGAGCGCGGATATCGCAGCGCAGATGAACTCGCTGACATTCAGGCGGCTGAGGACGCTCTATTCGGCATCGCCTGCGAGTCCGCGCGTGCCGATCTGGATCATCAACGCCACGGCAGCGAGTGGCAATGTGCTGCTGGATGTCGATTCCGCACCTTATGACCTGTCCGAAGCCGTCTTTGAGGCCACACCGTTTGGTTACGGCGCTGGCCGCTTCGGCTACGTGCGGGGCTATCTGGACGACCTGGGCGTCGGCGTCGCCGACACCGTGCTAGCTTCGGCTGCCTTCTTCGACACCGCCCAACGGCAATACAACCGTTTCGCGGTCAACAGCGTGCTGACGCTAACGAACTCGCGGTGGGGAATCGATATCGCCAACTATCGCGTCGGCGACGCCACGCGCCGCTGGCACTCGCTGCTGCCCTGGCCGTTCTACTACCTGAATGACCTCCCTTCATCGAACAGCGGCCCCACCATTCATTTGTCCGACGGCGGGCAAAGTGGCGACAACCTTGGGATGGTCAGCCTGATTCGGCGCGGCATGGACAAGCTGATCGTAGTGGCGGGGGAACAGGATTTCACCGCCACCGGCGAGCGCGATGGCTATTCGGACTTGGCTTCGCTTTGCGCAGTCAATCGCTATCTGCGCCAGCAGTCGCCGAAGCGGCATATCGTGTTCTTCGGCCATCCGTCGGAGCCAAACGAGGAGATGTTCGACCTCACAGCCCAATGCGATGCCGACAAGGTTCGCCTCAAGACAGCCATCTTGTCTGCCGAAGCCAAGCAACCCGTGCCGGGAGCCGTCAACCCCTTGCGCTGGCGCAATGCGGTTTGGCGAGGCCGTATCGTCCCGCTCGACGATACGCAAGCCGCCGCGTCGGAAAAATGCGTTCAGCCAGCTTGCGCGGAGGTGTTCTATCTGATGTCTGGATTGGATCGAGCGCGCTGGATGGCCAAGGCGGCCTATCTGATCGATGACAAAAAATACGCGGAGGTGCAAAACTGTATCGGATACAAGGCCTTCGATCCTGACGGATTCGAGTACAGCTGCCCTGTGTTGCAGTACTTGTTCGAGCAGATACGCGATCCGGTCTGGCGCTGGCCACAGACTACGACCGTCGGCACCACCTATAACAGCAGTGTCAACCTTGCGCGTGCCTATCGTTACCTCGGCGTACTGGGTGCACGCTCGCTGCGCGAAAGCCGGTTGTTTGCCAAAGAATAGCGCAGCGAGCCCGTACGGCCGGTTGTCCGACGCATACGGGCCCATCGCGCGGCAACGCAAGCACAGCCAGGCAGCGGGACACCCCGCTGCCTGCGCTCAATGGTTCACGGCCAGCGGGCCAGTGCCCGCCTGCGCCACACTGGGTGCGGCATCCGGCAACGGCCCCCACCCGCCGCCCAGCCGGCGCACCAGCGCCACCGTGGCGGAGGCACGCAGCCCGGCCACCTGGTTGGCGTCGCGCTGCGACTGCAGCACCGTGCGGTCCGCATCGATCACCGTCAGGTAATCCACCGCGCCCGCCTCGTAGCGGCTGCGCGAGATCTTGGCCGCGCGGCGGGCGCCGCCCAGTGCGCCGTCCAATGCGCCGGCCTGCTGGCTCAGCCAGCGTACGTCCGCCAGGCTGTCTTCCACCTCGCGCATCGCGGTCAGCACGCTCTGGCGGTAGCTCGCCACCGCTTCCTCGTGCTGGGCGCGCGCCGCCGCCAGGTTGGCCTTGTTGCGGCCCCCGTCGAAGATCGGGGCGGCGATCGTGCTGCCGATCAGCGGCCCCAGCGCCCACGCGCTGGAGGACCACTTGAACAGGTTCGACAGGTCGCTCGACTCAAAGCCGAACAAGCCGCTCAGCGTGATGCGTGGATAGAAGGCGGCCTTCGCCACGCCGATGCGCGCATTGGCCGCCGCCATCAGGCGCTCGGCTTGCGCGATGTCGGGACGGCGCTCCAGCAAATCGGAGGGCAGCCCCGCCGGCACGGTGATCAGCACGGCGTCCAGCGGGCGCGCGGCCAGCGTGAAGGCGGCCGGCGGCGCGCCGGTCAGCACCGCCAGCGCGTGCTCCTGGTTGGCGCGGCGCCGCTCGATGCCAGCCAGGTCCGCGCGGGCCGTGCCGAGTTCGGCTTCTGCGCGGGCAGGATCCAGGTCGGTGGTCTCGCCTTCGTCGAACCGGCGCTTGAGCAGCTTGAGCGCGTCCTCGCGCAGGGTGATGGTGGCGTTGAGCAGGTCGCGCTCGCTGTCCAGCGTGCGCAGCGCGAAGTAGGCTTGCGCCACGTCCGCCTGCAGCGCCAGCAGCACCGAACGATACAGGTCTTCCGCCGCATCGCCTTCGGCGCGCGCCGCCTTGACGTTGTCGGCCACGCGGCCGAACAGGTCAAGCTCGTAGCTGGCAAAGGCGCGTGCCCTGAGCACCGTCTGCGGCGCCACCTTGGTGCCATCGGGCAGCCCTTGCGAGGCGGCCGACAATTGCGTGCGGGTCGGGTCCAGCCCCACGCTCAACTGCGGGTACTGGTCGGCCTCGGCCACGCCGGTGAAGGCGCGGGCCTGCTTGAGGCGCGCCGCGGCGATCGCCAGGTCCTGGTTGGACTCGGTGGCCGTGGCAATCAGGCGGTCGAGATCGGCGTCGCCGAATATCCTCCACCATTCGCCGCGCTGCGCGCCTTCGGCGGGCGTGGCCACCTTCCATTGCGTGCCTTCGGCTTGCGCGGCCATCGCTTCCTTGTAGGCCGGCGTGGCGGCGGTCGCGCTTTCCGGCACCTTGTAGGTCGGCGCCAGCGAGCAGCCCGCCAGGATCAGGGCCACGGCCAGCGTGGCCAGGCGCGGCAGCGCCGCAGGCAGTAGCGATGTCATCTTGGATGTCAATGTTGCGTTCATGTCGATCACCCTTACTCAGCAGAGGCGATAGCCTTGTGGCTCGCCGACGGCGCGTCCGACACCGTGCGGCGCTCGCCACGGGTCGCCAGCATACGCAGCGCCACGTAGAACACCGGCGTCAGGAACAGCCCGAAGAAGGTCACGCCCAGCATCCCGGCGAACACCGCCACGCCCATCGCATGGCGCATCTCGGCACCCGCGCCGGTGGACACCACCAGCGGCACCACACCCATGATGAACGCGAACGACGTCATCAAGATCGGGCGCAGGCGCAGGCGGCTGGCTTCAATGGCGGCGGCCACGATGGAGCGGCCTTCATGCTCCAGCTCCCGCGCAAACTCCACGATCAGGATCGCGTTCTTCGCTGACAACCCCACCAGCACGATGAAACCAATCTGCGTGAAGATGTTGTTGTCGCCCTTGGTCAGCCACACGCCAGTCATGGCGGCCAGCAGGCTTAGGGGCACGATCAGGATCACGGCCAGCGGCAAGGTCAGGCTTTCGTACTGCGCGGCCAGCACCAGGAACACCAGCAGCACGCACAGCGGGAAGATCCATACCCCCGCGTTGCCGGCCAGGATGTCCTGGTAGGTCAGGTCGGTCCACTCGAACTTGATGCCCTTGGGCAGCGTCTCGGCCGCAATGCGCTCGGCCGCGGCTTGCGCCTGGCCCGAGGAGAAGCCCGGGGCCGGGCCGCCGTTCATGTCCGCCGCGGTGAAGCCGTTGTAGCGGATCACGCTGTCCGGGCCAAAGCCCTGGTTGACGGTGAGCAGCGACGACAGCGGCACCATGTCGCCCGCGCTGTTGCGCGTCTTCAGTTGCAGGATGTCCTCGGCGTGGGCGCGGAACTGCGCATCCGCCTGGACCTTGACCTGGTAGGTCCGGCCAAACTTGTTGAAGTCGTTGACATAGGCCGAGCCAAGGTAAGTCTGCAGCGTGTCGAACACGTCCGTCACCGGCACGCCCAGCTGCTTGGCCTTTACCCGATCCAGCTTCACATCCAGCTGCGGCACGTTGACCTGGTAGTTGGTGAAGATACCGGCCAGCTCCGGCGTGGCACGCGCCTTGGTGGTAAAGGCGTTGGTCGCGTCGAACAGCGCGTCGTAACCCAGCGCGGCACGGTCCTCGATCATCATCTTGAAGCCGCCGATGGTGCCCAGGCCCTGAACCGGCGGCGGCGGGAACACGGCGATAAAGGCGTCCTGGATCGCCGCGTACTTGCCGTTGAGCTGCGCCGCGATGGCGTTGCCCGACAGTTCCTTGGTCTTGCGTTCTTCAAACGGCTTGAGCGAGACAAAGACGATGCCAGCGCTCGGGCTGTTGGTGAAGCCATTGATCGACAGGCCCGGGAAGGCAATCGCCGATTCCACGCCCGGCTGCTTGAGCGCGATGTCGGACATCTGGCGGATCACGTCTTCGGTACGGTCAAGCGTGGCGCCGTCAGGCAGCTTGGCAAAGCTCACCAGGTACTGCTTGTCCTGCGCCGGCACAAAGCCCTTGGGCACCAGCTGGAACACGCCCCAGGTCAGCGCCAGCATCACGGCGTAGACGCCGAACACCGCTGTCTTGCGCGAGATCACGCCCTTCACACCCTTGCCGTAACGATCGGCGCTGGCGCCAAAGAAACGATTGAAGCGGCCAAAGAAGCCACCCAGCACGCGATCCATGCCGCGCGAGAGCCAGTCCTTCGGCGCATCGTGGCCGCGCAGCAGCAGCGCGGACAAGGCCGGCGACAGCGTCAGCGAATTGAAGGCCGAGATGATGGTCGAGATGGCGATGGTCAGCGCGAACTGCTTGTAGAACTGACCGGTCAGGCCCGTCATGAAGGCCAGCGGCACGAACACGGCAATCAGCGTCAGCGCGATCGCGATGATCGGGCCGCTCACCTCACGCATGGCCTTGTAGGTGGCCTCTTTTGGCGATAACCCCTCGGCGATATTGCGCTCGACGTTCTCCACCACCACGATCGCATCGTCCACCACGATCCCGATGGCGAGCACCAGCCCGAACAGTGACAACGCATTGATCGAGAAGCCAAAGGCATGCATCAGCCCGAACGTCCCCACGATCGACACCGGCACGGCCAGCAGCGGAATCACCGAGGCGCGCCACGTCTGCAGGAACAGAATCACCACCAGCACCACCAGGGCGATGGCTTCGAACAACGTGTGGGTCACGGCCTCGATGCTATGGCGCACGAACTGCGTCGGGTCATAGACGATGCTGTAGTCCACGCCATCGGGGAAGTTCTGCTTGAGCTCCTCCATGGTCTTGCGCACGTCGTCCGAGATCTGGATGGCGTTGGAGCCCGGGGCCTGGAAGATCGGAATGGCCACCGCGGACTTGTTGTCCAGCAGCGAGCGCAGCGCGTACTCCGACGCGCCCAGCTCGATGCGGGACACGTCCTTCAGGTAGGTCACGCCGCCATCGGGCGAGGTCGCCACGATGATGTCGCCAAAGGCCTCCACGGTTTCCAGGCGGCCCTGCGCGTTCACCGAGAGCTGCAGGTCAGCGCCCGGCAGCGCGGGCGAGGCGCCGATCACACCGGCGGCCACCTGCACGTTCTGCTCGCGGATGGCCTTGACCACGTCGGCGGCCACCAGCTTGCGCTCGGCCATCTTCTCGGGGTTCAGCCACACGCGCATGGAATAGTCACCCGAGCCGAACAGCTGCACCTGGCCCACGCCCTGGATCCGCGCCAGGCGGTCCTTGACGTTGATCACCGCATAGTTGCGCAGGTAGGTCATGTCGTAGCGGTCGTTCGGCGAGACCAGGTGGACCACCATGGTCAGGTCGGGCGAGCTTTTCACCGTGGTGATGCCCAGGCGCCGCACGTCCTCCGGCAGGCGCGGCTCGGCCTGCGCCACGCGGTTCTGCACGAGCTGCTGGGCCTTGTCCGGATCCGTGCCGAGCTTGAAGGTGACGGTCAGCGTCAGCAGGCCATCGCTATTGGCTTGCGACGACATGTAGAGCATGTCCTCGACGCCGTTGATCTGCTCCTCCAGCGGAGACGCCACGGTCGCGGCAATCACCTTGGGGTTGGCGCCCGGATACTGCGCGCGCACCACCACGGACGGGGGCACCACCTCGGGATACTCCGAGATGGGCAGCTTGAACATCGAGATGGCGCCGATCAGGAAGATCAGCACCGATAGCACGCCGGCAAAGATAGGCCGGTCGATAAAGAATTTCGAGAGATTCATCTCAGTCTCGGCAGTCTTGGCGAAAGGGCTCCCCCTGGCGGCCTGAATGGCAGGCGCCATGTGGAGCGGGGAAGCTAAAAAATGGTTTTGCCTCGGGGGAGAGGTACTTTCAAAGCCGGCGCACTATGGATGCGCCCGCCCTCTCCCCAGCCCCCCTCCCGCCATGCGGGAGAGGGGAGCAAACCCTTGACGGATTCAGCGCATGCGGTTCATGCCGGATCGGCTCAGGTCACCGGCTTTGCGTCGGCCGCCTTATCCGTGATCTTCTCCGTGGCCGCTTGCTTGCGGTCAGCCGATTCGCCGCGTTGATCCAGTTCGCGCTTGAACGCCATATCGACCGGCTTGGGCGCGACCGTGATGCCGGGGCGCACGCGCTGCAGGCCATTGACCACGATCTTCTCGTCGGCCTTCAAACCCTGGCGGATCACGCGCAGCCCTTCATACGACGGCCCAAGCGTGACTTCGCGATACGCCAGCTTGTTGGCGCCGTCCAGCACGAGCACAAACTTCTTGCCCTGGTCGGTGCCGATGGCGCGGTCGTTGATCAGAACCACCGGATGCGGCGTGCCGCCGCCGAGCTTGATGCGCGCATACAGTCCCGGCAGCAGGCGGCCGTCCGGGTTGTCGAACACGGCGCGCACGCGGATGGTGCCGCTCTTGGTATCGAGCCGGTTGTCCAGCGACTGGATATGGCCCTCGCGCGGATAGTCCTCGTCGTTGGCCAGGCCCAGGAACACCGGGAGCTTTGACTGGCCACCTTCGCCACCGGATGCTCCCGACGCGCCAGACGCTTTGTCCGCCGTATAGCGCAGGTAGGTCTGCTCATCGAGCTCGAAGCTGGCATAGACCGGCGAGACCGACACCACGGTGGTCAGCACCGGCGTGCCAGCACCGGCCGCCACCAGGTTGCCCACCGTGATCTCGGCGCGCGACACGCGCCCGCTGACCGGCGCGGTGATGCGCGTATAGGTCAGGTTAAGGCGAGCCACATCCAGCGAGGCCTGTGCGGCACGCACATTGGCAATGGCTTCGCGCGAACCGTTGTCACGCTCATCGAACTCGCGGCGCGATACCGCGTTGTCCTGCACCAGGCGCTGCGCGCGCGCCAGCTCCGTCTGCGCGTGGCTGGCACGCACTTGCGCGGCGGCCAGCGCGGCTTCCGCACGCGCTACCTCCGCGGCATAAGGACGCGGGTCGATGGTGAATAGCGGATCGCCCTTCTTCACCAGCGCGCCTTCACGGAAGTGCACGGCGTCGATGGTACCGCCAACGCGGGCGCGAATCTCAACCCGGTCCACCGCTTCCAGACGGCCGGAGAACTCGTCCCATTCGGTGATGGTCTTGCCAAGGGCCGCTGCCACGTCCACGGTGGTGGGTGCTGCCGGGCCAGGCACGGCCTGCGCCTCGCCGGCGTGCCAGGGCTTGAAGATCGAGGTGGCCAGGCCAGCGCCGAGCACTGCGACGATGGCCAGGGCAATCATGGTGCGTCGAGTTTGCTGATTCATTTTCTTGACTCCGTATTCCGTCTGCGGGTTTTCTTCAACTGGAAAGCAAAAATAGGACGAACGCCCCCGCCGGAGCGCGCCCGGTACGCCTGCTTCTCGCAGGCCGGCTTGGCTTATTGGTAACGCGGGATCAGCCGGGCGGGCTGGCTCCTGTCTGGCGTTCGGCCTTGGGTGAGGCGTCGTCGTCGCCGGCAAGATAGCCTTGCAGGTAACGCGCGCCTTCGTTTATCCACACCTGACATCGGTCGTGGGACACTTCCACGCCGGCGCCACAGGCACCGGGCATGATCTGGACCTGCGCCGGCACGCTGGCCGTCTGCAGGCGGCTGACGAAGGCTTCGCCTTCGGCGCGCAATGCATCTTCTTCCGCCACCTGCACAAAGGTGGGCGGCAGGCCGGCCAGCCGCGAGGCCAGCGCCGGGGCCGCGTAGGGATGCACACTGGCGGCCGGGGTCGGCAGGTAATCGCGGTAGTAGCCCGCCAGGCGCTGGAGCATTTCCAGCGGCACGCTGCGCCCGCCCTGCCCGACCGAGCACGAGGCGTGCTGCAGGCACGGATCGGTCACCGGGCGGATCAGCCACTGCGCGCGCGGCTCGGGCAAGCCGCGGTCACGCAGCATCTGCGACAGCGCGATCGCCAGGTTGCCGCCCGCCTCTTCGCCCACCAGGGCAAAGCGCAGCTTGTCCACCTTCAGGCGGCGCGCATGGCGCAGCACCCATTCGGCGGTATGAAACACGTCCTCCGGCGCCGCCGGGAACGGAAAATCGGGGGCCAGCGAATACGCCGGAGTGACCACCACCGCAGGCACGGTAACGGCCAGCGAGCGCGCCAGGCGCTGGGATTTCTCCAGGCTGCCGTCCACAAAGCCGCCCGCATGCAGGTAGATCAGCCATGGCAGCGACGGGGCGGCCTTGCCCTCCGGATAGCCCGGCGGGTAATTCAGGCGCACCGTGATGGTGCGCCCGCAGCTCTCCACCGCGTGCTCGGTCACGCGCCCCTCGGCCAGTTCGGCTGCTAAGGCTGCTGCTGCGGCTTTCGATTGCGAGGGCGACATGTCGGTCACGTGCGGCGCGATGGCGACGCATCCATTGCATATTGCGATGCAGCGAATTATGGTGGTTGATGAAGGTGGGATAAAGCGAGGCTTTACCAATGCACTGTTTCTCCGGTGAAATAATCGGGCATGTGGCGCCCGGGAAACCCTTCGCTGTGCAAGGTCATCCATTTTGTGCTCCACTCCCGCACTTCCGCAGCCGCGCAAGCCGTCATGAGCCACGCCGGGCCGCACCCCACCCGGGTGCCTGCCCCGCCAGCCAGACCTGCCTGTTTCCTTACCCAGGGGAGTGAACATGGATCGTCTCGTATCAATGCAGGCTTTCACCCGCGTGGTGGATGTCGGCAGCTTTGCGCGCGCGGCCGAGGCCATGGACCTGCCGAAAGCCACGCTCACCCGGCTGATCCAGAACCTGGAAACCCATCTCGGCGTGAAGCTGCTGCACCGGACCACCCGGCGCATCAGCGTGACCACCGACGGCGCCGCCTATTACGAGCGCTGCGTGCGGATCCTGGCGGACGTGGAAGAGGCCGAGCAATCCCTCACCCACCAGAACAACACGCCGCGCGGCACGCTGTGCGTGGACACCACCGCCGGGCTGGCGCAACTGGTGCTGATCCCCAAGCTGCATGAGTTTTTTACCGCCTACCCCGAGCTCAAGATGGAGCTCACCATCAACGGCAAGCCCATCGACCTGCTCAAGGAAGGCGTGGACGTGGTGCTGCGCGTGGGCGACCCGGTGGACGACACCATGGTGGCGCGCCGCATCGGCCAGCTGCGGCTGGGGCTCTACGCCTCGCCGATCTATCTCAAGCGCAACGGCACGCCCACCCAGCCCAGCGAGCTGGTGCAGCACCGGGCCGTGAACTACCTGTCCAACCTCACCGGCCGCGAAGTACCGTGGCCGCTCGGGCAAGGCGAGCAGCGCACGGAAATGCTGCTGCCCTCGTCCATCTCCACCAACGACGGCGACGTCTACCTGAGCTGCGCGCTGGAAAGCCACGGCATCGCCCGCATCTCGCGCGCCATGGCCCTGCCCTATGTGGAAAGCGGCCGGCTGGTCGAAGTACTGCCCGACTGGCCCACAGACTCGTTGCCGATCGCCGCGATGTACCCGCAGAACCGCCACCTGTCGGCCAAGGTGCGCGTGTTCGTCAACTGGGTGGCCGAGCTGTTCGCGCACCATCCGCAGTTTGGCGAGACCCAGGCGGGACAGCCTCAGCCATCCCGGCAACCCAAGCTGGCGGCCTGAGCGCAACGCCGGCGTACCGCGCATTGGCACCGGCTACACCGCGCCGGTGGACGAGGAGGACGCTGAGGAGGTTGAGCCCTCCGCCACAGCCAGCGCCTCCACCTCGAACAACATCCCGTCAAGCGCCAGCCGCGGCACCGGAATCAAGGTGCACGCCGGCTTGGGCGCATCGCCCCAGGCCCGCTCCACCGCCGCCGCCAGCACGGCCAGGCGCGCCTCGTCGTGATCCACCACCAGCACGGTCAGCTTGGCCACGTGGCGCAGTTGCGCGCCCGCGGCGGCCAGCGCCACGCCCAGGTTGTCGAACGCCTGGCGCACCTGCGCCTCGAAACTGTCAGGCAGGCTGCCGTCCGCGCGCTCCCCCCCCTGCCCGGCCACGCAGACCAGGCCCGCGCCGGGCGCGACCATCGCCACATGGGAGTAACCGTTGGCGCTGGGATCATAGAGACCAAGCGGATTAAGCATGGTGAGCTGGCGCGATGCATGTTGGGTACGAGTGGCTTGCATGGGACGGTTTCCTTGATAGAAAGCGCTGAGACAGCACTGAGACAGCGTTGAGGCAGCAATAGTCGGCTTGGCCGGATGCAGGGCAGGCTCGACATTGCCGTCCGCCTGCCCTAATATCCAAGACAGTTTTTGGATATTAGGGCGCACCCATGAATTATGCAAACAATAACTTGGATAACCCTACAGGGTCTCCGGGTGATCGCATCCTGTTCCTGCTGAAGACCAAGGGCGCGGCCTCGACCACGCAGATCGCCCAGGCGCTGGGCGGCACCGCCGAGGCCGCGCGCCAGCAGGTGCAGAAGCTGCTCGCCGCCGGGCTGATCGAGGGCCGCCAGCAAAGCGCCGGCGGCGCAGGCCGGCCGCGCCAGGACTGGGTCCTCACCGCCAGCGGGCACGGCCGCTTTCCCGATACCCACGCGCAACTCACCATCCAGCTGATCGGATCGGTGCGGCAGTTGTTCGGCGAGGAAGGCATGGACAAGCTGATCGGCCAGCGCGAGTCCGAAACCCGCACGCAATATCTCGCGGCCGTCGCCGGCCAGGGCGAGTTGCAGCAGCGGCTGGCCACGCTCGCCGCGCTGCGCCAGGCCGAAGGCTACATGGCGCGCCTTGAGCAAGACGGCAAGGACTGGCTGCTGATCGAAGACCATTGCCCGATCTGCGCCGCCGCGCAGACCTGCCAGGGGTTCTGCCGGGCCGAGCTGCGGATCTTCCAGGAGGTCGTCGGGGCGCAAGCGACGGTCACCCGCGAAGAGCATCTGCTGAGCAACGCGCGGCGCTGCGTGTATCGGGTCAGCGCCGCGGCGTAGGTGGCGTAGACGCCAAGGCTGGTGTTTGCGTGGATTGGTCATGCCCGCCGCCGGTGCTATCGTGCCGCACGGCCACGGGCGCCCTGCCCCGCCAGCCAATTCGAAATTCGAACCCCGGAGAGACAACCCATGCCTTGCCGCCAAGCAAACACGCCGCCGCGATGGCTGAACCAGGCCACGCTCTGCCTCACGCTGCTGCTCTGCACCCTGGCTGCGCGCGCGCAGACCACACCACAGGTGGTTGACATCCCGACCCGCCCGGGCGTGACGCAGCGCTTCCTGTATCTGGCGCCCGCACAGCCCACGGCTGCGGTGATCCTCTACGCGGGCGGGCATGGTGGCCTGAACATCTACCCCAACGGGGGCGTTGCCTGGGGTGCCGGCAATTTCCTCGTGCGCTCGCGCCAGCTCTTCGTCGACAACGGGTTCGCGGTTGCCGTCATCGATGCGCCGAGCGACCGCCTGTCCTGGCCCTACCTGACCGGCTTCCGCCTGTCCACCGAGCATGCCGAAGACACCAAGGCCGTGATCGCCTGGATGCGCAGCCACACCAACCTGCCCGTCTGGCTGGTCGGCACCAGCCGCGGCACCCAGTCGGTGGCGTCCACCGCGATCCGGCTAGCGGACGATGGCGGCCCCGATGGCATCGTGCTGACCGCCACCATCCTGCGCGACGATCGCGGCCAACAGGTGCCGGCGATGGCCCTCGACAAACTCAAGATACCCGTGCTCGTGGTCCATCACGAGCAGGATGGCTGCAAGCAGTGCCCGTACAACGAAGTGCAAGGACTGATGGACAAGCTGGCCAAAGCCCCCAAGGCCGGACTGATCCACTTCGCCGGCGGCAAAAGCGTAGGAGACCCGTGCGAGGCCATGTCCTATCACGGGTTTAACGGGATCGAGCCGCAAGTGGTAAAAGCCGTGGCGCAGTGGATGGCGGAAAAGTAAGGACTCGGCAAGCCATCATGACGACCCAGTGACAACATCATGACAACGCGATGACGCACCGTTGCGCCTCCTCGTCGTGCTTGCAAAACGCCTTGCCGGTAACAAGGTAGCGAGTGCTAGGATAAGCATGTGACCTCCCCGGCGGACCGCGCCGTTGAAGCGTTACATGCAGTACGTCCAATACGGGCGTACATGCACTAAGTGCGCCGTTCACTGACATGCCTGGGAGATTGCGAAATGACTCCGACCCTCTTTTGGCAAAACGTGAAGCGCAACGCCACGCTCGCCAGCCTGTTCGCCGGCTGTGCGCTGTCCGCGCACGCGGGCGATATCACCGGCGCTGGCTCCACTTTCGTCTATCCGCTGCTGGTGAAATGGGCGGCCACCTACTACGCCAAGACCGGCCAGGAGGTGAACTACCAGCCCACCGGTTCGGGCAACGGCATCCGGCAGATCAAGGCGGCCAATGTCACCTTCGGTGCCTCCGACATGCCGCTCAAGCCAGATGAATTACGCGCAGCCGGGCTAGCCCAGTTTCCGCTGGTTGTCGGTGGCGTGGTGCCGATCATCAACCTGGACGGTGTAGCCGCGGGCCAGATCCGTTTTACCGGCCAACTGCTGGCGGATATTTATCTGGGCAAGATCGCCAACTGGGATGACCCGGCCATCGGCGCGATCAACCCCGGCATCCACTTCCCCAATCAAAAGATCCTGGTCGTGCATCGCAGCGACAGCTCCGGCACAACCTTCAACTGGGCCGACTACCTGTCCAAGGTCAGCGACGAATGGAAAGGCAGCGTGGGCTCGGGCACCACCGTCAAATGGCCGGCAGGCGTCGGCGCCAACGGCAACGAGGGCGTGGCCACCTACATCAAGAATGTCAAAGGAGCGATCGGCTATGTCGAGCTGACTTACGCACTGCAACGCAAGCTGCCCTACACGGCCGTGCGAAACCGGGACGGTGCGTTTATCGAGCCCGCGCGGGAGAGCTTCAGCGCAGCGGTAGCATCCGCAGACTGGAGCCAGCACCCCGACTTCTATCAGGTCATCACGGACGCGCCCGGCACGCAGGCGTGGCCAATTACCGGCGCCGTGTTCGTGATCATGCCAAAGGCCCCGAAGGATCCCGCCAGCGCCAAAGCCGCTCTCGCATTCTTCCGTTGGGCACTGAATGACGGGCAGGCTGATGCCGCGGCAGAGCACTACGTGGCGCTGCCACCCGCGCTGGTCAAGCAGATCGAAGCCTACTGGGGAGAGAACCTGAAGTGAGTGCGGGTAGTGAGTGCGGGTAGTGCGTTCGGGAAGCCCCGCGCTGCAGCGGGTTCCCTGATTCCGCTCAGTGCTCCGTATCGCCGGCGTGGGCGCTCCAGTCAATATGATCCGAGAGATAGTGCCTGTAGGCGTACTCGACATCGGCGTCGGCGTCCTCATGGGCCTGGAGCGGATTGTCCCTGCACATGGGGCAAGTGTGCCGTGATGACGCTTGCGTCTGCGTGCCCTCCATCATGGTCACAAACCCTCTGTAACGCCCCCAGGGCAATTCCTCAACAGAAGTGACGAGGAACAAATCGCCGCGCTGATACGTTGCCATGGCTGCACTCCTGCATGCTGATCGGGGACATTCATTCTAGCAACGGCTTGCGCGAGCGCAACCCCGGTTTGGCAGCCTCGAAGCCGAGGTTACTCAAGCGCCGCTGGCGCGTCTTCTTGCACATCCTCTTGCGCCAGTTTGCACTGGCGGTCCAGGAAATCGCTGGCGTGTCCATTGCTGCCAGCCTCACGATCGACCGGCTGGTCCACGATGACAAAGCCGCCCGTGCCCTTGGCATCCGCCACATAGGTGACAAACACGCCCCGGTCCGGCACGGCAGACGCTGCCTCGCCAAGACGATGCTTGATAAGCAGGAATGGATTGACGGGCATCGCCGCTCCCGGCGAAGGCACGAAAACCGCCTGTACCGGCTTGCCCATGAACCGCAGCGCCGTCCAGGCGGTCCCGATACGCGCGCTCGCGCCGGCGACAAAGTCCCTGGCATCCCGGCTGATGCAGTCCAGATGGATATGCATCTGCTCCTGGCTGCGCGCCGCCTTTGCATTGATCGCCAGGCCCAGGATGCCATCGGGCAACGGCCGCCCGCGTGCCTGCCCGACAAACCGCCTGACGTCCCAGCCGAATGCCCACGGGTTCGCCCCGCCGTCCTCCCACACGCCACGTTCCTCCACGCCAGTCACGCGATGATCCGGAATGACAAGAAAATGTGAGCGGCCGATCGCATCCTTGTAGAGCACCAGGCCCTTTTCACGATCCACCACCACGCAATCGGGGTGATGCGGCGCGCCGGGTGCCAGGCAGCGCGCCTGCACGTTACGCCACAGCCCGTCCTTGGCAAACATCGCAAGAAACCCGACGTCCGCATCGGCCCAGGCTCTCGGCGTCATGCATAGCACCAGCAGCATGGCCAATCGCCGCGCCGTGGCACCAAAAACAAAAAGAGCCATCAACCTGATGGCTCCACACCCCGCGAACAAAAAAGCAAAGCGCACCCCATCCCCAGCATCCCCGGCATTCTTGGACGCACGGTGAGACCACAAAGCGAGGGAGAGGCCAACCGACTCGTTACGACGACTACGACGATCCAGGCCTGGGGCAGTCGTGGGTATTGGCATTCAGAACTTATCCACCTGAGTCGGCATAGACTGCATTGTGCAGGACAAATATGGCAACACGATGGCGCGTATAGCGACGCTGCATTCCTATACTTGAGAATGCGCCCCACCGATGATCAGGCGAGTGCCTGACCAAGCCCTTTCGCTCTTCCGCCCTCAAGCAACGCGCGCCAGCACCGCATCACGCACCGCATTCCTGCGGGGTGGCAGGCAATATGAAAACTGAATCACAGTCCTCGATGATCGCCAGGATATCGGAAGCCCTGAAAGTCCCGGTGGAGGAGGTGGAGCGCGCGTATTTCGCCGCCTGGCACGAGCTTCAGGCCGGCGCCAAGATTCACGACTACCTGCCACTGTTTGCCGCCAGGCGCGTGACGGAGGCGTTTCGGAAACAACGGCAATCTTCAGCGCTGCCACCGCCCCCTGTTCCGGCATCGGCCGCGCCGCCGCGCTACGTTTAGCAGCCGAAGGGGCCGAAGTCGTCGTCGGCGCGCGCCGCACCTGAGCTAGAGGGGTGGTGGAGCGTCGTTCCTAAGACCACCGGCTTTCTGCGTACCAAACGCCGCTTTGTCCGATTCTCTCCGCTTGTCCGCGTAGCACAGACACAGACACAGACAAGCCTCCTACGGCGCATACGCTCTCCCCCACTATCGTTGGCGCGACTTGCTGCTGGCGGAGCATCTCGCCCTGCAACAGTTGGCCAATCACGGCCTATCAGCTGCAAATAGCGAAGTGCTGGATGCTAACGGCCAGTGTTTCCTGCAGCTATCGCGCTTCGACCGCACTGAGCAGGGTGGTCGGCGTGGCGTGGTGTCACTGGCCACCTTGGACGCGGAATTCGTCGGGCGGGCTCGCGCGATCTGGCCGGAACTCACCGAAGCACTACTCAAGCAGGCCCGCATTACGAAGCAATCGCATCAGGATGTCTGCCGGCTATATGCCTTCGGCCGCCCGATCGGCAACAGTGATATGCACAATCGCAACCTTGCCTTTCTGCATGAAGGCACCATGCCCCTCTGTCACAGGCCCCTGCTTATGACATGCTGCCCATGGCCCTGGCCCCCGACCGCAGCGGCACGATGCGAGACAGCCTACCCGCGTTCACACTGCCCACTCAGCCGCCGGCCAGCGTATGGCACGAAATGCTGCCGTTGGCCCGCGCATACTGGCGGCGCCTCGCCGAGCACCCGCTGGCCAGTTCAGAATTTGCTGAGATTGCCGGACGGCAGCAGGCCTGGCTCGACGAAGTCAGCCGGCAGCTCGAGCGGCTGGCCTGAGAGCAAGCACGCCCGCATGCTCTGGGGCCATGCTGGCAAAAAAACGAACGTGCTGGAACCCGACGATTCTGCTGGCGAGTCATCATTTTCCCAGGCTCAGTGACCAAGACCACTCCTGGCGATCTGCTGCTCAACGAACTGGGCGAACAATGCATGCAGGCGCGTCGCCGGATGAAGGTCGTCGGCGAACATGTAGGTCTGATCGGCATTGGCCGTCACGTAGGTAGCCGGCGAGCACAACAAGGCCGTGTCGTGAGGCGTTTTCGCAGGATCGCAGGCGGCGCTGGTGTTTGACACGACGAAGCCATTGGCCTGAAAGCTCGCGATGATCTGGTTCTCCCATGTATAAGAATCGATCTGGATGACCTTGCCTTGCAGGCCACCGGCCTGCAAGGCAGCGTTCAAGCTGTTGTTGAAGATTTGCGATAGCTGGGTCAGGTTTGCCCCGCCGTCGGTGGAGGCAATGCCTTTGGGCGATAGTCCGACATTCGGGACATTGACCACGACGACATGCGTGGCGCCGTTCTCGATGATCTGTCCAATAATCTGCGCCAAGGTGGTTGCCGCCGTCTGCACGGTCGGCGCCGCGGCCGGCAACTCCCCGGCGCGAAGCACGTCATTCGAGCCGCCCCAGATCAGCACTAGCTGATTGGCGTTGAAGCTCCCGTGTGCGGATAGATAGCTCGAAACCTGCTGGTTGACAGGCATTTCGACGTTACCGATCACGTCAGTCAGAAAATTGTTCAGGTTTGCCGGCGTTGCCACCGTGGCGCCGCCCTCCGCATAGCCGAGGCCGCTTTGCGCACTCAACTGATGCGTAATGTCGATCGTAAACGCGGCGCTTAGCGTATCGCCGTAGTATTGCGCAACATCCTGAGTCCACACTTGCCCAGGATTGGTTGTGAATCGCCCCCCGCCGACCGCGCTAGCGATCGGCGCAAAGGTCCCGACGTCCGACAGGCTGTCGCCAAACGAAACAACTTGCAAAGCAATGCCGCCCGCCGGGGCGCCCGCTCCGCTGCCGTTAACCGAGCCGCCTCCGCCTCCATCCCCGCCGCATGCGGCAACCAGTGAAATCACCACGGCAAGCATCGCGGCACGTACCTGATCGATGCTTCTTTGCATGGTTTCTCCCCCACAGGTTGGCCGGGCAACCGCCGCCACGTGGCGGGCCGATCGCCTGCCCGCATATCGCTCTTGCGATAGGTACCTTGTCAGGCTGACGAGTGCAAAGCGCACATGGCTGCCTTGCCGCTGATCGGCGGCTCATCAGTAGCCCATCAGTAGCCCGTCAGTAGCTAGACTGGCGAAGGGCTCTGCGCGATGCCGCATAACGCATAACGCATAACGCATAACGCATAACGCATCGATTATAGTGACCTGAACGGGCCGTGCAGTCGGTACGGTGCCGGACATGGTGGATGTCAATCCGGCCCAGATCAGCAAGCAGGGACCGCACCCGGTGCAGCGAGCGCCACTCTTCCGAATCAACGTTGAGAGTCGGCTTTGCCAGGGACTGCAGCAGCATCCAGAGCCAGCATCGCGGGCCCGATCATCGCCTGCAAGCGGGCGCGGCTGACGCCGTCGCGGGCCTGCACGGAGATGCCGTGCAGCAGCGCGCCGTAGAGATCGCCAAGCGCGGCGATGTCGGTGTCCTGCTGCAGTTCACCGCTTTGCACCGCCGCATGCAACCGGTCAATGATGGATTGCGTGCGCTGGCGGCGATGTTCTGCCAGCCAGTCGGCCACCGGTTCGTTCTCGAGTGCGCAGCTGCTGGCAGCGGACACCACCAGGCAGCCATGCGGACGGCCGCGTTTGGTGTAGGTCCGCGCCGCGTCGTTGAGCAAGCGTTCGATGGCCTGCCTGGCCGACTCCTCTTCCTGCATGGCGCGATCCGCGAAGCCACCTTCGCCTGCCTCGTAGAGCGCCACCGCTTCCCGGAACAACGCTTCCTTGCTGCCGAACGCCGCGTAGATGCGCGCCGAGGCCAGGCCCAGCGCCTCGACCAGCGTCGACATCGACGCGCCTTCATAGCCGCGCTCCCAGAACACGGTCATGGCCGTATTCAGGGCTTGGTCTCGATCAAATTCTCTGGGGCGTCCGGCCATGTTCTGCTCGTGAGTGAATGCTGTCGCGGCGTGCATTTTACCGTCGCGGCGCCGAACACGGTTGACTTCCTCATCCTTGCCATCTATTCTTTGTCGATCAACAAACAATAGGCGGTTCAATCCATGCAAACCATCAAAGGTCCAAGTCTCCACCTCGCCCAGTTCAGCGACACGCAAGCGCCGTTCAACACGCTGCCCGCCATCGCCAAATGGGCCGCCGACATCGGCTTCAAGGCATTGCAGATTCCAGCGTGGGACGAGCGCCTGTTCGACGTGAAGACCGCAGCGGAAAGCCAGACATACTGCGACGAAGTCAAAGGCATGCTGGCCGGGCACGGCCTGGTCATCAGCGAACTGACCACGCATATCTTCGGGCAGCTGGTGGCGGTGCATCCCGCCTACGATTCAATGTGCGACAACTTCGCGCCGCCCGCGCTGCGCGGCAATCCGCAGGCGCGCTCCGCCTGGGCGCTGGAGCGCCTCCAGCTTGCCGCCAAGGCGTCGCGCCGGCTTGGCCTGACCGAGATGGGCACCTTCTCCGGCTCGTTCGCGTGGCCTTACCTGTTCCCGTTCCCGCAGCGCCCGGAAGGCTTGATCGAAGCCGCCTTCGATGAACTCGCCAAACGCTGGTTGCCGGTGCTCAATGCCTGCGATGCGCAAGGCGTCAACCTTTGCTATGAGATTCACCCCAGCGAAGACCTACACGACGGCGCCACCTTCGAGCGCTTCCTCGGCCTGGTTGGCGACCATCCGCGCTGCCACATCCTGTTCGATCCCAGCCACTTCGTGCTGCAACAGCTGAACTACCTGGACTACATCGACTTGTACCGCGACCGCATCCGCATGTTCCACGTCAAGGATGCCGAGTTCAACCCAAGCGGGCGGCAAGGCATCTATGGTGGCTATACGTCGTGGACCGAGCGCGCCGGACGCTTCCGCTCCCTGGGCGATGGCCAGGTCGATTTCAAGTCGATCTTCTCCAAGCTTGCGCAATACGACTACCAAGGCTGGGCCACGCTTGAGTGGGAGTGCTGCCTGAAAGACCAGGAAGACGGCGCGCGCGAAGGCGTGGATTTCATCAACCGCCACATCATCCGCGTGACCTCGCGCATCTTCGACGACTTTGCTGGCGCCGCCGTCAACAAGGCCCAGATCGACAGCATGCTCGGCATCGCCTGACACCAACATCGCATCCATCGCATCCAATGAAGACATCCATGCAAGACAACGCCCAACACACGCACACCTATGTACGCATCGACGGCCACCGTGTCCACTGCGTTACCGCAGGCAGCGGCCAGCCGGTTCTGCTGATTCCCGGCTGGCCGCAGACGTGGTTCGCCTGGCGCCACGTGATGGCGGCACTCGCGCAATGCGGCTTCCTCGCCGTCGCGGTCGACCCGCCGGGTACAGGGCACTCCGACCGGCCGCCCACGGGCTACGACACCGGCGCCACTGCCCACACATTGCACCGCGTGATGGCGGCGCTGGGCCACAATCGCTATCAGGTAGTCGGCCACGATGTGGGCATGTGGGTGGCCTACGCGCTGGCCAGCGACCATCCCGACGCAGTCACGCGGCTGGCGCTTACCGAGGCCGTGATCCCCGGACTTGCGCCTGCGCCGAGCATCTTCGCCCCACCTGCCGAGAACAAGTTCCTGTGGCACTTCATGTTCAACCAGGTAGCCGATCTTCCCGAGACGCTGATCGCCGGGCGTGAGGCCGCCTACCTGAATTTCATGTTCGACCAGTGGTCCCATCGCCGCGACCGCGTGGCCGTGGACACCTACATCGAGGCCTATTCGGCGCCGGGCGGCCTGCGCGGCGGTTTCGCCTACTACCGCGCGATTCCGGAAACGGTGCGGCAGAACCGCGAACGCGCAAAGCGCAAGCTGGCGATGCCGGTGCTAGCCATCGGCGCGGAGCATGCGACCAACGACGCGCCACTGGAGACGCTGCGCGACAACGCAATCGACCTGCGCGGCGTGGTGGTGCCGGACTGCGGCCACTTCATCATGGAGGAGGCACCAGAGGCATTCATGGCTGAACTGCTGCCGTTCCTGGAAGCGCAGCAGGGAGGGCATGCGCATGTCCGTTGATGTGGATATCGCTCTCTTCCTGGCTGCGTTACCGGCAAGCGGCGGTGAGACGTCGCTAGCGGAGATGCGCCACGCCACCGAACGCGATTTGCCTGCGCTGCACGGCCCCTTGCAGGACGTGGCCGCGATCAAGATGTTCAGCGTGACAACCGATGACGGCCACGAGATCAGGATTCGCGGCTACTGGCCGACGGCGTCGCGGCAAGCTGACGCGCCGCTGCCCGCCATCGTGTTCGCGCACGGCGGAGGCTGGGTTCTCTGCTCGCTGGCGCTTTACGACAACCCCTGCCGCGCCTTGGCCAACGCCACCGGCTGCGTGGTGCTGTCGGTGGACTACAGGCTCGCACCCGAGCATAAGTTCCCTGTACCGCTGGAGGACGTGTATCGCGCGGTGGTGTGGGCATTCGACAAGGCTGCGGAACTCGGCATCGATCCAACGCGGATCGCGGTAGGCGGCGACAGCGCCGGCGGCAACCTTGCCGCCGCCGCGGCCCTGTTGGCACGCGACCGCAATGGCCCCGCCATCGCGCATCAGCTGCTGCTGTATCCCGCTTTGGACAGCACGATGGACTCAGACTCCTACACGGAGTTTGCCAAGGGCTACTACCTGACGCGAGATGTGATGGCCTCCTGCTGGTCGGCCTACCTGCGCGGACCGGCGGACAACGGCTCGCCGTATGCGTCGCCACTGCGCGCAGGGCAACTCGGTGGCCTGCCGCCCGCCACCGTTCTGGTCTGCGAGTACGACCCACTGCGCGACGAAGGCGAGGCTTACGCCCGCCGGCTCGCCGACGCGGGCGTCATCGTGCAACAGACTCGCTTGCCCGGCATGGTGCATGCCTGCATTCACCTGCTCGGCGTGGCGCCTGCTGCGCAATGCCTGTTCGATCGCGTCGGCGCCATGATGAAAGCGGCGCTACGGGCGTAGCCTTCGGATACCACTCAGGCGCGCAACGCGCCGGACGCCTCCGGATGAACCTGGTGGACGCTGGGCAGGCTATCGCGCCGCCCGCGAGCAGCGCGTCATATCGCTCGCGGGCGCCATTCTCCGCGTGAATGCGGTAGGCCTCGGAACATCAAGCCCCATTTTTTACCTACACGTTTCCCGCACTGACACTCTATTCTGTTAACCATGCCCGGTGGCGCAGCCCGCACATGCACGGGAGCCCCTCCGATTGGTTTTCCGAGGACGTGTACGTGGCCCCCATGCCCAAGAACTTCAAACGCGCCGCTACGAAAACGCCGGCCGCGTCCGCTCGCCATGGTGCCGAGGGCAGTGACCGAACCCTGCTGTATTTCGGCTGGCTGACCCTGTTCATCTATCTGGCAACGCCCGCCGGCCTCCTGGTGGATATACAGACGTCGTACATACTCAAGAATCAGTTGCATGCAACGGCGACGCAGATCTCGACATTCCGGCTGGTTACGGGCATACCCGTGTACATCGCGTTCGCCTTTGGCCTCGCGCGCGACCAATGGAACCCGCTGGGATTGCGCGATCGTGGCTTCTTCCTGATCTTCGCCCCAGTGACCGCGGTGGCATTCATCTGGATAGCGTTTTCAGGTTTCTCATACGCGGGACTGGTCATCGGGATGCTGCTGGCAATGCTGTCGTCCCGATTTGTCGCCGCAGCCTATCAAGGCTTGATCGCCTTGGTCGGACAGGAAAAGCGCATGTCCGGGCGCCTGAGCGCGCTATGCAACGTGGTCAGCTCCGTCCCTGTCGTCGCGGGCGCGTTCGCTTCCGGGTACATCTCGGATCATCTCGCCGCGAAAGAAGCCTTCATCCTGGTGGCGACGGTCACATTATTGATTGCCGCGCTGGGGCTCTGGAAACCCGTTTCCGTCTTCGGCCAACTCTACGATCAGCCGCAAGCCAGAGGTGCAGATCTCGTTGGGAATATCAGGCGGCTGGCGAAACATAAGGCTGTCTATCCAGCGGTTCTCATCTGCTTTCTGTGGAACTTTGCGCCAGGATCGGCCACTCCGCTGCAGTTCTATCTGAGCAATGCGCTGCATGCGTCGGATTCCGTCTACTCGTACTACAACGGGATCTTTGCCGCCGCGTTCATCCCGACATTTTTGCTGTATGGCTTTCTGTGCAAGAAGGTACCGCTGAACAAGCTGCTGTGGTGGGGAACGATCGTCGCAGTGCCGCAGATGATTCCGCTGGCGTTCATTCACTCAGCCAATCTCGCGCTTGTATTGGCGGCACCGATAGGGCTCATGGGCGGCGTAGCCACGGCAGCGTACCTCGATCTCGCGATGCGGTCCTGTCCGCCAGGCCTGCAAGGTACCTTGATGATGCTGGTGGATGGCGTTCTCGCGCTCTCGGCGCGTGCCGGCGATCTGCTGGGTTCATGGATCTATAACAGCAGCCCAACGCACGGGTTCACCTATTGCGTGATCGCCACGACCGCGGTGTACGCACTGATCCTGCCCTTGATCCCGCTGACGCCGAAGGAGTTGATTGCTACCAGGGATGGCGAACAGAACCCGGGAGTCGAGGCTGAGGTGCTGAGCGGGATCCGGGAAGCGTAAGCCAGTAGCTAGTCCCGTCTGGCGAATGGCGTCCACTTAAAGCAAAGTCGATCCCCGAGGTTACTCCAGCACCAGTCATCCGGTTTCGCTCACGCACAACGCGCTCTTGGACGGGTTCTGCTCCGAGCAGACTCAACTGATCGATGGAGGACCAATGGCAAGTTGCACGGTAGCCCGTGAGGAGGCCAGCCTTCGCCGGCTAGCCCTCGATCGCCCCGACTCAGCTTCGAGCTTCCGTAGTAGACCCACAGGGGACAGATGCACCGCTACAAAGACGTCGTTGGGGCCGTCGTGTTATCCAAGGATGCCCCAGAGAAATGGATTTTCTCGATCGCTAGAGCAATCGACTCGTTGGAGGTGACATCGAAAGACGATGAGTGATAGTTTCAACGGCCTGTTCAACGGAAACGTTAGCTGTGTCGACTACAAGATGGTCTGAATCCCATGTGTCATATTGACGCTCAAGCACGCTCTTCCATGTCGGCAGCTTGTGGCCTGGGATATCTGCCTGTCGCCCCTCGACCCTCAGACGGTGCGCCGTTGTATCAGAACAAATCAGCTCAATCTCGAAGATGCGCACACCTGCTTCGAGCGCCACGCTTCTCCAGGAGCTACGCGTCACATGCAACGAATTGACCGAGTCCGCGACGACGGTCATCCCCAGGCGCAAATTATCTTTTGCAACGGCATATGCAGCAAGATAGCCAGCAGGTCCGATATCAGCCCTGTCGCTCCCGGCCGCAATAAACGCCTGTTCCAACGTATCGATACGCAGATATACTGCGGCGAGCTTGCGTGCAAGTGCTTGCGCTAGCGTTGTCTTTCCCGTGCCCGGTAGTCCTCCGAAGGCAATCAACATTTTCGACGCTTCCTGTATTCGAATGTAAGACGGAACAGCTAGCAATCGGGCTATATTCCGTAGAAGGTGTAGAACGCCGCGATGGGGGCTTCGACGGCGAGCGCTTGCAGTGGGAAGGCGAGCGCCAGGTCTCGAACGTTCGTCAGTCTCGATAGCCGCTCTTTGAAATCCTGCACAGCGCCGAGTCTGAGCGAGCCGTAACGATCGAGAAATTGTCCCCACAGCGATACGTGGCGATACCGCGGTTCCGCAACCCTGGCGCTCGCGACGTACGCTGCGGGAAAGCACCGTTGATATGCTGGAAGGTTATAGAGCCACGAGGTGCCCACCACGCGTGTCACTTGTTGCCTGTTGCGCTTGACGTCGCCGAAGCGTGACCGAAGTTCAGCAAGCCGTGCAGGCAGGCGCTCCCTGCTCAAAGGAGGTGTCGCGGTGGATTCCGCATTCCGGAAATGAATTCGCACACATTCCGCGTCCTGCATCGCATAGGAAAAACAGCCAGTTTCCGGGACCGTCGCGGACGTCCGTGAATCTTCACCTTGCGCGAGATAGAAGCGATAGGTCCAGTCGCAAATATCCGATGTACGGGTCAGTCCATCGACGTACCAACGCCAAATGGGATGACACCGGTCAAAATCCCTACCTAGCCCGAATCGAATGTAGAAGTTCGTGTAGTCGAGCAATGCTCGGTCGAGGGGCATTTCGACAAGAGCCGCAACGGTTCGAGCAAAGTCAAGCTGCAACTCGAAAAAGTCCCTGCTGTAAACCATCGGCGCCACTCCCTCGAGCAAGAATCATCAATCACCCAGCATTTTATCCGAGTGACTGCGCCTGGCTGTGGCTGCCACGCCAGGGCAAGCAGCCGCCTTCCAATCCAGGCCAAGCACCGGTCATTGACACGCTGATTGGCTTTGACGCACTGAGCGCGCGTGCCTCGCCTGGCTACGACGACCTTTGGCTTACATGCCGAGGTCCGTGGAGCGGGCGCGGCGGTACAGCTCGAAGCCATCGCTGTAGGAGCCGAATCCTCCAGGCACGCTTCCGAAGACGACGTGCTGCGGCTGCGTCAGCAGTAGCTCGATTGGCCGCATATGCGCCGCCGCAAACGCCCAGCACGCCGATACGTCCCACGTCCACGAACGGCTGGGTCACATGGTGGTCCGCGGCGCAGCGGAAGTCTTCGACCCGCGTGCCGGGGTCTTCGCTGAATCGGGGTTCGCCACCGCTTGCACCTTGCGTGGAAGCATCGAAGGCCAGGGCAATGAAGCCTGCCTGGGTCAGGTGCTCGCCGTAGATGCTGCCCGCGGTTTGCTCCTTGCAACTGCTGATGGGATGGGCACAGACGATGGCCGGATACGTCTTGCTGGCATCGAAACTCGCGGGCAGTGCTGGAGGAGTGGGGGCAGACCTACGAGGGCTATCACCTGTACTACCCGCACCGTCGCCACGCAACATCGGCCTTCTCGCTACTGGTGAAGACGCTGCGCGTTGATAAGTAGTCGTGGCGATCCGCACGCAAGGGCTAGCTTCTACAATCGGTGCGGTCCGGTGGGTGGTGTCGCACGCTAGGCAAAGCCGCTCACCGATGCCGGTTGGCTTCGCAACATGCACTACCGGCCCCAACCGCCGGGCGCTGCCTTGCCTCTACGCACTGGACAGCGCTGAGATCAGGAGCCTACCTTGAGCTGGCCGCCGCGCCCCAGTCCGCCCTTAACATCCTGCGCCTTATAGTTGCGCACGGCGACAACCGGCATCACCGAAATCACCGAAATCACCGAAAAGCGGATCACAAGACACTGCAGAAAGCAGCTTGCACGCTGTCACCTCGCCTTAACCCTGATTCATCCGATAAACCTTGGCGCTCCAGTACCGGTTACCATCGCTTCTCTCCTGAGCCCATCCAGCCGCCTTTAACTGCTTGCCGATCATTCGATTCATGAATCCGTGACCGAGCAGCAGAACTGACCCTTCGCTGGCAAGGGATTGAAGTCGTTGCGCCGCCGTATTGGCCCGCATCCTGGCCTTACGGGCAGACTCAACCTTCCCTGAGAAACCGCACAGCCATAGGACCCGGAGAATAAATGCCCATGTAAACGGCGATAGACGCGGCAGTGTCCATCGCCCATAGGGCAGTTGCGCCTCACAGAAGATCTCGTCTACCAGGGTCGGCTGAAGGCCCAGCGCCCGAACGGATGTCAGCGCTCGGGGCGCACTGCTCGACACGATCACTTTGGCGGTGGCGGCTAGCCCCACGCTAGCTTCGGGGGCGGGCTGGTTAATGATCTCGGATAGATCATATTGCGCAATCCAGCCCTGCATATCGCGTGCTGAAACCTTGTCGAACATGGCCAGATTCGGTTGGCCATGGCGCATTAAGGTGATTTCCCTGTTCACTGTATTCATGTCCTTGCTGTCCCGTGAGTGCAGAAAATACACGCTGCGTGTGCTTTAACATGACGTCTATTTCGGCGAACCTGGCGAGGGCTGCGTCAGCCGTTTGAGGAACCAGCGGCCAGCGGGGCCAGGTGGCATATCCTTGCGGTAGACCGCGAACATGGCAATGGGCGGGGTTCGCGGCTGGAAGTTCTCCAGGCGCAACATGACCAGGGTGCCTGCATCGAGATCCTCCTGCACCATGGCAACCGGCATGTGCCCCCAGCCGAAGCCGGCGCGCAGGAAGGCATGCTTGGCGCCCAGATCGGCCAGACGCCAGGTGAGCGGCGCAAAAACACCGAAGGTCTTGCCCTCGGTAAGGGTGGTGCGGTCGGTCAGGACCAGTTGGACGTGGGCCTCTAGTGTGCGCTGGCGGATCACACCTCTATGTGCAGCCAGTGGATGCGATGGCGCGGTCACGGTGACCATGGGCACATCGAGCAGCTTTTCCGCCTCGAGCGTTTCCGGAACTGCGGGCATCGACCCGCTGATGCCGATCCGGCAAACGCCATCGAGCACTGGCTGCAGGACCGCACCCAGTGCCTCGACGTACAGGCGCAGCGGCGTGTGTGGAAACGCATCGCGAAACTCGCCGACTGCCCCGGTCAGCGAGGCCATCGGGTACATGACATCGACCACCACCGACAGTTCCGGCTCAAGCCCCTCTGCAATCGCGCGTGCCTTTGACTTGAAGCCGTCCATGCCGCTTACCACCATCCGCGCCTGTGCCAGCAGCGCGGTACCTTGTTCGGTCAGACGCGGGTAGCGGCCATTGCGGTCGAACAACTGCACGTCGATCTGGCTCTCCAGGTTGGCGAGCGTATGGCTCACCACCGACTGCGCGCGCCGCAGTTTGCGGCCCGCAGCGGAGAAGCTGCCCTCATCGGCTGCGGCAATGAACGTGCGCAACTGGTCCAGCGAGACGCCGTCGAGCATATATCTAATCCATAGATGGTTTGGATCGATAAATATAGGCTACCGGCATAGATGTCAAGCGCCTAACCTTCGGTCATGACATCACCGAGGGAGCCTTCATGAAATCCGCAACGCAAGCCGGGCGCGCAGCCCAAGCGCGCCAGACCCGGTACCCCACGGCCCAGCCGCAAGCGGCAGCCACCCGTCCCATCGTCCTGCGTACCAAAGGGCGCCAGCACGGCCCCGTGACGCGGATCGTCAGCCCGGGAGACGTGGGCCAGCTGATCAAGCCCTTTGTCTTTCTCGACTACTTCGACTTTGCGCCTTCCGGCGACGCGTTGTTCCCCATGCACCCGCATTCGGGCATTGCCACGCTCACCGTGTTGATCGAGGGCGAACTGGACTATGAGGACACGACCGGTGCGGCCGGCGTGCTGCATTCAGGCAGCGTGGAGTGGATGCGCGCTGGAAATGGCATCTGGCACGGCGCCAGTCCTGCCAAGGGCGAGAGGTTCCAAGGCTATCAGCTTTGGGTCGCCTTGCCGCGCAGTCTCGAGAACGGGCTGCCGCATAGCCAGTACCTCCCCGCTTCGTCGATTCCGCGCACGGGTCCGGCACGCGTGATTCTCGGCACCCAGTCCGGCAGGAACAGCCCGGTTGCCGCGCCTGCCGGCGTGGCGCTGCAGCACGTGCGCCTGGCCGCCGGCGAGCGCTGGCGCTACCAGCCACCCGAAGGCCACACGGTGGCCTGGGCACATGCCAACCGCGGCACGCTGGCTGTCGGCGGCGAGGTCCTGCACGACGAACTCGTTGTCTTCGCCCAGTCGGAAGAGCCGCTCGAATTCGCAGCCGAGTCAGATGCGGATTTCATCGTCGCGTCGGCAATCCCGCATCCGCATGACCTGTCGCTTGGCTACTACTCCGTCCATACGTCCGACGAGGCGCTGCGCAAGGGCGAAGCCGAGATTGCGCGGATCGGCATGCAGCTGCGCGCCGAGGGTCGTCTGCGGTAACCCGCAGCACCCGCGAAACTCGCATTTTCCGCATCACTACCCAGTACCCAGTACCCACGACGTACCACTTACCCATCGCCTCACATTTTTCAAACAAAGGATGCAAACCATGACTTCGACCAACGCCAACGCACACCCGGCCCTTCCCCTGATCGGCCGCACTCTCATCGCCGCCCTCTTCCTCATCAGCGGCATTGGCAAACTGATGGCGCCTGCCGCTACCATCGGCTATATCAGCTCGCTCGGTCTGCCTGTGCCGGCGCTGGGCTATTTCGGCGCGCTGGTGCTCGAACTCGCCGGTAGCGTGCTACTCATCGCCGGCTACCGGACGCGACTGGTGGCCACACTGCTTGCGGTCTACGCCGTGGTGACCGCGCTGATCTTCCACCATGCGCTGGGCGACCAGAACCAGATGTTCCACTTTCTCAAGAACCTGGCCATGGCAGGCGGCCTGGTGCAGGTGATGTACTACGGCGCCGGCGCGTTCAGCTTCGATGGCCGCCGCACGCAAGCGACGCGGGCTGTAGCGGCGCAATAACGACAAGGCCTGCAACCCGGGATAGCTGAGGCACCGCCTCGCTACCCGGGTTCCGGCGTTTTGACACAGCCGCCGGCTGCCACGCCGAGGGCGCAGCGGCGGCGGATGGACGCGTTCCAGCGCCGCTATAACGAGCAGAGGTCGCACAGCGCATTGGACGAGAGCCCCCCCCAGAGCTGCTATTCGGCCTCAGTGCGCCCCTATCCGAGTCGGTTGCCAAAGATGGAGTACGCGCACCATGTCGAGTCTCACAAGGTGACCAGCGGTGGCTTGATCCACAAGGCCAGGAATCATCTACGCGGGACTTGCGCTACGGCGTAACCGTTGGACTGGAAGCGATTGGAGGGCGATTGGAGAGGGATTGTGGCGTGTCTATATGCCGCGTCTGCTTTTCCGGCCCGATGACATTGGGCCAGATCGACGAACGCCAGACCAGAAAGGCTAGCTGAGCCTCAGGGTGTTACGCATCTGAGTGGACTTTTTTTACCCATGTGGCTGACTCGTACCTCCTTGCAGGAGGCGGGCGTGGCGGGGTCGCATAGCCCAGTGGCCTCGTCGTCAGGCCCCGGGTTCATCAACGCGGCGCCCCCACGTCCACGGCGAAAGCGGGACGCAACCGACATGCAGTCGTGCCTGACAACGCCTCCTCGGCCCAGCCTACTCGAGCGTCGCACGTGCAAGGAACGGCGCCAGTTGCGCCCGGGCTATTTCCGGCGTCACGACGTCTGCCGGCGCCAGCTTTTCGTAGCGGTAACTCTCCGGGTCATCGTAGATCCGCTCCGCGATCAGCCTGGGCCTGGCCTCGTTGGTATAGGTAAAGATCTGGAACAGGTGATGTGTCATGAGGTAGTGCGCCGCGGGATCCGCGTCGATATCATGGCCCGCGAGCATCGCGCCGGGAACGACGTGCGTCCAGACAGCCTCGGTGGTGACGCCATAGTCTTCGACGCCCATGTTCATGGTCCGCGCGCCCATTACGTTGGTCCGGGTTTCGAACGCTTCGCGATAGAAACCTTCGACGGCGGCCTTGCCCGTGAAGACCCGCATTTCCCGCCGGTCGCCCACGCGGTACATGGGCTCTTCCACGGTGAGTTCGGGCACGATGATCTGGTTCCAATAGCCGGAGACTTCCAGCAGAAGGTGGCGCAGGTAATTCTTGAGGATTGCCCGGTGCAGAGGATTCTCCGTGTCGTGCAGGAACGTCTCCACCTGCCTGGGCCATTGCGTAACGTCGAACCTCGGCGAGACATTCATCAGGGTCAGGGCGTCTGCCGTGCGCAGGTCGGTGCGGCCCTTGATCAGCGTGGTGTGTTGCATCGTTTGCTCTCCAGGTAGCTTAGGCCGGGCGGCAGGCACCCGTGCCGACAGCCGCGGCACGAGGCAAGGTGCTTGCGCCGCGGGCGCCTCAGGGGATGAGAATGGCTGTGCCGGGGCGGCGGCGTTCGGCGATGTCCTCATGCGCGCGCGACGCGTCGGCGAGGGGGTAGCGCGTAAGCTCGATCTCGCCGAAGACACCCGTACGCAGCGCTTCGAACACGGCGGCGACCGCTTCCTCGCGCGCCTGGCCCTGCAGGTGTTGGGCCATCGGGCCTCCGGCGACGCGCACTTGCCGAGCCGCGAGGGCGGCCTGGTCGATCTCTGGCGCGCCAGATGCGGCACCGATGTTCACGATCGTTCCGCCATCCCGCACCGCGGCCACCGAAGCCGCGAAGGTGGCCTGGCCCACGAACTCATAGACGACGTCCACGCCAGCAGGCGCAATGTCGCGGATCTGCGCACCAAGATCCGGATCATCCGAGGCCAGCGCATGATCAACATCCGTGCGCAGCGTGTCTTGCTTGGCAACGCCGCCGGTACCAATCACCGTGGCGCCGAGCGCGCGCGCCCAGCGCGACAGGAGCCGGCCGACCGCGCTGGTCGCGCCTTGGACAAGGATGGTCTCGCCGCGCTTGATCTGATGGAACCCGTGAAGGGTGGACCATGCCGTCAGGCCTTTGGTCAGGACTGCCGCTGCCTGCTCGGCCGACACATCCCGTGGCAGCTGGACCAGGGCTTGGGCGTCGATGGTCCGCTCTTGCGCGTAGCTTCCCGGAGACAGGAAGTAGCCTACGCGATCGCCCACGGCGAAACCACGTACGCCTTCGCCCAGGGCCTCGACAACCCCGGCGCCTTCGACGCCCGGGATGGAAGGCAACGGTACCGGGAAGATGCCCTTGCGGAAGATAGTGTCGATGAAGTTCACGCCAATGGCCTCGTGGCGCAGGCGAACCTCGCCGTGGCCGGGTTGCGCAATGGTTTGCTGTTCCACCTCGAGGACCTCGGGGCCGCCGTGGGCGTGGAATCGGATGACGGTGCTCATGTCTTGTACTCCTGTCGATGGGTTGTAGTGCTTGTCTTCAGATCACGGCCAGCAGTCCGCCGTCGACGAGCAAGGCGGTGCCGGTCACATAGCTGGACAGATCGGACCCCAGCCACGCTACCGCGTCTCCGATCTCCGAGGGCTTCCCGAGCCGGCGCAACGGAGTGCGCTGGCGAAAGCCCTCTGCCGCCTCGGCGATACCGGGGCTTGTGCGCAACAGGTGCGTATCGATGGTCCCAGGGGCAACGGCGTTGACGCGAATGCCGTCCGGTCCCAGGGCATCGGCCAGGGACTTGGCCATCAGCACGACCCCGCCCTTGCTGGTGGAGTAGCCCACCGTGATACCTGCGCCTGCGATCCCGCCCATGCTGGCCATGAGCACGATGCTTCCCGCCTTGCCGCTCGCCTTCATCCGCCGGGCGGCGGCCTGCGCGCTGAAGAGCGTGCCGTCCAGGTTCACCCGCATCAGACGATGGAAGTCCTCTTCCGTGACGTCGAATCCGTCGGCTTTTGCCGTGATGCCGGCGTTGGCCACCATCACGTCGATGCCGCCAAGCGCTTCTGCCGCCTGGACCAGCGTGTCGACGTCGGCGCGCTGGCTGACGTCAGCCCGATGGAACCGTGCGGGCACCCCGATATCCGCGATTTCGGCGAGAGTGGAGCGCCCGCCCTCGCGCGGCTCGGCGTTCAGGTCCGAGACGATGATCGCCTTGGCGCCATGGCGGGCAGCCTGGACGGCAACCGCCTTGCCGATGCCACTGGCCGCGCCGGTCACAACCACGACCTTGCCAGTGAGGATGTTGGTGTTCATGCGGGCTCTCCCGATCCGACTGGCCATGCGCCGAGCTGCTGAAGCACTGAAAACAGATTGGCGACACCCCAATGCTCGGTGATCTTGCCGTCTTGCACCCGCATGGCGTCGACCGTCTCGAACCGCACCGCGCGGTTCGTCGGCGCAACACCCAGGAAGTCACCCTTGTGCGTGCCGTGGTAGGTCTTGTAGGTGGTGACCACATCGCCGACCGCGCGCTGCCAGTGGATTTCGGCGTGGAAATCGGGAAATGCCTCGCGCAATTTGCGATACAGGCCCAACGCGCCGGCCTTGTCCGGGGTGCAATTCGGTTGCGGGGTGTGGTCCAGGAAGTCGTCCGAGAACAGGGCGTCGAACAGGGCCCAGTCACCGCCGCCCTGGACTTCCGTGGTATTGCGACGCACTACGGCCTTGGCGATCTCGCCGATGTCTTGTTGTTGCATGATTGGCTCCGTTTGAAGGGTGGCTTTTGCTACGAGTGGTATGCCGTTTTCAGGCGCGAAGCTTGGCCGCCGTCTTCGCGACCAGTTCCCCTTGGTGGCGGGCGCCAGCGAGGTCGATCTCGCTCGGCTGGCGCGAGCCGTCGCCGCCGGCGACAGTGGTCGCGCCATACGGGGCACCGCCGACAATCTCGGACATGCTCATCTGACCCTGATGGCTATATGGCAATCCCACGATCGTCATGCCGAAGTGCAGCAGGTTGGTGATGATGGAGAAGAGAGTGGTTTCCTGGCCGCCGTGCTGTGTCGCACTCGACGAGAAGGCCGCACCGACTTTGCCGTTGAGCGCGCCGCGTACCCAGAGGCCACCAGCCTGGTCAAGGAACGACGCCATCTGCGAGGACATGCGGCCGAAGCGCGTGCCGGTGCCGACGATGATCGCATCGTAGTGCTCGAGGTCGGCAACCGTGGCGACCGCGGCGGACTGATCAAGTTTGAAGTAAGCGCTTTTGGCGATGTCTTCCGGAACGGTCTCGGGCACGCGCTTGACGTCGACGAGAGCGCCCGCTGCGCGCGCGCCTTCGGCAATGGCACCCGCCATTTTTTCGATGTGGCCATACGACGAGTAGTACAGAACAAGAACCTTGGTCATTTGAACTCTCCTGGTGGCGCGGCTCCGCGAGCCGTGTGAGTTGAATCGTAGTCGCCGACCATCTATCCAGGTAGCCTATTAATTTCGATAATATCCATCTAATACGTAGATAGATCGGTGCCTCCCGCGACGTGCCGTCGGAGTTCGATTGCGGCGGTGGAGGTGGCGGTGGCGGTGGCGGTGCTGACGGCAAGCCGCGAAATGAGAACGTGGCTGCTCGTTTCGAATCCATGTCGATCTTGTGGCTGTGCGCGAAGCAGGCAGCTTTTCTGCCCTTTTGCGTTGCGGTAGTTGCACGTCGGCTCGGGTGCGGGCGGCGGCGGCGTGCTGGCCTGGCACCAAGTTGACCACGTCGCCGTCCCTGAAGGAGCAAGCCGCACGCCGGAAGGCGACGCCTGGGAAGCGGTCGCATGTCACCGCAGTTGCCGGATGATGCCGGCCCTGCGATCTGCCGGCGGGCCAGCACACTTTGTGCCGTCCTTTGCGGGAATGGCTACTCTCGGAGACAGCTCCCGGAACTGGAGGCAAACTGGTTGCACGCGAGGCGGTGCATGGGCTCACATGCCTATCGAACTGAGCCGGCACACCTCATATTGCCGACTGCGACTACACTGGACCAGTCATTGGCAGGCGCGCCGCCAGATTGGAGCGCGCTGCAAGCGTCCACGGCTAACTATATGAAACTGGTTCATGACCCGGGACCCTACGGGAGAATCGCGCATGTACCGGGATGGCCGGCACGCCGGTGCAGGCCGCTCTGGCGATCTCTTGCGGCGGCCTGGCTCGCCGCAGGTGGTCTGCTGGGGACCGCGTCTCACCGCGTGTACGCCGGACAGATATGCGACGCGCCCTATATCCATGACGGCGGGCGGATTCGCTTCGAGGCGGACGGATTGACGCCAATGACGACGCTTGCCTTCTTCCGGAACGTAAACGACCTCGAGCGCGACATATGTTCGTTCGATCTGGATATCTACTCCAAGTCCGCCCTCCGGCGCTTGATGGGGCCACCTGTCGAGACAGTGCAGCGTCACCGGCTCGTGATTGACGAGCGCTCCGGACAACCGATCGTACGCAGTCTGAACGCACGTGTTCAGGCCTATGGCCTGTACGCTGATCTGGTCGGGGAAATGAGTACCAACTCGAATGGACTGCTGCTGTACCCACCGACGCTGGTCGAGGGCCAGGTACTCCCCGCGGAAACGTTTGTGTCCCGCTACGACTTTCGTATCGTGGATCGCCGCACCGGCACCAAGGTCTCCGATTTCGTCGGTTCAAATGTCCGCCTGACGTTGTCCGAGCGGATAGTGGGGCCACTGCGGCGTTTGAAACTTGCCACCGGCACACTTCTCTGCTGGCCCATTCGATACACCAAGTTCGTTGATCCTGGCAGCTTTCGGCTAGTCGATACGGATATCGAACTGGAGCCGACCGTGCTCGACATGACCGACTGGTATTGTCCCGCCCGGCGATTCGTCATGCGTCAGGAAGTCCGCTACAGGAATCAGCAGCAAGTGGTCGATGTGGTGGAAATCGAATAGGGCGGCCGCCCGCATTGGCGACACGTCTCCCACCACTAAATTTGACTTTATCACTGGCGCGATTTCCTTAGCATGGCATTCCAAATGAATGCATCGGTTACCACTTTCCTCATCTCTATTTTTGGCTGCTTCAGCGGCTTGCAACGGTCGGTCAGTTGGTGGAATCGTGGAGTGGGCTGAAAGGATGACCGCCCTGGAAAGCAACACTGCCTCGCATGCTCCAATCAATCACCAATCACCAATCACCAATCCGCTGTCCAATGCACCTTTCGAACACCACTTCCAGCAAGCGATAGTCCCGAATTTCTCTGCAGCCTGATCGGCGAGATAGCGCTCGCGCAGAACGCCCAGAACCTCAGCGAGCGGCTCCGGGATGATCCGCATCTAGTCTAAGATCGGAGTTGGCAGGACGTCGAAAGCGACTACGATTCGCAAACGCCTTTGCAGCAAGCCGTAGTGCGGGTGACGAGTGCAAAAAGCGGGCAATCTTCGCCGTTTGGCGAGAACGCATTGACGGCTTACAAGGCACTGGTGGCCAGCGATGTTTCGGTCAGCGGCGGTTCCGCCCGGCGATCTCTGCCGCTTGTAGGACGCGCCCCTATACCGACGCCTTCATTCCTGATCTAAAACCCAGGCATCAGCATCCAAATCAGCATGGAGCCCATGATGCAACCAGGGGTAGAAGACACGCGCAACTTAGAGGAAGAGTTGGAAGACCTTGACGAAACGGAAAGGGCCATCGAACGCTCAGGCAAGCGCATTGAGGCACAGGAACAGCGCATTGCGCACTTGAAGATGGATGGCGTAAATAGCGAAAGCGCCGAGAAGCTGCTAGCTGACATGCGTGACAGCCTCAAACAACGCATCGTGCACCGCGCGCTTATCGTCAAGACCATCATGTGCCGGGCGTAAGGAACCCGCAGCGATGAGTCTGTTGATATGTACGCACTTTCCACGCTAGTTTTACTTGCGAGAGCAATGTGCGAAGCGCCTGGCGACGCGAATGACTTGCCGCATCGACGCCGTTGTGGCCAAGAGGACCAACCGGACCATTAAGCCTAAAGCATCCTGATTTCGAGTGCAGGAGTTCGCGACCTGCCCTCCTTCAGCGCCCGTGTCTACACGACAGCGAGCGCTTTTTTTTGGGCGGTGACGCGCAGGATGGAGGACGCTTCGAAAGCGTACCTGTACGGCCAGGCTATCGAGATAGCGTTACGCGGCACTGAAGGAGCGCGCTCGATGACCTCGAAGCGTGCGCTTATGCAGACCTTCCTTAACTCGACCTCAGCGTGAACGCCAGAAGCAGCACATTCACGATGAGCAAGGCGTACAGGATTGCCATGCCGGCGGAGATGGCCCGACGCCGTTCACGTTTTGGCGAGGCACGCCGATCTCGCTTGCGTTTCCAAAGCCAGGCCGCTCCAATGCCGACGGCGGCGAAGCCCGCCAGCAAACCTGACAACCAAACTGGCAACCAAACTGGCAACCAAACTGGCAACGAGCCTGGCAGCACCACGGCGCCAGAGGCTGGCTCGGGCGGGACTTGCCCGGTTCCGGGCAACGTCGGCGGGGCCTGAACGCCGGCGGGCGCCGGCGATGTCGGCTCGCTCGGCTTCGCGCTCTCGGGTACGGCAGCCAGCTGAGCCGACGGCGCCGAGTCTTGCGCCGGAGGTGCCGGCTCCCGCTTTGGCGGGACAGGGGCTGCAACGGTGGTGCTTGGCATAACGGTGGTGCTCGGCGCAACGGCGGGCCGTGCCGGCCTCATGCGGGCGGCGTCCCGCCACCGCCACCATTCATGGAACAGGCTATCAAGACAACGCACGGAGCCGCAGGCATCGCGCTTGCTGCGCCACGCGCGGACATCGGCATCGTTGGTGATGCCGCTGTGCAGCAGCTTCTGCTGTTCGGCATAGATGCGCTCGTAGCGCGTCGAAAGCTCCGCGTTATCGCAGACCAGGTGCTTGTTGCGCGGGCGCCCGTCGGTTGCCAGCGCACATCGCATCCCGTTGCCGTTTGGATCTTCGCAGCGGATCGATCCCGCGCTGGATGCTGACTTACAGTCGATGTCGGAGGCCTGCGCCCCATGCAAGGCAGAAAGGCCCAAGACAACGAGCACGGCCAGGTGTCCTATGACCCTGTTCATCACGGCTCCCCATCGACGCGGCCACATCGGCCTTGAGATTCAACATAGTCGATGGCCGCATGGGGCTGCAAGCGTACGATTGGCAGCGCGTGTTGTAGTGCACTTTGTTTGGCGCCGCCAAGCTGCGATGCGCGCGAAGTACCGTATCGATGCCGTGCGCCGCGCTGCCATCTTCACCCGCTGTGGCTAAACGGCCTGCCAGCCATCATCCATCGCCGCCCTCCCCCTCACCCGCATCGTCCAGCGCGGCCAATTCGCTCAGCACCAGTGTTTCATGCGCGAGCACGGCCGCGAGCGAGAGCAGATGGCTCTGCGTCTCTTCGGTGATGTTGCACAAGGAGCCGCCGGCGGCGTTCTCGACAGCCACCGAAAGCAGCGCGCTGAGTTGCGCGGTTTTTTCGGCGGCGAGGCTTAGCGGGCTTTCAGAAGGGGCGTGGGCCGTGAGGAAGGTGTCACGCCCGGCGCGCTGGGCGGAGATGTTGTAGTGCGGATACCTATGCATCGGGCGCCCTCCGTTGGCAGGCGCGCGGGCGCTGGCAGAGGATGGCGGGCTTGGGAGGTGAGATTTGCCCGGGACGGGCCAGCGACGACTGGGGCATGGGAGTGCCTCCTTTTTCACGCGGATTGATGGCGGATTGTTCACCTTTTTCCGCGGGCCGCTAAACCCGGTCGCTGTGGTTGGAACGACCTGCGCAGTATAACGGCACAAAGTACGCTCCAAACCACCCGCTACAAAAAGTCACACTGCTACACCATCAGCCGGTAAAAAGCACCAAATCGACGTGTTCCAGCCCTTTCCGGGCTTCAACCGCACCCTAGGCCAGCCGTTTCGCCAGCTCCGCACCGTGGGCAAAACCGGCCGTCTCCGCCGCGTCCGCCGTGGGGAACAGGTCCGTTACCTTGGACGATTCCAGCAAAGTCCCGGCGGCCCGGATGTTCGTGCCCGGGCGGCAGACCCGCACCGTGTACTCCCAGACCGTGGGCGTTCTCGGCCGCACCTGTACTTGTACTTCATGGGTCTCGAAAACCCGCTTCTTCCACGCGTATTCTTTGATCATGGCTGTCTCCGCTTTTATTGGAGAACCGCAACTTAGCCGGGCGAACGCTAGTCGTTCAAGCGCGCATCGCAAGCGTCATGGCGGTTGCGGGCTACCGTTGCGTTCTAACCATCATCGTATCAAAACACGCAATGTCTGCTCATCTCGTGCAATCCCGGCTTGCATTTTTGCCAATTGTGCAACACATGGCACGGCAACGCCACGCATGCCAGCCACTGGACAATCTGCCGGCGGCCAATCATCCTATGTCTCCCGCCCGCCCACGCGTGCGCCAGCCAGATTGCACCATGACGCTCCCTACCCTGCTGCTCTTCATCTTTGCCTCGGCCGTGACCATTGCCACCCCCGGCCCGACCGTGCTGCTGGCCCTGAACAACGGCTCCAGGCATGGCGTACGCAAGGCGTGCTGGGGCATGGCCGGGGCGCTCGCGGCCGACATCATCCTGGTCGTCACCGTGGCCGCAGGGCTTGGCGCCGTCATCGCCGCGTCCGAGGTTGCCTTCGAGGCGATCAAGTGGTTTGGCGCCGCTTACCTGGCGTATGTGGGGTGGAAGATGCTGCGCTCAGGCAAGGAGCCGCAGACAGCGCAGACGGTACGGGAGACCGTGCCGGATACGGCTGCGGTGCGGGGCCGCGTCCTGTTCTCACGCAGCTTCCTGGTGGCGCTGACCAATCCCAAGGCACTGCTGTTTATCTCGGCCTTCCTGCCCCAGTTCATCGAGACGAGCGCGGCGCTGCTGCCGCAGTACGCCATCCTGACGCTGGCCCAATGCCTGCTGAACCTGACCGTCATGCTGGTGTACGCGGCGCTGGGCGCGCGCATTGTGCACGCCTTTCGTGGTGACGGCATGCGCTGGCTGAACCGGCTGTCGGGCGGCACGCTGATTGCGCTGGCTGGCGGGCTGGCGTTTTACCGCCGCGCGCAAACCTGAGGCACACAGCACCGCTGCCGCACTATCGCGCTCAACCGAGCCAAACCATCATGCCGAAGCCCCAGATCCTGACCTATATCGACGCTGGCACCTCCGACGGGACCTCGCGCCTGATGCGGATGATCGGGCAGCAGTTGCTTCCCGGCGCGTACGAGATCCGGGCGGTCATGGCCGACGACATCCGGCAGGACGAGACGCTCTTTGATGATGCCGTGATGTTTGTCATGCCGGGCGGTGCGGACCTGCCTTATTGCGCAGCCCTGAACGGCGCACCCAACGCGCGCATCCGGCGCTTTGTCGAAGAAGGCGGTGCCTACCTGGGCATCTGCGCGGGCGCGTACTACGCGTGCAGGGAACTCGCCTTCCATGCCGGCACCAAAGGCGCCATCTGCGGCCCGCGCGAACTGAGCTTCGTGGATGCCGTCGCGGTTGGCTGCTTGCCCGAACTCACCCGGGGCGTCGCTTATGACGCAACGCCGCGGAGCACCGCGGCAGCAGAAATACGCACCACCCATAGCCTGACCCATGCCCCGATCACGCTGTATGCGCACTACCACGGCGGCTGCCGCTTCGACTTCGGCGATGCAACAAACCACGCGGCACAGATCCTGGCCGTGTACACGGGCCTGGAAGGCACCCCGCCCGCCATCGTGAGCGCCCCCGTGGGCAAGGGCTGCGCCATCCTCACAGGCATCCACCTGGAGATCTCGGACCGCGAGTGCAAGGACGCCCTGCGCGGACACAGCGACATGACGGCGCACCTGCACGTTTGCCGCAAGCTGGCGCAAACGGGAGAAGCCCGGCTGGCGGTGTTCCGCCACTTGCTAGCGCATGCCGGGTTGATGCTGGGCTGACTGGTTGATCGCGAACCCCACATCGCGCCCGGAAAATCTCAGGCCAGTAACAAACCGATTTCCGGCTCCGGGCCGCTTCGATCCGAGCGGTATCGCGCCCTGCCTATCGCAGCGCCAGGCGAAAGGCAGAAGCCATATTGTCCTGTTCCCGCTGCGACAGTTGCAGTCCGTTCGCAGCAATCCGCCACTGACCGACAACCCTCTTGAAGTCCTCGATGATGTCATCGGCATCGGACATGGAAACCCGGAAATACCCGGCCACCTCTCGTGCAAGCTCCAGATCCGGCGCGTTGTCAGCGTGAGTGATGTTCAGCGTCAAGCCATCGGCGATGGGAACAGGGTTCATGTCATAGGCTTCGGATAGCCGCCACCCCTTTCCTGGCATCAGGATGAATCCATGATTGCGCAAATGGTCATCGGTATTGGAGACAAGGATGTTGAAGACGATGCGTGACCAAAGCTCGCACAAATCCTCGCTGGGCTGCGCACCATGCCGGATGATCACTTCGGCCAATTCTAAATAGCTCGCGCCAGCGGCAGCGTCGTCGCCATCGACCCGACCGGTCATGGTCATGGCGGAAGCGAAATGCAGTCTCCGGCCAGCACTGGTGCGATCGAAGCGCTTGACCATGAAGCAGTGGTGGTCGCTTGCGAAGCGCTGCGCCATCCCTTTCGCTACCCGCAACTCGCACGCTGTAGCCAGGGCGTTCACGACCATCTCCCATGCGCCAACATCATGCTCATCACGGGTGCTCGGGAATTTTGCGATCCAGAGGTGGCCATCGCTGTCGGCCACGCTAGCCTTTGGGCGCGCACCGCCAAGAGAGCCCCCCGGGGCAATTAGCATCCGTAGCCATGCACGGCCATCCGCGGACGTGTTGTCCGGATCCGCCTCGATAGCACGGCTTGCACGCTCCAGATCGCGAAGCTCGGTGAATGGCGGGGCCGCAATACCATCGCGATTATCGAGAAAGCTCCCTTCGTCGTTCAGCCGGTATCGAATCGCACCGACTCGATAGCGGTCGTGCACGCCGAGCAGGTAGTCGGACTCAAAGAGCCTTGTGCCCTTGGGGAAGATGCCGTCGCGAACATCGCGCTCCAGCCGCCGCCTCATCAACACGCGCCCCCATCTATCAGGACACGAGTCGGCAAATACCCCGAACTTGTCGTGATGTTCTCCTGGAGACTGTGGGCCAGAATAGAGCCCGATGCGGGGATCAATCTGCAAGCGCCCCAATGCGGGATCAGCCAAGGCCGCCGGATCGTACTCGAACTCGAACAGCTCTGCTGCCCTTGCCTTCCTGGCATGCAACCAGCCAAGGCGCTTGGCGGATGCCAGGCCATCCCAGTCAGCGTAGACCCCGATCATCTTGCTCATCACTCGTGTTCCTCGTCCGCTGGCTTCTTTCTCCTTGGGGAGATCAAGGCAGCCAAGGACTCACTATTGACGGGAAGCGGGGTTGCTGTCTCAACTGGCCACCTGTCCTCTGGAGGGGCGACTGTTTCGTCGCGAGGCAGGCGCGGCGCAGCGGCGCGCTGGCTGGACGTGCGTCCTAGCAAACGGGAATCTTGCAGGCCTCTGCCGATCTCGTCCGTCTCCGCGATCTTGGCCAGGTCTTTCTCGACGCCCAACACCTGCATCACCGAAAGATAAGCGCCGATCGTTACGCCCGAACCACCGGCCTCAAGCGATCGCAATGTCATCTGAGACATCCCGGCACGCTCTGCCACCTGCTTGGCCGTGAGCTTTCTTCGCAGGCGAGCGAGCTTGAGACGTTCGCCGAACTCGACAAGCAAACGCTGGGTTGAGGGAAGGAGTGGCGCGGTTTTTTTCGCCATGGTGGCAATATTTCTACATATCCAGGCCGAGAATGCAAAAATAATAGCACTTTTCAGGAGCGATGCAATAAGGCAAATACTCCGGCCATCGTGCGTCCGTAGTGCAAGAATAATTGCATTTATGGCGCTTGACGCACATTTACTCCCTATTCAGAAAATCGAATGCCCGCTCAACGTGGTCAGCCACTCCAGCGCCTGCACCCCGGCCAGCGAATTGCCGCTGTGGTCCAGCCCTGGTGACCAGACGCACACGGCCCACCTGCCGGGCAGCACCGCCACAATGCCGCCGCCCACGCCGCTCTTGGCCGGCAAGCCCACCCGATAGACAAAATCCCCCGCAGCGTCATAGGTGCCGCAGGTCAGCATCAGGGCCGACAGGCGCTTGGTGGGGCTGGCGTGCAGCACGCGCTCGCCGCTCCACGGCACCACCCCGCCATGCGCCAGGAACAGCGCCGCGCGCGCCAGGTCCTCGCAGCTCATGGTGATGGCGCATTGGCGGCAATAGGCGTCGATGACCTTGTCCACCGGCATCTCAAGGCGGCCAAAGTCCTTCATGAAATACGCCATGGCGCGATTGCGGTCCGCATGCTCGCGCTCGGACTGCGCCACGCGCGGATCGTAGTCGATCGCCGGGTTGCCGCTGAGCCGGCGCAGGAACTGCACCATGGCGGTCTCCGCCTGGACAAAACGGCTGCACAGCACGTCGGTCACCACCAGCGCGCCAGCGTTGATGAACGGATTGCGCGGCTTGCCTTGCTCGTACTCCAGTTGCACCAGCGAGTTGAAGGCATTGCCGGAAGGCTCGCGCCCGACCCGCTGCCACAGGTCCTCGCCCAGCAACTGGAACGCCAGCGTGCAGGCAAACAGCTTGGAGATGCTCTGGATGGAGAACGGCACCGCGGCGTCGCCCACGCAATGGCTGCGGCCATCGGCAAACACCAGCGCCATGCCGAAATGCGTGGCGGGTACCTTGCCGAGCTCGGGGATGTAGTCCGCTACGCGGCCCTGGGTGAGCAAGGGCGCGATGTCGCGGTGGATGCGTTGGAGGATGTGTGCGTAGTCCATGCCGGGCCCGAAGAAACGTTGCTGGCAACATCCTACAGCCCGGCGGGCCCCGCCGGCACTCCGCGCGCCTTGGCGCGGCTAGTACTAAGCTGGCACCGGCCCACCCCGGTCCAGCGACGCCGACACCCCCACTGCCAGCAGCGCCAGCGCGGCCACCGCCGCACCCAGCCACGGCAGCTGGGTCAGCGGCAGGCCGGCGCTGATCATCAGCCCGCCCAGCCACGCGCCGGTGGCGTTGCCCAGGTTGAACGCGCCCTGGTTCAGCGTGGACGCCAGGTTGGGCGCGCCCTTGGCCTTGTCCAGCACGCGCACCTGCGTGGCGGGCACCACGGCAAAGCTGACCATGCCCCACACAAACAGCGTGAAGAGCGTCGGCACCGGAAAATGGCTGGTCCACGAGAACACCAGCTGCACCACCGCCACCGCGGCCAGCAGGCTGGCCAGCGCGGGCATCAGCTTCCAGTCGGCCAGCTTGCCGCCGGCCAGGCCGCCCACCGTGATGCCGGCCCCGAACAACAGCAGCACCATGCTCTCCTGCTGCGCGGTGAAGCCCGTGACGTCACGCAGGATGTAGGCGATGTAGGTGAACACGGTGAACATGCTGACCGATGCCAGCGTGCTGATCAGCAGCGCCAGCTGCACCTGCGCCGCGCCGATGGAGCGGAACTCGCGCAGGATGCTGCCGGCCTGCATCGGGATGGCCTTGGGCAACCAGGCCACCAACGCAGCCGCGGCGGCCACGCCGATCACGGTAACGGCCCAGAACGTGGAGCGCCAGCCCAACGCATGCCCAAATGCGGTGCCAAACGGCACGCCCAGCACGTTGGCCACCGTCAGCCCGGTAAACATCAATGCCACCGCCTGCGCGCGCTTCTCACGCGGGACCAGCTCCGCGGCCACCACCGCGCCAATGCCGAAGAACGCCGCGTGGCAGAACGCCGTGACCACGCGCGCGGCCATCAGCAATGCATAGTTGGGCGCCAGCGCGCACAGCGCATTGCCGAGGATGAACAAGCCCATCAGCCCCACCAGCGCGGTCTTGCGCGGCCACTTGTTGGTCAGGATGGCCAGGATGGGCGCGCCCACGGCCACGCCGATGGCATAGCCCGAGACCAGCATGCCGGCAGCCGGCGCGGAAACGCCAAGATCGGCGGCCACATCGGGCAACAGCCCCATGATGACGAATTCGGTGGTGCCAATGCCAAAGGCCGCGGCAGCCAGCGCGAGAAGCGGTAATCGCATGATGTTGTTATTGAAAAACGAGAGAGAGATCGGTGAAGCTTGCGCGTGCGGTGCGCACAATCGGCGCAGAGGGACGGCGCGCGCGCCGTGGCGGGAAGAACGGCAAGCCACGTGCGGATGAGCGGCGCATGTCCGCGCGCCGGCACGATCGCGCAAGTGCCGCATTTTGCGCCAATTTCGCGCGGCGCGTTGGCGGGCGCGCAAAAAACCCTGCGCCCGGAGCGGTCGCAAGGCCATAGGCTACGCAGTACTACTCAGCGTCTGCGCCCAATCGCCCGCAGGCATTGCGCAGTACTACGCAAGCCCGCTCAGAAAAACACGCTGCGGATCAGCGGCGCGGCCAGCACGCTGACCAGCCCCGCGATCATCATCACCAGCGATGCCACTACACCCTGCACTTCACCCAGCTGCCTCGCCTTGGCCGTGCCGGCACCATGCGCTGCGGCGCCGAAGATTGCGCCTTGCGCCAGCCGGCTGCGCACCGAGGGCAGGCAGGCCAGCACGGTCTCGCCAATCGCCATGCCCGTCAGCCCGGTCATGACCACAAAGATCGCGGCAAGATCCGGCGGCCCGCCGAGCGCGCGCACCGCATCCACGGCAAACGGCGTGGTCACCGAGCGCACCGCCAGCCCCTTTTGCAGCATCACCGGCAAGCCAAAGCCGCGCGCCAGCCAGACCGAGCTGAGCACCGACGTCACCACCGCTGCCAGCACGCCAACCGAAATCGATAGCCAATGCTGGCGCACCAGCGCACGGTGATCGTAGATCGGCAATGCGAAGGCGATGGTGGCCGGGCCAAGCAGCCACATCAGCCAGCGCGTGTCGGCGATGTAGTCGCGATACGGCACATGCGCGGCCAGCACCAGCGCGATCAGCACCACCGGCGTGGCCAGCAGCGGCATCAGCCACAGCCGCGCACGGCGCGCATAGAGGCGCTTGTTGATGTAATAGAAGGCAACGGTTGCCACCAGGCTCAGCGCCGCCAGCATGGAGTCATGCATGGTGCTGCTGCCGGTTGTGCGTGGCACGGCGCGCGCGGCGCGCCAGCCTGCGTTCGAGACGGACCACCTGCTCCACCACCAGCGCCGTCACCACCATCACCGCGAGCGTGCTCAAGGCAATCACCGCGCAGATCCGCCAGCCCTGATGCCGGACCAGTTCCGGATACTGCACCACCGCCAGCACCGCCGGGATAAAGAACAGCAACATCTCGCCCAGCAGCCAGTTTGCCCCGCGACGCACCCAGCCACCGCGCACCGCCCCGCTGAACAGCAGCGCGGCCAAGGCCAGGAGCCCAAGCAAACCAGCCGGCAATGGCAACCCCAGCCGCCCGCGCAGCCAGTCCGCCAGCAGCCACAGGGCCGACAGCGCCACCACCTGGGCCAGCGCGATGGCGCCAGTGCGCAGGCGGGCACCGGGCGGCTGCGGCAAGGTCGCGGAGGTGGAGGTGCAAGTGGATGAAGTGACAGTAACAGCGCGTGGCATCGGAACATTCAAGCAATGGCGCCACGCACGGCGTGGCAGTGATGCTAGTGTACGAAGCGCACTTCGATATATAAAATGAATATAAATTATTGATTCGATGCCATATTGGAATGGCAAGCCGTGATCACCCACGCACGCCACATCCGAGGAGCCCCCATGGATATCCGCGCCCTGCGCTATTTCGTGGAAGTCGTCCGCCAGAACGGCTTCACCCGCGCCGCTGAAACCCTGCATGTGACCCAACCGACCATCAGCAAGATGGTCAAGAGCCTGGAAGACGAACTCGGCGGCCCGCTGCTGCTGCGCGAAGGCCGCACGGTACAGCTCACCGACGCCGGCGAGGTCGTTTTCGCCCGCAGCCAGTCCGTGCTGGCCGAAGTGGCACGCCTGCGCCAGGAAGTCGCTGAGGTAGACGGCATGGCGCGCGGCGAGCTCAAGGTAGGCATCCCGCCCATGGCCGGCCGCTACCTCGCCCCGGTGATCGGCGCCTATCGCCGCCAGTACCCCGGCGTAAAGCTGCGGCTAAGCGAGCAAGGCGGCCGCGCGCTGGAAGAAGGCGTAGCCACGGGCCAGCTCGACCTCGGCGTAACAGTGCTGCCCGCCGCCGTAGCTGGCCTGGCCAGCCTCACCGTGACCCGCCAGGCACTGGTCGCCGTATTTCCCGCCGAGCGCGCACCACGCCGTGCCGGCGCGGTCCGGCTAACCGACCTCGCCACCCTGCCCTTCGTCATGTACGAGGACGACTTCGTGCTGTATCGCGTCATCCTGGACGCCTGCGAAGCCGCCGGCTTTACACCGCAGATTGCCGGGCAGAGCCGGCATTGGGACTTTATCGGCGAACTGGTCGCGGCCGATGTGGGCGTCGCCATCCTGCCTGCGCCAATTGCCGGGCAGCTAGACCCCGAGCGGGTAGCGCTCCGGCCCCTGGTTGTACCTGAGCTGGTGTGGGAACTGGGGCTGGTCTGGCGGGAGGGGTATTTGTCGCGAGCCGCACGCGCCTGGCTGGTTTGTTGTGAGGAGGCGTTTGGGGCGGAGCAAAAGGATGCGATATGAGCGGTTGCGTTGGGACTAGCAGCTCTTGGCCGATGGCGCGCAAAGGAAACAAAGGGAAACAAGAGGAAACACAATGAAGCTCACCAGCAAAATCTCCCACTATGACAGTAGATGGCCGGCTCTTTTCGCCGCCGAGAAAGCACGCATCGCGAAGGGCCTTGGCACGGAACTTGTCGGTATTTATCACGTCGGAAGCACCGCTGTTCCAGGACTTGCGGCCAAGCCAGAGATCGACCTCTTGATTGAGGTCTCAGAACATCGCAACGAGCCAGCCCGAGACAGTTTCATGAGCGCACTGGGTTACGTTCGGGGAAGCGATCTGTCAGCCGGGCACCATTTCTATCGTCGCGATATAGATGGGGTGCGAACGCACAAGGTACATGTATGTGTCAGTGGCCACTGGCAGATTGAGAGAATGCTCCGATTTCGCGATCTTCTTAGGAGCGATCCCGCCATTCGACAGCAGTATCAGGATTTGAAATTTGAGCTCGAAGCCAGCAACCGCGGCGGCATCGCCGAGTACCTTGCGAAGAAGGCCCCCTTTATTGATGCCTTGATGGGATCGCGTCCGAGTTCAGCAAAGTGATAATGGCGCAGGTGCCATTCTGCCGGCCCGGACTTCGACCGCTCATGTGGCGGCTGATCGAAATTGGCAGCACTTGGAAGCGCAAGGCGGGTGGGCCAAGACCGGATCTCTACCAACTACGCCAGTCCTGGGCAAAGCGATGAAGCCTGCCGCCATCGGAGCTGCCTTATCCGGAATTGGTAAGATGCAGCCTGGCAACCAAAGCAGAGTCTCAACCCGTGATGTTCGACAAGCGACCGGAATTTCGGCGTCCGGTAGTGCGCCCCTATCGGGCCACCAGTTGGCGTGGAATGGCTGACACAGTATGCAGCGTACTTGTCAAAGGTTTGAAGGTCGTCGGCATTCCCATCTTCTTGGTCGTGACTCTGGCTTCTGGCAGGAGCGATCTTCCAAGTGCGCGCACGGTATGGCGCGGCGCCGTCCTTGCGATCGTAGTGGCCCTGCTCTTGTGGGTGGCCTATTACATAGGCCTACTGCACTAGCGGCCCGCATGCACTCCCCATCCCCTCGCCGAACGGCCGTTCCCGGGTAGAGCCATGCAGTTCGGCTACCGTCCTCAATCAACATGGCCAACTTTGGCATGGAAATTTGGTCGAGTCGCGAATCGCAAAGCTCGGCGTAATCTGTCCACAGCCAGTGCATTCCTTCAGCGCCTTTCAAGCTCCTTCGGCGCGAGTACGGGGTTGTTTCGGCGGACCGCTCAAGCTGACCTAGTTAGCGCTCCGATTCGCGCACGAATCTCGCGTAAAGCCGATTGAAAGAGAGGGTGGCATTGTTCGGGCAAATCCCGCTGCAGCGGGTGCCAATAAAATGCAAACGTGTGGCCACCGTCGTCGCTAAGAACGTATCATGAAGACCGGTGTGTTGTGATAATCTGTTTTAGGAGCCACCCGTTAACCGAGCCGATTTCGCTTCAGAATTGACGGTCTATGGCAGTCCGAATGCGTGAAATTGCCCTTCCAACAACAAAGAAGTTCTAGATGAGTGCGAAGCCATATCTCCACCTCTGCAGACAGACTGAAGATGACGGCGCGTACCAGCCTGATTGGCCAGGAAATGCGCGTCTGGTCGAATTCACACTTTCATTGGCTGAGGATGCCCATGATTTGATGCAATCTTCCTACGCCATGGGTGGCGGTCAAATTTCAGAATTTCGACCGTGGCTGGACACACTTCTCGCCGATGCAGAATACGATCCTGCTCTAGTCTTTCCAGTGCTAGATAACTGTGGGCGAATGGTTGCGTTCGCCCAGTGCTGGAGCAGCGGTTTCATCAAAGACCTCGTCGTTGATATCGATCGGCGTCAGCAAGGACTTGGGGAAGCCCTGCTACGCCACCTGCTGATGACGTTTAGAGAACGAGGGGTGAAACGTGTGTGCTTGAAAGTCGAGTGTGATAACCCAACCGGTGCTGAAAGGTTGTACAGACGACTTGGATTTGACACCGCACTCGCATGACCGTCCCGATATCCTTCGCCTCCGGACACATTGATCATAGCCGGAAGATGACGATGGTGACCTGAGACCCATCTTCCCTCCAGATTTCAGGAGAGTCTTGGGTTTTTCAATCTGGCCTTATGTGGCCTGTTTTTCCAGAATGATTTTCAATGCGAATTCGCTGGGGGTGATGTTGCCCAGCGAAAAGTGTGGTCCGTTTCGGTTGTACAACACGAAGACAGAACACCCACGGGACCGAGGTTCGCGAGCTGTTGTATACGTGGCACCCCTGGTTCGGGAGGTTGGTACACGTCCATGAGGTTCTGTCGAAAGGAACGGCTGTTTCCCGCTGCAGCCTCTCTGGCTCCTCTTCTGGTCGACTTCTTGAAGTCCCAGCATGGATGTTCGACCGCTCCGTGAGCGGATATTGGCGCGGCCTGCCGGTTCCGCACGTCAGCCTCGCCGACCTGCATGCTTTGGGAAAGTTACTGGACGACGCCGATACCTCATCACAATCTGCCGTGATGGGCGCAGCATTGATCTCTCACGACATAGTTCTGAAGCTCACTCGCGCATCCCTTCGGCGCGGACGACAATGCCTCGCCCCCCTCCCCAGCGTACGGCATCGCACAGACTCCCGCTACAGCGGCACGTAACATACCTTTTCGGCCCCCCGGCCCATCAGCCGGCAGAGAAGTTGCACCGCCGATTCTGCCAACGCTGATGTTTGCCATTGCCATCAGGAGTAGCCATGACGACAGAAGCTGAGAAGAAGCTGTGGGCAGAGTTCGACGATATCGCATCCAAGAGCGAGAATGAAGACGTTCAATCCATAGTCAGGGCCATCAAGCTGCATGCGCAAGTGATGAGCCTTCGGCTCGGTGCTCTTGAGGCGAACGCAAATAGCTCGGCCAAGCATCCAACAAAGTGACGCGGCCCGGTGCGATCGCCTCGTGCCTGGCACGGCAGGCCCTTGCACTGCCCCATCGACACCTGCCTCCCTGGGCTTGCACAAGAAACCCATGCAAATGCACACTAGCGTACCGACCTGATCCCTGTCCGCGCCCATTGTTGGGTTAGATGCCGATCCGACAAGCATGGAGTCCTTCGAGATGGATGCAAGCCCAATCTCGCAATCTCGACGTCACAGATTGATGAGGAGGAGCAACTCGGCCTTTGCGCGGACGAAGCGAAGGCGATAGCAAGGCGACTGAATGAACGCCCGTGCAAGACGCTAATTCGATACACCGGCTGAACGATTCCATCAAGCTGTTGCATCGACGGGTTGAATCTGCCACCAACGACGGCCATCCGCTCGAGCTACTCTCTACGCAAAGCCCAAGTCAATCCGGGCTCAATTCGAGCGCTGCTGCCGGTGCCGATTCAACTCGCTAAGGTATGAGCCAGGTATTTGCTTCAATTCTCCATCTGGTCCGAGTACCCCGATGAATGTGTTGTCTACGGCAACTTGGAGACCCGATGGCACCGCGAAGAACTTGACCAAATCTGGCCGGTCAACACCGAGTTGATAGAGCGAGGTTTTGAAGAAGCGTGTCGGGTCCTGTGAGCCAGCGTTGTCATCCAAGTCTGTGAGCCACCAGCCAGAGTCCGTGTCCTGGACGGGTCCGCGCGTCAGCAGTATTCGGCTTGCAGTCTTGTAGTTCACGTGCACGACAGCGCTCTGGCGCAGCGAAGGAAAGTCAGGATCCACCTGGGGCGAGAGACTTTGAACCATATCTTTCTGATGGCGTAGGTGCATCAGCGTGCTGTCAATCGCGTCAGTGAACTTCACGGGGACAACCTTCATATCGGGCTCCATCACCCGTAGATATCCGGCCGGCCCCTCTTCGAGCATCGTGAGCATCCATCCGACTTGCAGGCTCTCACCGCCTCGGAATCTCTCGCCGTCGGCAACCCGCTGTTCGAGAAATCTTAGGAACCAATTGAGGTCTTCCGTCGGAACCACGCTGTTTGAGACCCGAACCTGAAATTCCGGATGATTGAACCGCTTGCAAGCTGTAGTCGCGTAGACCGCAGCGCCGTTTGGTTGCTCCTGAGGTACCTTTGAGCCGAACGACGAGAACGGTAAGCGAAGACGCATGATTGCCTCTTTTCAGGTGACTGGTGACCCGACAGATACTGATGGGCCGCAGCCGAAAGGCCCTTCCTGGCCGGATTCGCCGGCAAACGAGACCTCCTTGATCACTGCATCGGAATCGATGAACGCCGAAACCTGAGTCGCGGCTGATGGCATCAGCATCTGATACTCGTCACTCAAAAATTCCGTGACCTCGACTTCCGACCATGGACCGAGCGACGCCGAATAGTCGCAGAATTCCTCCTGGATCTCACGCCATGACAAGTAGGGCTTTCTCGACAGAAGTATTCTCGTGCCCGCGTAAATGATGTGGATAAACGCCATGGATAGTCGATACTCGATGTGCACTATATCTGTTCTTGGCCGCAAGCGGTCTTCTCAAGCCGCGACGCCCACTTCAAGCAAGCGCCGCGCAAGCAATGCCTGCGAGCGATTGGTGAGGTTGCACAGCAACTTCATCATGCCCGGCTGCGCCAACACTTCTGTATGCGCGGGACTCGGCCGCGTCCAGCTACTCCCTTCCGTAGCAAGCCATATGTCAATAGCCGAAGCCAGATCCTCACGAGTTCGTTCATCCGGCTCGCATAGCTGCCCCACAAAGGCGATGCAAACCAGATAGTCCCATTTCTCGCGCCTGGCAATCCTCAGCGCCGTGATGTGATCCCCGTATTGCCTGAGCATGCCGCGTAGCTGGGCGAGCGAGACAAAGGCGCCCTGCCTTACGCACAGAAAAGCGGCAGTCCTGCGAACCCGGCGAGATGGGTCTTGCATGGCGCGAGCGGCGATATCGTCTTTGGTGGACGGCGCGAGCTTCGCCATGAGAATCAGGGCCTGCGCGCGCACCTCCACGTGCGCCGATCGTGTGTGCTGCCCAATGACTGGCAACGCCTCTTTGCCTTGCAGCTCCCCGAGTAGAGACAACACCGCTCTGATCTGTCCGGGTCTCAGGCGTCCCGAATCCAGGGTGTCGACGCAGTGACGCAAGACATCAAAGCCGCGCTGCATCAGCCACCGCGCCGTGCTATAGCGCAGGCTTCCCTGGGGATCAAGGAGCGCGCGCTTAGCGAAGTCCATGGCAGCGGGGTCGTCTTGCTCAAGGATGGACCGCAGGGCGGCGCGGCGCACAGGCCCAAAGGTAGATGTCATTGCCAGTTCAATGCAACGCTGCTGCTCCGCGTGCGGAACCTTGTCGATCAGATTTGCTGCCTGACGGGCAAGAACAATATCGCCGGATGCCAAGCCAATCCTAACCAGGTCGACGATAGACTGGAGCCCATGATCGAGGCAAACGGCAAATGCGGCGCGGCGCAGCCTCATATCCGTGCTGGACAGTGCGCCGGAGATAGCTGCGCTGCCGCCTGCCTGGACAAGCCGCTGTTCGAACTTGGCAAGCCAGGGGCCATGATCGGTGCGCATTGCCTGGGTCAGGCTCCGGAGCTTCGGTAGCAGCGGCGCGAAGAGTTCGGCCGGCGTCGTCGCAAGCAGTGTGAGCAGCCCATCTCCGGCGGCCTTGCGAACCTGGGGCACCCAGTCGTTCAGGCGGTCTGCGATGGGCGCAAGGAATCGCGGGTCGCCGATTTCCACGCACCGGGCAATGCCTGCCTCCCTTACGTAGCCGGAATAGTGACAGATCGCCTCCGCCAGCAGTTCGCGATCATCCGTGGCCGCGATCCGCGCGAGCGCGGCCCGAAGAGGAACCGGATTGCTCTTGGGGAAGTAGATTGTCTCGTGCGGTGCATCCGCAGGAGGCCGTAGGCAGAAGATCTTTGGGATCAGACTCATTTCCGTTCAATCGTAGGTTTGTTGACAAATTCCCTGCCTCACAACTCGGTTTTCTGCAAGGAAGAGGCCCTGTAGATTCCCCTGCGGTGCCTGCGGACGAGACCAGCATCAAAAATGCCAGAACAAGAAAACGAACGTTCATCAAAATAATCGGAGTTATTCCGGACAAGTTTCTGTAGCTTGCTAGTTCCAATCCGAGATTGAACCGGTGTCTTTGCCGATCGAGCCATCAATACTGAAACACCAACTGCAACCCTGCCGTCACACCCGCCGTATGAAACGCCGCCGGCTTATAAACCGGCATACCCAAGAACAAGTCATACGACACCGCCCCCAGCTTCGACCCCAGCCCGCCTCTCAGCCCGATCACCGCACCCGCCAGCTGCGTACCCACCAGCCCCTCGGTTGACGGCCCAAACACGCGCCCATAGTCCAGCCCCGCGTACAGCGCCTGCCCGCTCCCGCCCAGCGGCGCCTGTAGCTCATTGCGCCAGTAGAAACCGCGCTCCCCCGCCAGCAGGCTTTCGCCATCGAAGCCGCGCACCGTGTACCGGCTGCCGATGGTCAGCGCGTCGATATAGAACAGCCGGTCATTGGTGAACTGCCCGCGGATGGTGGTGACATAGCGCAGCGATTGCTCCGCCAGCTTGAACGGCACCGACAGGTTCGCATCCAGCACGGCCATGCGGTAACGCCAGGTGGGGCCGCCCAGCTGGGCCAGCGTATCGGGCTGCGCGCCAAGGCCGGCCACGCCCTGGCGGTAGGCCAGGCTGCCGTCGAACTGGGCGGCGCCGAAGTAGTGGCGATCGGTGATGCCCACCTCCACCACCGTGTTGTTTCGCCGCTGCTGCTCGATCTCCGTATCCTCGATAAAGCTCTTGCCAAAGCGCTTGGACAGCCGGAACTGCAAGCCAAGCACATCGTTCTGGCTGCGGCTGAGCACCCGCTGCAGCTTGAAATCCACCGTCTGTGAATTGCCGCTGGAGACAAAGGTCTGGTTGACGCCGGCAATCTGCTGGTAATAGGTGCTGGAATACGCCGACACCGTGCCCGTCCAGTAACCCCACGGCACCGAGTAGGAGCCGTTCCAGCCATGCGTGCCGTGGCGCCGGTCGCCAAAGGCCAAGTCCTGGCTGTAGCCCACGTTGAACAGGTCGTTCAGGCCCAGCGGGTTGTCAATGCCCACGCTCAGGTTGCCCTGCAGCTTGCCGGTGGAGCGCGTGCCCGAGTTGTCCATCGACGCCACCACCGTCCACGGCTTGGTCCGCTTGACCGCGATCACCACGTCGCTCTGGCCCGGCACGCTGGTGGGCACAACCTGCATGTCCACATCCTGGCTGGTCACGCGCTTCATCTGCTCCAGGCCTTGCTCCAGGTCCCGCAGGTTCAGCAGATCGCCGGGGCGCGCGGGAAACGCGCTCTTCCACGTGCCCCGGAGATCCGGCTCGGCAAAGCGCAATTGCCCGATCACGCCGGGGATCAACGCCATGCGCAGCGTGCCGGTGCTCAGGTCCTGCTCGGGCAGCAACACGCGCGTGGTCACATAGCCCTGGCCAAGGATGACGTGCGACACGCCCTTGGCCAGCATGTCCACGCCCTGCTTGCCGATGCAAGCCCCCTGGTAGTGATCCAGCCACGCACGGGCAAAGGCGAACGGATCCTGCGGCAAGGCGGACGCGCCGCGCGCATGCAGCGCGGGCGGCAGCTCCGCCGGGACTTCAAGCACAAAGCGCTCGATGCGAAAGCACGGCTGCTCAACCGGCAACGCGGGAAACCCCTCCGCCGACGGCTGCGCTGCCCGCACGCCCGGCGCCTGGACCGCCTGGGCGCGTTCGCGGGCTTCCTGCTGCTGGCGCACGCGCTGCTCCTGTTCCGCGCCGGAGAGGATGGCGGCCTGACCCGGATTGGCGGGAGGCACCTGGGCACGCAATGACGTGCTGGTGTAACCCGCACCACCCGCTACCGAAAGCATGGCGGCAATCATTTTTCTTCTGATCTGCATGAAAGCTTGAATTTGCGTGACCAAGCGTCACGGCATGTTTGGCACCTGCGCGCCGCTAACCGCTCACGCCATTAATCGAAACCGATGCAGGTAAAACCCCGCTGGCGCGGCTCGACCCGCTTGATCTGCACCGGCTTGACATCCGTCTCGTCCGTCTCATCGAACACCGCGATATGGCAGTAAGGCTTGTTCGCGCTCACCGCCTGCTTCCAGATGGAAACCTTCGCCGACTCCTCATCCGGCCCCGGCCGGCCATGCGCGACGTACTTGTGACCCGCCTCCGGCTTGAACCGGACCATATCGCGACAGCGATGAATGCCCGATGCACCGTCAATCGCAATCACCAGCGGACGCGCGGCACGCACGCGGATGCTTGGCGCAGCGGACTGCGTGTTCAGGATGGCATCGCCCTGGTAGCAGCCCTTCTGGTTCACTTGCGGAATGGTCATGCTGAAGCCGCCGGTTCCGTAAAGCTCGGCGGACGGATCGTCGGGGCCGAGCGGCGGCGCGAGCGTGGAAACCGATGTGCAGCCGGCCAGCAGGGCTGGCAGTGCGAGCATGGCGAGACGAGAGAATTGACCCATATGGCGACTTCTTTATATTGGCTTGCTGACAACACCGGGAAATGCCCCCCCCGGATACGACGTCCAGCCAAGGGGGCGCGCACTCTGCGTTACGCACAACGCCCGCGACCTCAGCCCGACAAGACATCAACCCCAGAGGGCTACTCCACGCTAGCCGGAGCAACCGCAGAAGCCGGCGCGGCTTCCGCCGCCGCCTCGGCAGCCTCCTTAGGCGGCGCCTCCTCCTTGATCACATAGGACGGATCGGCAACCCAACGCCCCAGATCCTTCCCGATGGCAACGGCAGTACGGTCAAGGATGGAGCACGTCCCCTTGAAGCCACCCCACATCCCCCCCACCGACCACCGGTTGATCTTGGTATTGCGGATCACCTTGCCGCCTTCAAGTAGATCGGCAGCCACAGTGATAGCTTTAGGGCCAGTCCAGGCACCGCCGCCAACACCCAGGATGTGGGTGATCTGCAGCCGGAGCACCTGTGCACCGTTGGCATCGCCCGTGGACGCGACCGTGCCGTCGCCGGTCTTGTTCCGTTTGCGCAGTACATCGCCGACGCGGGTCGTCAGCATGTTCTCGATCTGGCATTCGGACTTGACCTGGTCGACTACGCTGGCGCCCGGAGCGTAGGTGACTGGGGTTTCCAGGAGAACTGGGCTGGCTGCGAAAGCGGTGGTGGTGGAAAGGCAGAGGCCGATTAAAAACAGATGCTTCATGATTTTGTTTTTAGATAAAATTGAATTGCATGTAGCTCTATGCGCCAACGTCTGATTACGATCGGCATACTCAATGGCCCATGCGCCGCCATATCGAAATTACGCGCGAAGAACGCCACCCCCTCTCGGGGAAATATATTTTTCCGCTACATCTATAACCTACCGATCGTATCCTCCCCCTCATCATCCCAAAAATTTCCAGGTGGCGCATAAACCCCGCCTATCAATATAGGACACCACCCGTAATCGGAATAGAAAAATGAAAGATCCATGATTTTGTAGAGCCCCATCTGAATTTCACTCAGCGTCACCATTCCGTGCTTGTAGTGGGTAAAACTCCCACCAGCACCCGCTACAGCCCGCTCTTCAAGCAACTTACGACCCCATCCATCAACGACGCCGACCACGTCTTGAAGAGGCGATTGAAAGACGACTTCAAACAGCGACCCGGATACACGGCACAGGCATGGAATGTTCTTCTGCCTGATCAGGCTCAGCGAAACTAGGTTTTCTGCGAACTCAATTTTCAAATTCATAATCATGCTTCCCAAGGAGTACCGATGGAGAGGTATTACTCAAATACTGCGCGTCGTTCCCGCATCCGTCTCTGACCTTGATACCTTTGCAAAATCAATAAATTATGACCCACAAACGGCTATTCTTTCGAAAACATCGCTTTCAAATGCTCGGCCAATCCACATAGATCCGCATAAGCCAGCGACCCGAAGTCCGGATATTCGTCCTCCACATACTGCTCAGCAGGAACCCCGACCTCTCGCGCCATTTCGGATACGTCAATAACTATTTCTGGGCAAATCATCCAATTGATGGTTCCTGGGAACGAATCCCGACAATGGCCCACCATTACCCACTTGACATTCCCCTCAAATTCTTCTACAGCTGACTTAATTTTTGATATTATTTCAGGATTTTCATCCACAAATCTAAAACTAGTGAAAGGCGGAACTTTAGATCGATCCTCACTTATTGGATCTTGATCTTTGAATTTGAAAATCGGATATCTTGACTCAAATCTTTGCCAAGCCAGCGGACCGAGCTCTTCAATAAAGTCAAGTAACTCCCGTCCTTGCTTTGTATCGTCGGGTCCCATTGCCGCAGCCTTATTAAATTGTTAGAAATGGTTATCCCGCCGTGATCAATACTCTGCAAATTTTGCACTCACCCAAATGGAATATATTTTTTGAAATACGATAATCACAGCACAGGATTTACCCGATTACTCTTAAAATTAATTCACGATTCCCAGGCATATCATTAAAATACCCTTCACTCACCTCAATCGAGGCTTCTGAATATTTCCAACTCAATCACGGGATAAAATACCCTTTAGATCCTTGGCTGAGTATTCCTCCTGACCAGTTAGGACACCTGAATCATTGTAGACAATAGAATCGGCGTAACTACATAGTGCGTATGCAACAACGCCCGCAAAATCCCACGACCACCTTGCTGTTACTCCAGCCAACCACGTCCATTCCTTATTTCCCGTGACATCGGGAGTGGTCTCAAAAAATGAAACCCAGCACCTCTCACCGGAACCGACGTCCTCTACGAAGACAAAATTGTCTTTCCAGTTTTCATCGGCATCAGACGATTTAGCACTGTATACATTTGGCACAGACCTCCCAACATCGGAGAACCCGAAGGCAATCAAATCAATAATCTCGTTGAGCCCCGACGGAACCGCATGAAGGGGGATAAAGATACTATTTGCCATACCAGCCACCTTTCACACCTGTTATTCTTGACCACCTCACGTGCAGTTACTCAAACTAGTTCAATTTCGGCTCGACCATGAGCAATGCGATAAAATCATTAAATTCTGGTTCCGACGTTCCATCGCTGCAACGAAATTTAATCTTTTCTGCATTGCCCTCGACGATCATGCCAGCGTTACCGATCCAAGCCTGAGTCACCCCGTCAACTCGCCACACATTCCAAGCCTTCAAGACTGTGTCCGAGGCACTTGAAATCTCCAGATCAACAACATCTGGACTGGTGTCTTCCCATAGAACGATGTCCTTCTGCTTCTGGCCGGCGACAGCGATGTGACCACGATCAACCTTTAATCTGAGCCCTTGCACTGGAATGTTTTTTGCTGATATTCGCTCCACACGGACATGCCATTTCCCCGCCGCGAGAGGTAGCCGATAAATTGGCACCACAACCATATCACCCAGAATTACTGGCTGTGCCTTTGACTCTTGAAACAACTTGGCTAGCGTTTTTGGATGCATAATTTCTAGTATCCATGTCTTCTAACTTCTATAGAAGCGCCGGTCATGTTCTAACATGAAGGCGCATGCACGAGCTGATGCACGCGTAAGACTATTCTGGGCGCCTTCCTCCGTGACAACTACCATCCTTGCTTACGAATATGGGCCAGTTTCCAACAACAGAATGATCAATATCACCGGTTTCGACGAAACGGCGCGTTTGATACGGGAAATACCGATCCCCCATCGGCCTCCAACTATCTCAGTTGCCCCACGCCATCCAAGTTGACGTTCTATCCTTTCGCGCAACTCGATTTCCGTCGGATTCCCATTAATCATGGCTGTCATTTTGGCAACTTCGGAACGCACATTGTTCCCCGAGAAGTAATCTTGACAACGGACCGGACTCCGGGATGTACGTTATCTGGACATAGACTCATCCACTGCACCTATGATCTTCGTTGCCAAGCGGCCCCACCTGGACAGCTAGGGGAAAAGAACCAAAGCCCCCCATCCATCTCGGCATCGGTCTTAGGAAATGCCTCAAGGAATCTCCGGATTTGATCGCTTATGTCCCCGTCGATTGAAGATTGAGTCCCCAACCTTATCAAGACAATGCGCCCTTCCCTCAATAGGCGCTCCAATACCCACAGAAATGCGTCCCGTCGATTCTCAAATGTGCTCAGATCAAGAGGCAAGAATGGGCTACCAAATGGCTTCGAGAAATAGTCCCATATGGCGTCGAGCTCCATGTCCTCGCATCCATTAGCAATAAAGTCGTACTCCGCATCCGACAGCATGAATCCTCCTACTTGAATTTGATTTCGATACGTGGCCGAGGAACAACCGCCTGGATCAATGGATTATTGATGACGTCCACAGTCCGCCTAGCCTGATTTCCACTTGTACCCACCGTTGAACTTGAAACAGATCTTAAGTTGATCGTCGTGCCGTCAGCCAGCGTCGTCGTCCAAACCTGAGGCGGGTTGCCCTTCGGGCTCAATGCCCCCCCCAGTCAGGTGATCAACGAATGCGCGCGCTTGAGACTCAAGCTGCGTATTCGGCAAACGGCTAGTGTCAAACACCTTCGTAGTACCAGCCTTGTTGCTATCCGCAGTTGCAGTGTATCTTTAGCCATTCAGCGAAATCTCGTTCACTGGGCTGGTCTTGTCAAAAAGATCTGCGACGCCGCTCATGTGGCCTTGTTGCCCGCCGCCGGCTGACGTACCAACAGAATTAGCCGGCTTACGGCCCCCGGTCACACCGGCAATCGCACCTCCTCCGGTACCGAAGGAGGCGCCGGACACCATCGTAGTGTCTAGTGCGTCGACTAGAGTACCCTTAGTAACGGCGTTCTCTAGAGCAATCTGTACTTGCTCTGCACGTCTCAACGCTGAGAACTCATCCGTTTTGTTCTGCGAACCTAGATTTGTCAGATAACTCTCGCAAGACGGCACGCCACCGCACAAGAAGACTGCGTCATTCCGGTCAAAACCACCACCACGCCGCTCCTCCGGGCTGACTTCCATGCAGCGCACCAGACGTGTTGTATCCAAACACCCCTATCTGCTAAAAGCGGTCATGCCGCCCAGCCCTCTAACGCATGCGAATACTGAGCGTGGGCCTCGCCCAGGTCATCATATTTGAACAGGGGCCCCTCGGTATTCGCAAAGTACCATCGATAGTTGTCATGAACCGGCGGGACTGCTTCCCCGCGCTCAATATCAGCAAACACGTAAGTCATAAAGCCCAAAACCATCTCTACATCCTCATCAAACTTTGCATAGCGGCTCAACAGAGCATGCAGTACCCGCGCGCTCTCTTGCAATTGCTTGATCTTATCTATGTTTCAACTGAAATTCGATACCAGTAATTTATAATAAAATTTCCTCTCATTGCGATTTGTTTTAACTTGAATCTATCCAATATTTTTCTTTACCGACTCCAAATAGAGTCAGGCATCAACGAATGGGTGTGTCGCTAAGATCTTGGCTATTTCTACAGCCGCTATCTTTCCCAAATTTTCGTCGATCACTTGCGATAAGCCTTGCTTCTTAGCGAAATATATTCGTCTAGGATCCAGCCCTTGGATCCGACTCTGCAACTCGTACCTAAACACAACGTTCGAACAGACACGCTCAAAAAACCAGAACAGGATATCGCCCCTCAATCTGCGCTAACCATCACCGAACCTCCTTAAGATACCTTAACGGGCTCCGGCCACCCCTCGAGCACATATCCGTTTTTTTACACCATCGGCATCACCTGCTGCACGATCTGCGCCTGCAGCCTGTTTGCCTCCTGCTGCTCCTTCACCTTCTTCGCATCGAAGATCTTATCGAGAGCCTGGTTAGCGCCTTCCTTTTATGAAGCAACCAAGCTTCCATCTGAAGCCACCCATATTAATCCCGGAACTTCGTAAAAATACATTGTCAGATCCACATCATTCTCACTTGACACATTCACAGGCCACTTCTCTCGTAAAAAATCTACAATTTCTTTTGGGCTCGCCTTCCAGTGCGAAGCGGGATCATCTATTGTCAACTTTGGCTCTGGATTACCTTGAGATACATAACAATCGGCGCCAGGGGAAATGAATTTTATCCTCCCCTTAACCAAAAGATCTTCAATCAGCCAAAAGAAGGCGTCCCTTTGCTCATCAAATGAAAACCCAGGATTTCTACCCCCAATAGCACTGAATAAGGATGAAATCCAAAGCCCAAACGCATCACCGACTATTTCATCTGAATTTTCCAGAGTTTTCATAGAACATCTCACCTTATGAATTTAATCTCAGGATTATACGTCATCCCCACAGCTGCCTTTGGAACATCAATCGTCCAAACAGCTCCCGTTTGACCACTAGAGCCAGCAAAATCACGAAGCGTAAAATTCCCTTTCGCGGTATCAACCACATACATCATCCCTTTCCCGGGAACTATTCGCGGGGCGGGCAACTGAAGTGCCCCCGTCAAATCAACGAAATACTGCTTGACCTCTACATCGCTGGCTCCGTTAAATATTTTTGCCTTTCCATTATTTTTCACCTCAACAAGAGATCTATTCCCTATTTGTATTCCTGCTCGCGAATTGTTTGAATCAAATAGTTCTGATATTTCAGATGTCCGAGTTGAATTGGGGTTTCTGCCGCTCGAAGGAGCCGACGGCTTCCCCCCACCTGTCACACCTGCAACTGCTCCTCCGCCGGAACCAAATGAACCGCCCGACAATTGGACGGTGTCAAGGTCTTCAACCAAAGTGTCTTTCGTTCTTGCAGCCTCGGCAAGTAGCTCTACCCGATCACGCCGGGCATTTGCAATCATGGTATCCGTTACATCACGAGGTCCCAGTCCCGCTGCAAAATCAATACATGACTTCACCCCTGCACAGAGAGCGACTGCATCAGCATAAGAGAAGCCACTACCGGTTCGCGCATCATTCGCAATGGTGCGACAGCTTGGTCCGTCTGCGCACGTTTTTGCGTCGGCGTGTTGCTGCTCATCAATCTGTTGATACTTCGCAGTCGTTGAGATCACACATGCGCGATCTCCTCGGCATTTCAGGAGGTCCTTAGCCAGGGCATCCTTCTGCTCATGGTTCAGGTAGTTATTCTCCGTCGCAACCTTCCCAATATTCGCACCCGCAGCAACATCTGCAACCGACCCACCTGCCGCGCCACCGGCCACCCCACCAACCACCAACCCAGCCAACTGCACCAACGCCTTACGATCGCTATCACTCAAACCAGGCTGATCGAGAAGCGCCTTACCAAAAGCCTCCATTGCCAGCGAGGCCGCCGCCCCACCTGCAGCACCCGCGGCGAAGCTGCCGCCGGCCGCCTGGGCAAGCAGACCGCCCACCAGAGCATGGACAGCGGCCTTGGTGTCAGGAGAGGAGCCCACCAGCATGTCGCCGACCTTGCTATAAACCATCGGCGCCAACTGCTGCACCAGTTCGGCCCGGACCTTGTTCTCCTCCTGCTGCTCCTTTACTTTCTTCGCATCAAAGATCTTATCGATCGCCTGATTAGCGCCATCCGTATCCCGATTCAAGCTGGCAAGCGTTTCGTCCACAGTCTTGCCAGTCTTCTCCTTCTGCGCCTCGGCATTGGTGATAGTGACCGTGCCATTGGCAATGGCGCTCCTGGTAGTGCCGGCGGCATCGCCTTCGATTGCCTTTTGCGCACTCCCTGCCGCCGTGGCCGCAAGGGTGTTCACGCCGTTCTTCAGCAGGCTCTGACCACTGTCGAAGCTAGCTGCAATAGTCGACGAACTACTGCTGTACTCCGCCTTGTTCTCAATATCGCTGGTAGTCAGCGTGCCGGTGGTGAGGCTGTTCTTGCCAGCGTCGGCCGTACTGGCCAGCACCGCGCCCTTCAGGTCCGTGTTCTGCTTGACGTTGACCTGGAAGCCGCCATTGCCCGCGTAGATGCCGCTTTGCTCCCTGACCGAGTTGTAGGTGCTGTCGGTGTTGCCGCTCGACACACTGACGCCGCCGCTGACCGTGGTGCCGTAGCAGATCGGGGGCACGCACAGGCTGGCCTGGAAGCCGGATGACGATTCGCGGCTGTGGTAGTTGTCGGTGTCTTGCCGGCTTTCTACATTGAGGTTGCGCCCCACGTCTGCCCGCACGGTGTCGCCGGTGACTTGCGCGCCCTTGAGGTTGGTGTCGCGCCCGCTGGTGATGGTGAGCTGGTCGCTGGCGCTGACATGGCTGTTGTGGTTGGTGACGGAGTCGCCGTCGCCCTTGGCCTTGTTCTGGCTGGCGGCGAGTTCGAGCGTGAAGCCGTTTTGCTGTCCGCCGAGTGCGAGGCCCACGCCGATGCTGGCGTTGCTGCCGCCGCTCTTGCTGCTTTGGCTGGCGGTGTCTTGCGCGCTTTCCAGGTTGACGTCGCGGGCGGCGCTGAGGGTGACGGTTTTGCCGTCGATCTGTACGCCGCGCCCGGTGATGTCGCCGTCGGTGGCGTAGCCGTTGGCGTCCTTGCCGCCGGAGCCGGCGGCGACGATGGTGACGGCGTTGCCGGCCTTGACGGTGGTGCCTTGGTTGGCGCTGGCCTGGCTGCGGGACTCGGACTCGGAGCTGCCGCCGCCGATGCTGACGGTGGCTTTGATCAGCGCGGTGCCGCCGGTGCCGCCGCTGGCGAGGTCCCGGACGGTGCTGACGCCGTTGGCGACCGCGAGCGCGGCCTGCGCCGCGTAGAGCCCGCGCAGACGGTCGTTCTTGCTGTCTTCCATGCCGCGGGCGGCATTCTCGATGGTTTGCGCGGCGGTCACCGCGTAGCCGGACAGGGCGAGCGTGACGCCGTACTGGCTGGTTTTGTCGACCTGGTGGCTGTTTGCGGTGTCCTTGCCGGGGTCAAGCACCACGTTCTTGCCGATCAGCGTGACGTCTTTCCCGGCGGCGATGTCGGCGCCGCGTGCGGTGAGGTCGTCCTTGGCGCTGATGGTGACGCTGCCGTTCTGGCTGACCACCTGACTGCGGATGGTGTTTTCGGTGGTCTGCGCCGTGTCCAGGTGGTGGGACTCGGTGCGGATGCCGACGGTGCCGGTGTAGCCGGTGCCGCCCAGGTCGCCGATCTGGCGGCTGCTGCTGTCGGTGCGCTTGGTCTTGCTGTCCTGGCCGGAGAGGATGTCGACCTTGCCTTGCAGCGCGGCTAGCGTGAGGTCGCCTTCAGCCGACAGGCCGCTGCCGGCGATGGTGATGTCGCCGCTGCGGGCCTTGACGGCGACGGTGTTGCCGGTGACCACCGTGGCGTTTTGCCGGGCGGCGCTGGCGTCGCCGCTGGCGCTGGCTTTCTGGTTGCCGTACGGCAGCATGGAGACGCCGCCGTTGTTGGGGCCGCCGCCGACAAAGCGGCCGACGTCGCCAAGCGAAGGCGCGGCGGTGCTCAGGCTCCAGCCGCTGCTGCTGGAGCTGGTGGCTTCGCGGTAGCTGTCGGTGGAGGCTTGCAGCAGGACGTCGCGCTGGGCGTCGAGGATGGCGGCGGCGCCGGCGCTGACGGTGCTGCCGGCGATCAGGATATTGCCGTCGGTGGCTTTGCCGTTGGCGTCCTTGTCGCCGTTGCCGGTGGCGCGCAGGCGGATATCGCCGGCGCCGGTGAGCTGGCTGCCGCGCTGAGAGATCGATTCGGTCTCCACCTGGCTGCTGCTGCGGTTGCTGCCAAAGGTGATGCCCACCTGCGGCGCGGTGAAGGCGGCAGCGCCGAGTTCATTGAGCGTTTGCTTGGCGCGGGTGACTGTGCTGGGGTTGCGCTGGATGTCCTGGAGGTTGCGCGCCGTGTCGAGCGGCGTGCCGGTGAGCGCCATGGACAGGCCGCTGGAGCGGCTGCTCTGGCTGCTTTCCTGGGTGATGTGGTCCACGCCGGCCAGCACGGCGATGTTCTGCGCCTGGATGTCGATATGGCCGGCAGTGGTGTTGCCTTCCTTGCGCCCGGCGATCAGGTCGCTGCCGAGGATAGTGGCATCGCGCCCGGCGCTGATGGTGACATTGCCGTTGGTGGCGCCCACGGTGCTGCGCGCATCGCTCTGGGTGACGGCAACGGCGTGGCCGGCGCTGTTGGCCTGGTTGCTGCCTGCCGAGACGCCGATGCCGCCCTTGCCGGCAAAGGCGGAGAGGCCGGAGGATTTCTGCTCGTGCGCGTAGCTTTCTTCGCGGGTGTTCTGGCCGGCGGTGATCAGCACGTTGCCTTTGGTGGCGGCCAGGGCTACGCCGTCGGTGGCGGCGATGCCGCTCTGGCGCACGGTGAGGTCGTTGCCGGCGGTCACGCGCACGGTGTCGCCGCTGACCAGGCTACCTACGCCAAGGTCGGCATGGCTGCTGGTCTGGTCGTGGCTGGAGCTGCGCGAGAGCAGGCCGCTGCTTCTGCTGCGGCCGTCGTAGCTGGCGTCGTGCACTTCCCGGGCTTCGCCGATGGTGATGTCCTGGGTGGCGACGATGCTGACGCCGGTGCCGCTCACGCCGGGCTTGCCGGCGCTGACTTCCGAGCCGGTCAGCGTGACGCTGCCCTTGCCCGTGCCTGTGACCGGCGCGGCGGTGATGCTGTTGGCTTCCAGCAGGCCGGCCGCCAGCGTTGTTTGCCCGGCTGCCAGGGTGGCGCTGGTGCCGCCTTGCACGGTGCTGCCGCGCACGGTTTCGTCATAGGCGGACTGCGTGTAGGACGCGCCCTTGCCGCCCAGCGAGCCTTCGCCGTGGGCGGTGGTGTCTTTGAGCGCCGTGACGGTGAGATCCCGCCCGGCGATCAGGGAGACATCGCCGCCCGCCCCCACCTTGGACCCCGCCAGCGCGGCGTCGCGCCCGGCCACCGCCACCACATTGCCGCCTGCCTGCACCGTGCTGCCGGCCACCGTGCTGGTCTTGTCGTGGGCATAGCTCTGGCCGCCGCGCGAGACGGCGTCCTGCGTGGTGCCGAGGGTGACCGCGCCAATGGTGAGGTCGCGCCCGGCGCCGATCAGCGCGCCCTTGCCGGCTTCGAGCACGGCGCCGCTGAGGGTGACGTCGCGCCCGGCCAGCACCACGGCGTTGCCGGTTGCCGAAATCGCCGCCACCACGGCCACGCCCGTGGCGCCCGCGCTGTAGCCGTTGGGCCCGATCGTGCGGACTTCCGTGACGGTCTGCGTTTCGTTGACCACATCGCGCCCGGCTTGCACCAGGACGTCCTGGCCGCCGATGCGCCCGCCCAGGTTGCGTACGTCCTGCAGGGCCTGGACCACGGTGGTGCCGGTGGTGTCGCCAATGGCGCCGCGGTTGACGATGTTGTTGCCGAGCACCTGCGTGGCGACGTCGCCAACGATGCGCCCGCTGTTGTTGACGTTGCCGGTGGCATTGAGCGCGACGCTGTTGCCGGTGACGAGCGCGCCAGTGCTGTTGAGGTCGACGGCGTTGGACTGCGCCAGGTAGACCTTGGGCACCAGCACCGATTGATGCGTGCCGTCGGGCAGCGTCACGTCTTGCGCTACCAGCCAGACCATGTCGGTGGTGAGCTGGCGCATCTGCTCATCGGACAGGCCTACGCCGGGGGACAGGCCAAAGGCTTTGGCATAGGTCACGCCGCTGTTCATCAGGGCCTGGTATTCCTTCAGCTGGTCGGTGTAGCCGGCCAGGAAGGTACGGCCGGTTAGTGCCGTGACCTGGTCGCGGACGAGTTTTTCTTCATAGAAGCCGTCGCCGAGGCGCTTTTGCACCTGCTGCGGGTCCAGGCCGAGGGCGCCCAGCATGTAGTCGCTGGAGAGGAAGGTCTTGTACTGGGTGAAGCGTGAATCGGTCTCGATCAGGTAGGGCGTGGCCGGGGCCGGGCGCAGCGTGAACAGGCCGTTGACGGGCAGCGTCAGGTTGGGAATGCCGCCGGCGGCGGTGCCAAGCGTCTGCGGGCGGCTGGTGGTGCCGGTGGCGGCCGCGACGGGGCCGGCGCCGAGGGTTGGCGCGGCGCCGGCCGTGCCCGCGACACTGCCAAGCTGCGTGCCGGAGGCGCTGCCGCCGGCCACGCCGCTGCCAGTGACAGTCTGGCCGACGCGGTTGACGGAGCCGACGGTGATGTCCTGCGCGGTAGTCTGCACGGCCTGGTTGGCGGTGGCAAGGGCCGGCAGCGCGGCTACCGTGGTGGGCGCCTGCGGCGTGGTCGGATACGGCACCGTTTGCTCATCGCTGTTGCCGCCGGATTTCTGGTGCCAGTAGAACGTGGCGGTGTCGGTGGTGCTGACCGTCTGCTGGAGCACCGTGCCGACGTCTTGTACCCCGCCACCGGCAGCGCGCCGGGACAGGTTGCCGCCGGCGGCCATGATGGACGACTGGTTCAGGATGCTGCCACCGTCGCTGTTGATGCGGATCGAGCCCTGGGCCTGGACCCGGGCGGCTGCTGTGGCGCTGACCAGGCGGTCGGTGGCGACGGTGGTGACGGTGGTGCGGGAAGTCTCGCTGTAGTCGTGAACGTCCGGGCCGAGGTCATAGCGCACGCGCACCTGGTCCGGGCGGAGGTGCTTGGCGGGATCCCAGTCAGGCCAGAAGGTGATCCTGTAGGTGGACCCGGTGTCCTGGATGTCCTGGTAGTACTGGGTAGGGTTGGTGGCAAACGGGCGCCCGCCCGGACCGTCTCCGCCGGTGCAGCCGTTGTCGTTGCAGATCGGGCCACTGTAGCCGCCGTAGGTCTCGAAGGGCGGCTCCGTGAAGGAAAGCGTCTTGGCCGTGGTATTGAGATTGACCACGTTGGACTTTGGCACTTCGAGCGTGACCGGGGCGCGCAGCGCGTTGACCATGTCCCCGCTGATGCTTGCCGCCGTGGCGCGCCAGGTCCATCCGGGGAACGTGGCACTCATGTGACCATTGGTTTCTCCGTCACCCAGCCCGGCGAGCCAGAGCGAGAGCGTCTGCGTCGTCGTGGTCTGCGGCGTGCCCGCCTCCGTCACGATGCTGGTACGCGTGTTGTTGACCGTGCGCGCGGCGATGTCGATATCGCCGTCTGCCTCGATCGTTGCCGAGCGGTTGTTGAGCACGCCAACCTGGTTGGCCAGCATGCCGGTGCCCGGGTCGCGCGTGCCGTTGCGGGCGATCTGCAGGTTGCCGGCGCTGTAGATCAGCGCGCCGTCCAGGTTGGAGACGGCGTTTGACGCATGGATCTTGAGGTCCTGCGCGGCGGCGATGACGGCGGCCGGGCCGGTATTGCTCACGTCCGCTGCCTGCACCTGCACGGTGTTGCCGATCACGGCGCCGGTGTTGGCCAGTGCGCCGCTGATGGTGTTGACGGCATTGCCTTCGATGCGTCCGGCGTTGGTGATGGTGCCATCGGCCTGGACGGTGGTGGCCTGCGAGTTGATGCCGGCGCCGGCGGCATTGTTCACATTGGCGCCACGCACTGCCAGGCTGCCGCCGGCCGCCAGCGTGCCGGTGTTGGTGACCGCGCCGCTGGCACGCAGTTGCAGGTCGCCGTCGGCGCGCAGCTTGTTGGCGGCGTCGTTGAGATAGTCGCCCGCTACGTTGAGCGTCAGGTTGCGCCCCGCCGTCATCTCGCCGCTGCCGCTGACGGTGCCGGCGCGGCTGGATACGCCCACGTCCTGGTTGGCGCGTACCGCGCCGCCCTGGTTTGTCATGGATGCGACGGTGAGCTGCACGTCGGTGCCGCCAAGCACGTTGCCGCCTGCATTGGCAAGCGTGGTGCTGGCCTGGTTGAGGGTCAGGCCCTTGGCGCCGTAGATCCTGCCGCTGCGATTGTCCACACTGCGGGTCACGCCCAGCGTAAGCGCGCCGGCCGCGGCGATCTGCGCGCCGCTTGCGTTGGCGAGATCGGTGGCGGCGAGGGTCACGTCGCCGTTGCCGCCGAGCGTGCCGCTGGTGTTGTCCAGCGCGCCGGCGGCGGTGATGGTGGTGGCGCCGTCGCCCGCGTTGGCAAGCCGCCCGCCGCGGTTGTCGATGCCGGATGCGGAGACGGTGGCCTTGCCGTGCGCGCCGTTGGCGGTGAGCGTGCCGCCGGCGTTGCTCAGCGTGCCAGCGGCAGCGACCGACAAATCGCCGCTGGTCTGCGCCGTGCCGCCGGTGTTGTCCACCTGGCCCTGGCTAGTGAGCGACAGGCCGGACTGGCCGTAGAGCGTGCCCTGGCGGTTGACCAGGTCTGCGCCCGTGGTGACACTGGCGGCGCCTTGCGCGGACAGGTTGCCCCGGGTGTTGTCCAGCGAGGCCGCCTGCACGGCGAGTGTGCCGTTGCTCTGGATAGCGCCGGCTGTATTGCCCAGCGCGCCCCGGGTCGTCAGCGCCAGGGCGCCGTCTCCAGCGTGCGCGATGCGCCCGCCGTCATTGGCCAGCGACTGCGCGTCCACCGTCAGGTTCTTGCCGTTGGTGGCCAGCGTGCCCGCGGTGTTGTCGAAGGCGCCACCCGCGTTGATGACCGTATTGGCCTTGCCGAACTGGTTGATGGCGCCGCCGTTGTTGGACAAATTGCCCGTGGTGCGGATGCCGGCCTGATCGCCTTCGATGCGGCCGGCGGCGTTGTCCAGCGACGCCGCCGACAGATCGACGACACCACCGGACAGGGTGCCCTGGCGATTGCTGGCCGCGCCCGACACGGTGGCCGTGAGCGCTTCGCCCGCCGTGATGCTGCCCTGGCCGTTGTCCAGCGACTGTGCATCCAGGCTGGCATCGCCCTTGGCGGTGATCTGTGCATGATTGGCCAGCGTGGCGGCTGCCAGCTCCACCTTGCCATTGCCGCCGATCCGGCCCGCATTGGCGTTGACCAAGGCTTGCTGCGCCTGGACCCGGGTCAAGCCGTCGCCCGCATTGACGATGCGCCCGGCGGTGTTGTCCACGCTGGCAGCGGCAAGCGAGAGTGCGCCGTGCGTGCCGGCGGTTTCGATCCGGCCGGCCGTGTTGGTCACCGCGCCGGCGGCCCGCAGGTCCAGCGCGCCGTTGGTCTGGATGGTGCCCGCGGCATTGCCCAGCGCGCCACGGCTGGTCACGGCCAGCGTGCCGTCGCCCGCGTGCGCAACGTGGCCGCTGTCGCTGGACAGCGACTGCGCGTCCACGGTCAGGTTCTTGCCGTTGGTGGCCAGCGTGCCCGCGGTGTTGTCCAGGACGCCACCCGCGCTGATGCGGGTGTCTGCCTTGCCGAACTGGTTGATGGCGCCGCCCCGGTTGGCCAGGTCGCCCGCCGTGCGCACGCCAACCAGGTCGCCTTCGATGCGGCCCGTGGCGTTGTCGAGCGAGCCGGCCGTCAGATTGAGCGTGGCGCCTGACATCGTGCCCTGGCGATTGCTGGCCGCGCCCGCCACGGTGGCCGTGAGCGCATCGCCGGCCGTCACACTGCCCCGGTTGTTGTCCAGCGACTTGGCGTCCAGGCTGGCGTTGGCCTGCGCGTTGATCTCGCCGGCATTGGCCAGCGCGCCGGCCTTCAGCCGCACATCGCCGTTGCCGCCGATCACGCCGCCCTTGGCGCCGCTGGCCGTGGTGCCGGCGGCATTGGCCAGCGTGCCCGTGGTGGTGACTGCCAGGCCGTCGGCGCCCAGCGAGGCCAGGCGGCCCGCGCTGTTGTCCAGCGAGCCGGCGTTGACGGCGAGCGCGCCGCCCGCCTGCAACTCACCTTGCTGATTGTTGACGGCGCCGGCCGACTGCAGCGTGGCTGCGCCTTGGGCCAGCATCTGTCCGCCCTGGTTGGAGACGCTGCCGGCCGTGATGGTGGTGGTGCCCTGGCTGGTCAACTGCCCCCGGTCGTTGACGAGCGCCCCGCTGGCATTGGCGCTTAGCGCCCCGCCCGCCTGGCTGCTGGCGCCGCTGAGGTTGATGTCGCCCGCGCTGGCGGCGAGGCTGAGGTTGCCCAGCGCCGCGTTCTGGCTGCCGGCGAGCTGCAGCGCCGTGCCCTGCAGGCTGGCATTGCCGCCCGCGAGGTGCTTGCCGCTGGCCGACAGCGTGCCGGCCGCCACCACATTCAGGTCCGCCTGCTGGCCGATCGCACCGTCGCCATTGACGCCCGCGCCCAACGTGCCGCTGGAGGCCACGCTGCCCGCGTTGACGCGCAAGCCCTGCTGCGCCGCCAGCGTGCCGCTGTTGCCGAGCGCGCCCGCGGTATCGAGCGAGACCGCCTGTGCACCGTAGGTGGTGCCGCTGTTCTCCACGCCACCGCGCGCGGCGATGGCGAGGTTGCCGCTGGCGCTGGTCTTGCCGGCGAGTTCCAGCCGGCCCTGCGCGCTGAGCGTCAGGTCGCCGGCCTGCGCGGCCAGCACGCCGCGGTGGCTCGCGCCCACGCCAGCCTCGGTGCCGACCAGCAGGATCTTGTTGGCGTACATGCCGCCTAGCTGGCTCACATCGATGCCGATGCCCGGCGCGGGACCGGTCCCGGCAATGGGCGTGGCGGCCAGCGTGGCGCGGTCTACCTGGCTGGCGCCGGCGATGACGTTGAGGTTGTTGGCATAGATGGCCGCATTGGCGGTGACGCTGCGGGCAATCAGGTCTACCTGGTCAACGTTGCCAGCGTTCAGCCCGGCGCCCTGCACCGAGATCTGGCCGCCGGTGACGCGGAAGGCGTCGAGGCTGCCGGTGCCGCCGTACACCGGCACGCCGGTGGTCAGCGTGGCGCGGCTGGTGTTGATGAAGCCACCACCGTCCACCATGATGCCGTTGGGGTTGGCCACCACCACTTCGGCCCGGGCGCCGGCCACTTCCAGGTAGCCGCGCAACTGGCTGGGCAGCGCGCTGGTGACCTGGTTGACGATGATGCGCGCGTTCTGGCCCGGCAGCAGATTGGGGTTGCCGTTGACGAAACCGGCTTGCTGGGTCGAGACGATGGTGGGCGAGTTGTTGAGGATCGCGCCGCCCTTGGCCACGTCGAACTGGGTGTAGGCGTTGGTGGACACGCCCGCGCCCGAGGGGCGCGTGATGTTGACTTGCGCCAGGCCGTTGCTGGTCTGGATCACGCCGGGACGATTGGCGCCGGCATTGGGGTCCGCCACGATCTGGGCAGTGGCCGGGGCAGCCAGCCCAAGCAGGGCAGCCGAGGCCAACGAGGCAGTTGAGGCAAGCGAGGCAAAGCGCGCGCGCGGCATGGCTGGCAGCGCGGCCGCCGTCGATGCCATCGATGCGCCAGGCGCCGGGCCTTGCCCTGCGCGGCGGCTGCGCCGTTGCGCGCGTGCGCCGCCTTGCTGTCCTTTTCCGATGCTGGCGGCCGATTCTTCAACGGCGACCAGCATCCCGCGATGCCTGCTGTGGACCAGGCGGAAACTGCCCTTGTTCATAATTGGATAGACCCTGGATTAGCGGTGCTTTTCTGATAACTGGCACCCTTACCGGAATGACTGGCGACAACCGTCACCCTCTTTGAATGTGTGGACAATATTTAATGATGACGGCAATGCGGTCAATCGGACACGTACGAATAGAGGGGTATTGCGAGCGCGCAAGAGCGGGCATTGCACACCTCTGCTCACCGCCAATCGGCGGCTGCAAGCGGCATTGCGGGAGATTTTGCAGCGCAGGGCGTGCTTTGACCTACTGAAGGGGGATTGAAAAGCAGACGCGCGGCGTGTTATTAGCGCCGGGATAAAAGGCAACGCCCAGGATTAGGACTAGGATTAGGACTAGGATTAGGACTAGGATTAGGACTAGGATTAAGACATTCCTAATCCTAGTCCTAGGCGCCTTAATCAATAGGAATTATCAGAACAGATATATTTCACTAAGAACGGAATTCAGACTATCTCCGACTACCTCCATTAACGGCAGATGTCCGCGATCCTTTAGCGCGCAAGCCGGGCGCGGCTTCAGCTACGCCCGATTTCCTGCAGGATGCGCGTGAGCAGGTAGAGGCGCGGCACGATGGAATCGATCTCGATGTACTCATCGCGCGCGTGGTATCCGAAGCCCGCCAGGCCGAAGCTCTCCACGACCACCGCTTTGCCGGAGCGCCCGGCGAAGCCCGCATCGGTGGCGCCGCCGGTGCCTTCGGCCAGTGCCAGCTGGCGGCCGTCGAGCTCGGCGTAGATGGCTTGCGCGCGCTGCGCCAGTTCGCGGCCGCGCGCGTTGGCGACAAACGGCGGCCGGCCGGTTTCCATGGTCACGGTGGTTTGCGTGTCGGGGACGAGCTTGCCTTCGTCCACCTTCTTTTGCAGCGCGGCCTGCAGCTTGCCGGCGCCGTCCTTGACCGTGGTGCGCACGTCGCCGATGGCGGTGGCGTGCTCGGGGATCTGGTTGCGGACCTCGCCGGCCTGCGCGGTGGTCCAGTTGAGCTGGGTGCCCGGCACGGATTTGGCCACGTCGCGCGTTTGCTGCAACTGGTAGGCCAGCTCGATCAGCGCATTGCGGCCCAGCTCCGGCGCGGCGCCGGCGTGCGAGGCGCGCCCCTGCACTGCCATGACGGCGGTTGCCGTGCCGCTGGCGCCCATCAGCAGGGCCTCGGTCTTGACCACGGCCTTGGCGGCGGTCGGCTCGAACGACAGCACGACGTCGTGCTGGTCGGCCAGTTTGGCGATGGTCTCGCCGGAGCCGATGGAGCCGACTTCCTCGTCGGGGTTGAAGAGCACGGTCAGCTCGGCATAGTCGTTCCAGCCGGCCGCCTTGAGGATGGCCAGTGCATGCAGGATCACCGCGATGCCGCCTTTGTCGTCGGCGATGCCGGGGCCGTACAGGCGGTTGCCGTCCTGCTTGATGGGCTGCGTTGCCAGTATGTTGGCCGGATAGACCGTATCCATATGCGCGATCAGCATGATGCGGCGCTTGCCCGTGCCGGTCAGCGTGCCTTTGACCATGATGCCCGGGCCCTTGGTGACCGCGATGCGCTCGGTGCGGGCGCCCAGCGCCGCCAGCCGGCCTTCGGTGTAGCTGGCCATCTGCGCCAGGCCCGCCGCGTTGGCGCTGCCGGACTCGATCGACACCATCTCCTTGAGCGACTGGATCACCGCGGGCTCCGCGGTGCGGGCTGCGGCCAGCAATTGGGCGTCGGCGGCGTGGGCACCGCCGGTAGCAAGGATCAGGGTGGCGATGGCCGCCTGGGTCAGCCGGCGCAGGGAGGAATGCATGGTGTCTCCTGTGGAGGATTGGGTCGTTGTGAAGGCAGGCCGGGATGCCTGCCGGGCGATGCTAGCGCGGGCGCGGGCGGCTGCACAAGGGCGCTGCCGCCCGCGCCGGAGCGCCTTAGTTGCGCCCGATTTCCTGCAGGATGCGCGACATCAGGTAGAGCCGCGGCACGATCGAGTCGATCTCGATGTATTCGTCGCGGGCGTGGTATCCGAAGCCCGCCAGGCCGAAGCTCTCCAGCACCGTGGCCTTGCCCGAGCGCACGGCGAAGCCGGCGTCGGTGCCGCCCCCGGTCTGCGGCACCAGCGTCAGCTCGCGGTCGATCTCCTTGTAGATCGCCTGGGCTTTTGCCGCCAGCGCGCGGCTGCGCGCATCGCTCACGTAGGGCGGACGCCCGGAGATGACTTTGACCGTGGTTTCGGTGTCGGGAACCAGCTTGCTTGCGCTGACCTTGGCTTGCAGCGCGACCTGCAGCTTGTCCTGCGCGTCAGGCTGGGTCAGGCGCACGTCGCCCACGGCGCTGGCCTTTTCGGTGATCTGGTTCAGCGGGCCGTTGGTGTTGGCCTGGGTCCAGATCAGCGCGGCGCCCGGCACGTCCTTCGCCACTTCACGCGTTTGCAGCATCTGGTACGAGAGTTCATAGAGCGCGTTGCGGCCCAGCTCCGGCGCGGCGCCCGCATGCGCGGCGCGGCCCTTCACGTCCAGCGTGGCCGTGGCGACGCCGGCCGCGGCCAGCAGCAGCGGCTGGCCCTTCATGACCACCGAGCCCGCGGACGGCTCGCAGGACAGCACCACGTCATGCTGCTCCGCGAGCTTTGCAATGGTGTCGCCGGAACCCAGCGAGCCCACTTCCTCATCCGGGTTGAACAGCACGGTGATCTGCGCATAGTTCTTCCACCCGGCTGCCTGGAGGATGGCCAGCGTATGCAGGATGACCGCGATGCCGCCCTTGTCATCGGCAATGCCGGGCCCGTACAGGCGGTTGCCGTCCAGCTTGATCGGCTGGGTGGCCAGCGTGTTGGGGCCGTAGACCGTGTCCATATGCGCGATCAGCATGATGCGGCGCTTGCCGGTGCCGGTGAGTGTGCCCTTGACCATGGTGCCGGGGCCTTGCGTCACGGCGATGCGCTCGGTGGTCGCGCCCAGCGCCTTGAGGCGTGCTTCCGTGAAGCTGGCCATTTGCGCCAGGCCGGCCGCATTGGTGCTGCCGGACTCGATCGACACCATGTCCTTGAGCGACTGAATTAACGCGGGCTCGGCCGCGCGGGCGGCGTCCAGCAATTTCGTGTCCGCGGCGCGTGCGCTGCCGGCTGCCCCGAGGGCCAGCGCGAGCGCTGCCACAGCGGTATGGGTAAGTCGGCGCAGGGATGGCTGCATGAAGTCTCCTGTTGCTTGCATCGTTATTGTGGTTTGGGGCGGTGGTTCGCCGAGCGACGATGCTAGCCCTTGCGGGCGCGGCAAGGTAGGATCAATCCCGCCAATTGGAATGCCGATCCCGCCATGCCTCCCTCTTCTGCCACTACCGCCCTGCCCGAGCCGTCCTCCACCAGGCGCCCCGTGCCGCTGCACGTGCGTTTGCTGTGGTTGCCCGAGGCCATGCCCGGCATGCTGTTCGGCGCGCTGGATGTACTGCGCGCCGCGGCCGGGGTGGCCCGGCTGCAACGCCCGGATGCGGACCGCGACCTGAGCTGGACCGTGATTGGCCCGTCAGGCCGCGCGCTGGCCCTGCCCGCCCTGGGGCTGGAGCCCGCGCGGCGGCGGCGCGCCACGGAAGACGGCAATGCGCTGGTGGTGGTACCGGGCGTGCTTGCGCGCAATGCGCCGCACCTGGGTGAGATCCTGGGCGGCGCCGGCCAGGCGCTGCGCTTGCTGGAGCGGCACGCGCAGGCGGGCGGATGGATCGCGGCGGGTGCGAGCGGCATCGCTTTTCCCGCGGAGCTGGGCCTGCTGGATGGCGCGCGCATGGGCGCGCCGTGGACCTTCCAGAGCTGGATGAGCCAGCGCTATCCGCGCTGCGATTTTTCCGCGAGCGAGCCGATGGGCTTGCACCAGCGCGTGTTTGGCTGCGTGGCGCCGGCGCTGCAGACGGAGTTCATGCTGCGCGTGCTGGGGCACCTGCATGACCCGGACCTGGCGCAGACCTGCTCGCGCATGCTGCTGTACCAGGCCGAGCGCCAGCAACTCACACCAGAGCTGGTGTCGCAACGCTGGCTCAGCAAGACCGCCGACAGCCCCGTCTACCGCGCCATGCGCTGGCTGCAGGCCAACGTGGATACGCCGTACCGGCTGGCGCTGGTGGCCCAGGCGGCGGCCGTGAGCGAGCGGACCTTGCTGCGGCATTTCCGGCAGGTCAGCGGCATGACGCCGCTGGAATACCTGCACGGGCTGCGCGTGGAGCGCGCCAAGACCCTGCTGGAGGTGACCCTGCATGGCTCGCAGGCGGTGGCCGAAGCCTGCGGCTACAGTGACGCGGCGGCGTTCAGGCGGCTGTTCCAGCGGGCAACGGGGATGTCGATGTCGAGTTACCGGGCGCGCTTTGCGCTGCGCTCGCAGCGGCGCTACTGGCGCGTGGAGGACATGCCGCGCCCCGCGGGCACGGCATGATCCGATCCGGCTACTGAATCTGTGAATCTGCGAACTTTCGAGCTTTCGAGCTTTCGAACTTTCGAACTTTCGAACTTTCGAACCTGCAAACCCGCGACGTGATGTTGGCAGTGGCGCTTAGTTGCTCAGCACGATGCGGTTGACCACGTCCTCGACACCATGCACGTACCAGGCATCGCGCTCCGCCTGGCGTTTGCCGGCTTCGGTAGTGGCGTAGCCTTCGAGCGTGACAACGCGGTCCTTGGTCTGCACGCGGATGCGGTCGGCATCGACGAACTGGTCGGTCTCCAGCACCAGCTTCAGCGCTTCCGTGACTTCGTCGTCGCGGTCGGCCTCGGCCGGGGCCACCACCAGCTCGTTGACCACGCAGCGGCAACCTCGCGACCACCACGCCAGCACACCGGCCAGGCGCATATGCGACAGGCTGATCACGTGGCCGCGCAGGGTCACCACGCCGTCGACGACTTCGATGGCGATCTCTCCGCTGGACTCGCCAACGGCTTCGCGCACGGGTTCGATCCTCCCCTTGGCATGCGCGCAGATGCGGCAATTGCGAAAATCGATCGCCTGCAGCAACCGTACGCAGATGGCATTGCGCAGTTCGCCGTCGCCAACCGCCGCGCCGCCATCGGCAACGCGCAGGTGATCGATCACGGCGGACACACCGTCGACACGGCGTACCGACGCGGCAACGCGGCTCTTGTCGACAATATCGGGGACTTCGCCTTCGAGAATCAGCGCGCCGTCGCTCAGGCGCAGGTGGATGGTGGGATGGATGGGATGGCTGTGGAAAGGCACGTGGGCGATGGCCGCCCTAGCCTGAGTCAGGACTGCTTCACTGCTATGCATGATGTCTGCCTTATCTTGGAAGGTCTGGATATAGGAGACGCGTTCAGTCCATTGAACGCCCGCGCGGTCCCGCGCCAGGTGCGGCGCGGGACGGCGAATCTTCATTATAGGTAGCCAGGATGGCCACGCCCGACCGATTGACCTATTGACCTGTTGGCCTGCTGGCCTATCGACCGGACGCCGGGCCTGGGGCCCGCCGCGGCCGGATCAGGTTTCCACCTTGGCGTCCATGGTGATCTCCGCCTTTAAGAGCTTGGACACCGGGCAGCCGGCTTTGGCCCCTTGCAGGCATTGCTCCACCGCCGCCTTGTCGGCCCCCGGGACGCGCACCGTCACGTCCAGGTGCACGGCGGTGATGGTGAAGCCGGCGCCGTCCTTGTCGAGCGTGACCGTGGCCTTGGTGGCAATGCTCTCGGCGACCATCTTGGCCTCGCCCAGGATCAGGGACAGGGCCATGGAGAAGCATCCCGCATGGGCCGCCCCGATGAGTTCCTCGGGGTTGGTGCCGGGGCCGCCTTCGAAGCGGGCCTTGAAACCGTAGGGCGCATCCTTGAGCACGCCGCTCTCTGCCGAGATGCTGCCCTGGCCGTCCTTGATGCCGCCTTGCCATTTAGCCGATCCGTACTTTTTCATGAGCACTCTCCATCGTCGAGGGGGAAAGGCGCGGCGTTCGCCGCACCGGTAATGGGACGCTTGCGGCGCGTCCGGAAACGCTTGTGCTGCCATGGTGCGACGCTAGAATGGCCGGCCGGGTTCACGACTTATGGCACCCAGGGGTTCCGGACCACAGGACAAAACCGCGAAATCCCCGCCAACTCCAGCAAATAAACCTTCAATTCCTTTTAATTTAAGCGAATTTCAGGGAACTGAATCCCTGATGCGACTGCCTTACATGCGCGCTGCCGCCCGAGCGGTTGGCTGCCGCCCAAGCTGAACCACAATAGGACGCCAAGGGGAAAACGGCCAGCAAGCCCACTGAGGACGGCACTTTCTCGTCAGCCCGGACGCGCCTCATTAATCACAAAAAAGCTGAATCCACACATTTCATCAACAAGAAAGGGAGATCGGATGCCATTGACGTCGAATAAATTGCCTGCCTGGACCTTGTGGCTGCCGCTGGCAGCCTGGGGCATCCTCGGGGCGGGTATGGCCGCGCCCGGTCAGGCGCTGCTGCTGGTGTTGGCCGGCCTGGCGCTCGCGGGCTCGGTGTTTGCAGCGGTGCACCATGCCGAGGTGGTCGCGCACAAAGTGGGCGAGCCCTTTGGCACGCTGGTGCTGGCGATTGCCGTGACCGTGATCGAGGTAGCGCTGATCGTCTCGGTGATGCTGTCCGCGGGCCCCGAGAAGGCCGGGCTGGCGCGCGATACCGTGTTTGCCGCGGCCATGCTGGTGTGCAACGGCATCGTGGGGATCTGCCTGTTGGTGGGTGGCCTGCGCCATCGCGAGCAGGCTTTCCAGGCGCCGGGCGCCACCGCCGCGCTGGCCGTGCTGGCCGCGCTTGCCGTGCTCACCATGGTGTTGCCCAACTACACCAGCGCAATCCCCGGGCCGATGCTGTCGCAGTCGCAGCTGGCCTTTGCGGGCGTTGCCTCGCTGGTGCTCTATGGCAGCTTTGTCTTTGTGCAGACCGTGCGCCATCGGGACTACTTCCTGGTGGAAGGCACCTCCGACGAAAGCGTGCACGCCCCGCCCCCGCCCACGAAGATCGCGCTCGCCAGCGGCGGCATGCTGCTGGTGTGCCTGGTGGCGGTGGTCGGCCTGGCCAAGCTGCTCTCACCCACGGTGGAAGCGGCGGTAGCAAGTGCCGGCGCCCCGCCGGCCGTGGTTGGCATCGTGATTGCCGCGCTGGTGCTGCTGCCCGAGGGGCTGGCCGCACTGCGCGCCGCGCGCGCCGACCGCCTGCAGACCAGCATGAACCTGGCGCTGGGATCAGCGCTGGCCAGCATCGGGCTAACCATTCCCACCGTGGCCGCGGTCTTTATCGCGGTTGGCAAGCCACTGACGCTGGGCCTGGGCGCGACGGAAACCGTGCTGCTTGCGCTGACCTTGCTGGTCAGCACGCTCACGCTGCACTCGGGCCGCACCACCATGCTGCAAGGCGTGGTGCACCTGGTCATCCTGGCGGCGTACTTGTTCTTGTCGGTCGTGCCTTAAGCCGGGAAGAGTCTCGGCGGGGCGGCTTCTGGCTGATGGCTTCTCCCCGCCGAGCGCACACAATGCGCGCTCGCCATGAGACCAAATCGGTGCTGGTTGCGTGCAGTCCTTTTGCGCAAACTGGCGCCCATGACGCTCATGACGCCCAGGATCCCCACCAAACGCATTGTCATCGTCGGCGCCGGCGTGGCTGGCAGCATCATGGCCCGCGCGCTGGCCATGCAAGCCGGGCTGGAAGTCACCTGCCTGGAGCAGGTTGCACCGGATGACCACGCAAGTGCCGGGCTGGTGATCGGCCCCAACGCCATCAAGGCCTTGCACATGCGCGACCCGCTGCTGGCCAGCGCCATTGGCGAGGCCGGCCTGCCCTGGGATCACTGGCGCGTGTCGCTGTGCAGCGGCGAGGTGCTGCTGGACCTGCCGCTCACACGCGTGGCGGACCATGGCGGCGTGCGCATCCTGCGCGCCACGCTGTACCGCGTGCTGCGCCAGGCCGCCGGCAACACCGTGCGTTACCGTTGCAAGCTGCTGGCGTGCGGCGCCAGCCCGCAGGATCCGGCACGCAGCTACGTCGTCTGGGAACAGCATGGCCAACAACACCGGCTTGACGACATCGACCTGCTGATCGCGGCCGATGGCCGTGACTCGCCCACCCGAAGCGCGTTTGGCAACCAGCCCCGGATGCACCAGCTTGGTGCCCTGCTGTTCCGCCTCCTGGTGCCGGACGCCGGCGCCGGCCGGATCGACGACTACGAACAATGGTGCAACGGCCCTAACCGCCTGCTGACCTTTCGCTTGCCGGACGGGCGGATCAATATCGCCGGCAGCCTGCCGCTGGCCCCCGGCGAAACGACGCAAAAGACGCCTCACGCGGGCATCGGCCCGCAGGCGCTGCGCGCCGCCTACACGCCAGCGCACGCCACGCCGGGGCCGCAGGCTGGCTGGCTGATCGATACGCTCTGCGCCAATGTGGATGCCATCTGCTGGTACCGCATGCAGGCGTGCGGCATCCGCTTTGCCGAGCCGCATGCGCAGGTGATGTACCTGGGCGACAGCGCCCACGCCATGGCGCCACCGCTTGGCCAGGGCGTGGCGCAGGCCATCGAGGATGCCTGCAGCGCCGCCGAGCTGATCGCCACTTCGCTGGCCGGGGGCGAGACCAGCCCGCGCGCCTGGCTGACCACGTTTGAAGCGGCCCGGCTTGAACGCCTGCGCTTTGTGATGTCAGTGGCCCCGCACGCCGCTGGCCTCTTGCTGGGCGATGCCACGGAGCAGGACCGGGCGTCGGCGCTGGGCGCGCTGCGCCAGCTCTACTGCCAGGTCGCGTTACCCCGCCATGGCGGCGGCTCCGTCGTTGGTCCTGGCTTTGGTCCTGGCTTTGGCCCTGTCACGGGGACCGGGCTGCCCGCGTAGCGTCGGCGCGCGCACGATCCTTGCTAGTGAGAGCGGATCGTTCTCACTAGCGCCCGAGCGCACGCCGCCATGCTCCACCCGCCCCGCCTTTATCTCTATCTTGACGCCGTGGCCCGCGTTGGGTCGATCCGCAAGGCCGCCGAGCAACTCCACGTTGCCTCCACCGCGCTCAACCGGAAGATCCTGGAGGTGGAGCAGGATATCGGCACGGCGCTGTTCGAGCGCCTGCCCCGCGGCGTGCGGCTGACCGCCGCCGGCGAGGTCTTGATCGCCACCGTGCGCCGCAGCCTCGCGGATCTGGATTCGGCCGCCGCGCAGATGGAGCAGTTGCGCGGGCTGGTGCGGGGCACCGTGCGCATGGCGACGGTCGAGTCCGTCGCCACCGATTTCCTGCCTGAAGTCATCGGCCGCTACCAGTCCACTCACCGCGGCGTGCAGTTTCGCGTGGCGGTAGGCAACTCCGGCGACCTGCTGGCCGCGCTCAAGGAGGACGAGGCCGACCTGCTGCTGGCGCATGACCCACCCCCGACAACCTTCCTGCACGAGCTGGCGGTGTCCGCGCAGCCCTTCTGCGCGATGATGCGCCCGGACCATCCGCTGGCGAGCCGGCGCACGTTGCGTTTATCCGATTGCCAGCCCTATCCCGTGGCCCTCGGGCCAGAGAGCTTTGGCAGCCGGCGGCTGATCGAGGCAATCTGCGCGCGCAACCGCTTGTCGCTGCGGGTGATGCTGGAAGCCACCACGGTGGAGATGCTGAAGAGCTTTGCGCGCCAGACCGGCGCGATCTGCTTCCAGTTCCAGGCCGGCACGCTGCGCGAGACGCGCCAGGGCACGCTGATTGCCGTGCCGCTGTCCGACCCCGAGCTGTGCGGCGGGCGGCTGGTGCTGGGGGCCCGCAAGGGCCGCAGCCTGCCACCCGCGGCGGCGGCGTTTGCCGAGCACCTGAAGGCCGCGCTGACCGGCCTGCACCAGCCGTTGGCCGAGGCCGCCTGATGCGTGGCCGGGGCTTGCATGGCGAGCCGGCACATGCAACAGCAAGTGCACACAAATTGCGTGCGCCATGAGAAGAAATAAGTGCTGGTTGTATGCAATCGAATTGCCGCAAACTGCATCCATCGCAGTCATGCCAGGCAGCATTACCGGGCTGGTCCGGATACCCACGAAAGCAAGATGAGAATCAACGATCCCGCCATCCTCGCCGAGGTGGAAGCCGCCTTCGATGCCTATGAACGGGCGCTGGTGGGCAACGACGTCGCCGAGCTCGACCGGCTGTTCTGGGAAAGCCCGCACACGCTGCGCTACGGCGCGGGCGAAAACCTCTACGGCATCGAGGCCATCCGCGCGTTCCGCGCGGCGCGCCCGGCAAAAGGCCTTGCCCGCGAGATCACCGAGCGCAGCGTCACCACCTTCGGCAACGATTTCGCCGTCGCGAATATCGCCTTTCGCCGCGCCGGCGAGCCGCGCCTGGGCCGCCAGAGCCAGAGCTGGGTGCGGCTGCCCGAAGGCTGGCAGGTGGTGGCCGCGCACGTGAGCTGGCAGCAAGCATGAGCCCGCGGCGCTAGCGTACCGGCGCCATCCCGCGCCAGCCATTTCAAGAGCACGCTTTTTTGGATAGCCGGGGCTTGCCCCCGGAGGGGTGTTGTCGTGCCCAGTGAATGCGACAGAGCCAGCAACGAGAGAAAACGGGTCAACCACGGAGGTCTTTATGCAACACAATTTCAAGCCGGTCGTGAAACTGGCGGTCATGGCAGCAGCCTTGATCTGCGGCAACGCCATGGCGCAATCCAGTGTCACGCTTTACGGGATGGTTGACGCCTATGTCGGCGCCACCAAGGCCGGCGGTGCGGACCGCGCCTACGGCGTCAACAGCGGCGGCATGCAAACCTCGTACTTCGGCATCAAGGGCACCGAGGATCTTGGCACCGGCCTGAAGGCGATCTTCGACCTGAACGGCTTCCTGCGCCCGGACACCGGCAAGCAAGGCCGCTTCGACGGCGATGCGCTGTTTACCCGCAACGCCTTTGTCGGCCTGCAGAGCGCAACGCTTGGCACGGTGAAGCTCGGGCGCAACACCACGCCCTACTTCATCTCGACCATCCTTTTCAACCCGCTGGTGGACTCCTATGTGTTCTCGCCGGCGATCTTCCACACCTACTTCTCGGCCAGCAATGGCCGCGTCTATGACCCGGGCATCATCGGCGACTCGGGCTGGAGCAACTCGCTGGTGTACTCCACGCCGAACTTTGCCGGCCTGAGCGCCAACGCGATCTACTCGTTCGGCGAGCAGGCAGGCAGCGTCGGCAAGAACAAGTGGGGCGGCAACGTGCTCTACTTCAACGGCAACTTCGGCGCCACCGTAGCGTTCCAGCAGGTCAAGTTCAACAGCACCCCGGGCGATGTGACCGCGCCCACGGCGCTGGCCGGCTTCGACAAGCAAAACGCCGTGCAGGTCGGCGTGAGCTACGACTTCAAGGTGGTCAAGCTGTTCGCGCAGGGCCAGTACATCAAGAGCGACGTCAACAACGCCACGGGCGACATCAAGCACACCAACGGCCAGGTTGGCGCTTCGATCCCGGTGGGCAACGGCAACGTGCTGGTCTCCTATGCGTACGACAAGACCAAGAACAGTGTCGCGGACTTCACGCGCAACACGGCCGGCCTCGCTTACGACTACAACCTGTCCAAGCGCACCGACGTGTATGCCGCGTACTTCTACGACAAGCTGAGCGACCAGTCGCACGGCGACAGCTTTGGCGTGGGCATGCGTCACCGCTTCTGATTGGAAGCGGTAATTAAGCGGTAGGCAGGCGGGCCGTGCTTCGGCGCGGCCCGCTTGCGCAACCTGGGAAGGCTTCGTGGCCGCCCGGCCACCTTTTGTCGTCATTGCGCCCCCCTTGCGCACCCGCCTTGTTTGGCAAACCTCGCCGAACTGCATACACTGGGCGCCATCGGCACGACTATCCCATTCACGTTTGCCGGACATGAAGCGCGTCCTTCCCGAAACTCCCGTCACTCCCCTCACTCCCGTAGCGTCCGTCGCTGCTTGCGCCGCAAGCGATGAGGGCAAGACCGACCTCGACACCCTGCTGACCGAGGTACGCGCCTGCCGCCTGTGCGAAGCGCACCTCCCGCTTGGTCCCCGCCCGGTGGTACAAGCTGCCGCCAGCGCCCGCATCCTGATTGTCGGCCAGGCGCCGGGCACGCGCGTGCATGCCAGCGGCATTCCCTGGGACGACCCCAGCGGTGACCGGCTGCGCGAGTGGATGGGCGTGGATAAGACGGTGTTCTACGATGCCGCGCGCATTGCCATCGTCCCGATGGGCCTGTGCTATCCGGGCCGTGGCGCCAGCGGCGACCTGCCGCCGCGCAAGGAGTGCGCGCCGCTGTGGATGGATGCGCTGCTGGCGTGCCTGCCGGAGATCGAGCTGACGTTGCTGGTCGGGCAATATGCGCAGCGGCGTTTCCTGGGAGCGGCGGCGCGCGGTGGCGTGACGCCTACCGTGGCGGGCTTTGGCGCGCATGGGCCGCGCTTTATTCCGCTGCCGCACCCATCGCCGCGCAACCAGGGTTGGTTCAAGCAAAACGACTGGTTTGCGCGGGACTTGCTGCCGGTCCTGCGCCAGCGCGTGGAGGCCGTTCTCCTGGCACGACCCGCTGGCTGATTGCCGCAAAAAAAAATGCGCCACATGGGCGCAGTTTTTCCTTGCTACTGGCGTTTGCTTCACAGCGGCCAGCGGTGCCGCCTGGCTTGGCCTTACTTGGCAGCCGTGGCGGGCATGACCTTCTCGAAGGCGTCGCGCATCGGCTTCATGGCCGTTTCGTAGGCTGCCACCCAGCTCGGCGCGCTCGCGCCGGCAGCCGGGAACGCGCCGCCGGCGTTCGACATGAAGTTCTGGCCAAACGACGCCATGGCTTCCTGGGTCTGCGCGGCGTAGGTGCTCATCTGGCGCTGGGCTTCCTGCGCGAACTCGGCGCCAGTGCTGGCGAAGATCTCGTTCATGTGGCCGGCATAGGCATTCATCTTCTGGGCAAACCCATTCGCCAGTTCCGGCTTGAGGCCGGACATGCCGGCGCCAACCGGCTGCTGGCTGGATTCGCGGACGTAGTTCGTGGTATCCGCCAGGCTGGTCTTGACGGCCTGCATGTTCAGCTCGCTGAGCTTTTCCGCGCCACGGGCCAGGGGACCGACCAAGGCGAGAAAGAGGTCCAGGTTAGCTTGCTGGACGCCGAAGAATTGAGCTTGGGTGGGATGTGCCATGAAGTAGTCTCCTGGGGATGATCCAACGCTGTCGAAGAAGGTTCCGTGAGCGGCATCATCGTTTTGCTGCAATGCAGCAATTGGACACATCATAAGCTTATTACCCGAGGAGTCAAGCGATTCCCGGAAAGACTTCTCCGGGCATCGCCAGTTGCATCCCATGCGTCCCATTCCGCCATATGCCGCCCTATTCCGCCGCCGCCGGGATGCATACCAGCAGCCTGTGCCTGCCATCGTCCAGCGGCACGCGCACGGCACCGTCGCCGCATGCCACCGCCAGCCCATCGAGGACGGCATGCGCGCCGCCCGCGCCTGGCGCCAGCGTCTGCACCCGGATGTCGTAGTGGCACGCCCCCAGGCACACCGTCGCCTCAAACCCAGGCCACGCCGCCGGAATGCTCGGCGCCACGATCAGCCAGCCCGCTTCGCGGCGGATTCCCAGAATGCCCTCCACGCCAGCGCGATACATCCAGCCGGCCGCGCCGGTGTACCAGGTCCACCCGCCACGCCCGATGTGGGGCGCCACTGAATACACATCGGCCGCGATCACGTACGGCTCGACCTTGTAGCGCTGCACGCCTGCGGGCGTGCTGGCGTGGTGGATGGGGTTGAGCATCGAGAACAGGTCCACGGCCTTTGCGCCCGCGCCGAGCCGCGCAAAGGCAAGCACCGACCACATCGCGGCGTGGCTGTATTGCCCGCCGTTCTCGCGCACGCCGGGGGGATAGCCCTCGATGTAGCCAGGATCCAGCGAGGCGCCATCGAAGGGCGGCGCGAACAGCAGCGCCAGGCCGTCGTTGCGCCGCACCAGGTGCTCGGCCATGGATGCCATGGCGGTAGCAGCGCGCACGGGATCCCCGGCGCCCGACAGCACGGCCCACGACTGGGCAATGGCGTCGATCCGGCAGGCCGGGCTGGTCTTTGAACCCAGCCAGCTGCCGTCATCGAAAGTGGCACGGCGATACCATTCGCCGTCCCAGCCGTCGCGCTCCAATGCCGCGCCCAGCATTGCCCCGTGGGCACGCCAATGCGCTGCGCGGCCGGCATCGCGCACCTCGGCAAGCGGCGCAAAGAGCGCGATCGTGCGCATCAGCAGCCAGCCAAGCCACACGCTCTCGCCCTTGCTGCCGGCCCCGACCCGGTTCATGCCGTCGTTCCAGTCGCCGCCGCCGATCAGCGGCAGGCCGTGCTCGCCGGTCAAGGCAAGGCATCGCTCGATGCCGCGCGCGCAATGCTCGAACAGCGAGGCCGACGCCTCCCCGGTCATCGGCTGGAAGAAGGCGTCATGCTCATCCGCGCCGAGCACCGGCCCCTCGAGAAAAGACACCTTCTCATCCAGCACCGCCGCATCGCCCGAGCCGGCAATGTAGGTCGCCGTGGCGAAGGCCAGCCAGACGCAATCGTCGGAGATGCGCGTGCGCACGCCCTGCCCGGTGTGCGGCAGCCACCAATGCTGGACGTCGCCTTCGGCAAATTGCCTGGCCGCGGCACGCAGCAGGTGCTGGCGCGTAGCCGCCGGCTTGGCGAAGGTAAGCGCCATGGTGTCTTGCAGCTGATCGCGAAAGCCATAGGCACCGCTCGCCTGGTAGAAAGCCGAGCGGGCCCAGATGCGGCAGGCCAGGGTCTGGTACAGCAGCCAGCCGTTGAGCATGATGTCCATTGCCCGGTCCGGCGTCCTGACCTGCACGGCGCCAAGCAGGCTATCCCAGTGCCCGGTCACGGCATCGAGCACGGCGTCGAGATCGGCAGCGCGATAGCGGGCAATCAGCGCCCTCGCCGCCTCGGCCGAGCCGCACTCGCCGAGAAACGCGACGATATCGAGCGTCTCGCCCGCGGCAAGCTCCACGATGCACTGCACCGCGGCGCACGGATCCAGCCCCGCGCCCACCGCGCCGGACAACGGCGTGGTGCCAAGCAAGGCCGCCGGCGCCTCGGCGCCGCCGTTGTAGCCGAGGAATTCCGTGCGGTCGGCGGTCCAGGCCGTTTGCCTGCCGCCGAGATCGGCAAAGGCGACCCGGCCGGGGAAGGCGGAGCTCCAGGGATTGCGCGCCAGCATCGCGCCGGTGGCCTCGTCGCGCTCGGTCACGATGAACGGTGCCGATGCGCCGCGCGACGTGCCGAGTACCCACTCCACGTAAGCGGTGACGGAAAGCCGGCGGCGCCCGGCGGACAGGTTGCTCAGCGTCAGCCGTGAAATCTTGACCGGGTCTTCCAGCGGGACGAACTGCAGCAGCTCAGCCGCGATGCCGTTGGCGTGGTGCGCAAAGCGGCTGTAGCCATGGCCGTGGCGGGCCGTGTAGGTGCCTGCGTCGCGCATGGGCTGCGCGGTCGGGCTCCAGACTTCAAGGCTGTCTTCGTCGCGGATGTAGAACGCTTCGCCGGCCGGATCCAGCACCGGGTCGTTGGACCAGGGCGTGAGCTGGTTCTCGCGGCTGCTCTCGGCCCAGGTATAGCCGCTGCCCTGCGCCGAGGCATGGAAACCAAAGCCGGGGTTGGCGATCACATTGATCCAGGGCGCGGGTGTGGTGGCGGCGCCGTCAAGCACGATCACGTACTCCCGCCCGTCCTTGTCGAAGCCGCCGAGGCCGTTGAAGAACTCGAGCGCCGGCGTGGCTGGCACTGGCGCTGGCATTGGCGCGGGCCGTGGTGGCGTGCGGCGGCGTGCTGGCGCGGCGCGCTGCGGCGCCTGGGGCAGCCGCCCAAGTTGTTCGGCAATGGCCCCCCTGCGCGCGGACAGCACGACGCGGGCCACCGACAAGAGCAGCGCGCGGGCATCGTAGTGCATCAGGTCGGCGCGCAGCGTGTAGACCGAGCCCTGGGCGAGCTCATCGCCAAAGCGTGGCCGCGACTGGCTGCTGCGCACCGCGGTCTCGATGGCGTTCTGCAGGTCCTGCGTATAAGACGACGCGCGCTCGTTGATGATGACCAGGTCCACGCCAAGCCGCTTCATGCGCCAGTACTCGTGCGCGCGCAGCAACTGGCGCACCTGCGCCATATCCTCGATCTCGTCGATGCGCAGCAGCACGATCGGCAGATCGCCGGAGATGGCGTGCGGCCAAAGCCCGGACTGCGGGCCCGCGCCGCGGGCTATGGCCTCGGAGGAACCCCGGAAGCGGGGATCGGCGTAGAGGATCGGCGCGGCCAGGCGCTGGAAATCGGCCGCTTCGTCGGCCTTGACGTCGAGATGGCGCAACTGGACCTGGGCCTGCGTCCAGGCCAGGGTCTTGGCGCGCTCGAAGGCGCTGCGGTCATGATGCTTGTCGATCAGATCCAGCAGCGCGGCGCGCGAGGGTGCCACCAGCGTCCAGAATGCGATGCGCGCCACGCCGCCCGGTGCGACCCGCACGCGCTGCCTGAGCGAAAAGATGGCGTCGAGCACCGTGCCCGTGGTGTTGGACAGCGCACGGCCATGCCGCACGCCGTGCGCTATCCGGCCCGTTTGCCCCGCTTCCAGGAAGCGCGCCCGGTCGGTCTCGTACTGCGGATCCGCTACCACCTCGCCTTCGACGATGGCGAAATGAGCCGCCCATATCGTGGGTTCCGTGGGCGAGCGCGGGCGGCGCGTGGCAACCAGCGCGCCGAACTCGGGCAGGTATTCGGTTTCCACAAACAGCTTGGAGAAGGCCGGATGCGCGGCGTCGGCCGCCGGCACGGTCAGCACCAGTTCCGCATACGAGGTCAGCTCGATCTCGCGCGCGCGCCGCCCGCTGTTGGCCAGCGAGACCCGCCGCACTTCCCCGTCATCCTCACCGGAGACCAGGATGGAGAGCGTGGTGACCAGGCTCCCATCGCGGCGGATGAACTCCGCGTGGTCTTCGGCGAAGACCACTTCGCTGCCCTGCTCGCCATCGTCCGTATCGCCGCCGGCAAATTGCGCGCCGGCCGGCCAGACGGCACGGCTTTGCGTATCGCGCAGGAAGATAAAGCTGCCGGCGTCGTCGCGGGTGGCATCCTCGCGCCAGCGCGTCACCGCCAGGTCGCGCCAGCGGCTGTAGCCCGCGCCGGCCGCGGTCAGCATCACCGCGTAGCGCCCGTTGGACAGCAGATGCGTGACGGGCGCACCGGGCGCATAGCCCGCAAGCCTGCGCACCGTGGAATCCTCGCTGCCGGACTCCATCGTGGACGCTTTCACCTCTTCGGCGCGCGGATGCGCAATGGCGACGTTGCGCGGCATGCGCTCCTGCAGCAGCAGCTCGGTGGCCTGGATCATCGGCTCGCGGTGAAAGCGCTCCCGCATCTGGCCGCCGTGCAGCGTATTGGCGATCGCCACGATGGTCATGCCCTGGTGGTGGGCCATGTAGCTGCGCACGATGGCGAACGCCTCATCCTCGGGCAGCCGGGAGCGGGTGAAATCAATGGCCTCGTAGAAGCCGAAGCGCCCCTTTGCCCCCATCCGCGCGAGACGCGCGAAGTTCTGCTGCGCGCCTTGCGGATCCACCATGGTGGCCAGCCCGCTCGCATAAGGTGCGATCACCACATTGTCGGAAAGCCCGCGTTTCAGGCCCAGGCCTGGCACGCCGAAGTTGGAGTACTGGTAGGTGAACTCCATGTCGCGCGCGTTGTAGGCGGATTCGGACACGCCCCATGGCACGCCCAGCGCGCGGCCGTAGCCTTGCTGGCGCTCCACCACCAGCCGGTTGGTCTGCTCGAGCAGGCTGCCCGCCGGCGCGCGCAGGATCAGCGACGGCATCAGGTACTCGAACATCGACCCGGACCACGAGATCAGCGCCGACCCATTGCCCAGCGGCGTGGCCGTGCGCCCAAGGCGGAACCAGTGGCGTGTCGACACGTCGCCCTTGGCGATGGCAAACAGGCTGGCAAGACGGGCCTCCGACGCAAGCAGGTCATAGCAGCTGACATCGAGCCGGTTGTCGTCCTGCGAGTAGCCGATCGAAAGCAGCTTGCGCTCTTCGTCAAACAGGAACGCGAAATCCATCGACAGTGCCATGTCGCGCGCAACGGCGGCCAGCGCTTGCAGGCGCGCGCCGAGCAGGTCCGGCGCTTCGATCCGCTCTACCCGGTCTTGCTCGTGCTCGGTCACGGCCTTGCGCAGCGCCTGCACCCAGAAGGCCAGGTCGCCAAGGCTGTCGTCGCCGGTGGCGGGCAGGATGTCGCTGGCGATCGCGGCGGCTTTTTCCGTCAGCCGCTTGAGCGCGGGCATCAGCATGGCCATCGCCTGCGTACCGTTGAGCTGGGTTTCGACCTGTTCCAGCAGCTCGCCGAGCTTGCCGGCGCGCTCGCCGCCCGCCAGTGCCAGCCCGGCAATGGCCTCGCGCGCCAGCGTGACGGTATCCATCATGCCGAGCCGGAAATCCGGCGTCACCTCGGCATGGGTCCATTCTTCACAGGCATTGGCCAGCGCAATCAGGTGGCCGGCCAGGTTGCCGCTGTCGACCGATGAAACATAGGCTGGCGTCAGTGCGCGCAGATCCTGCGTGCCATACCAGTTGTAGAAGTGGCCATGGCAGCGCTGCAGCTTTTGCATGGCGGCGAAGGCTGCTTCCAGCCGTGCGGCCGTGGCCGCCGTGCCGCTCCAGCCGAAGTCGCGCGCGGCGATGGCCGATAGCAGGTACAGGCCGATGTTGGTGGGCGAGGTCCGGTGCGCCAGGACCGGCTTCGGGCGCTCCTGGAAATTGTCGGGCGGCAGCATGTTGTCCGCTGGCGTGACCATGGTCTCGAAAAAGCGCCAGGTGCGGCGCGCGGTCAGGCGCAGCTCGCGCGTGTCAGCGTCCGACACCACCAGCCGCCTTGCCACCTTCGGTGCCCGGCTGGCCCACAGCGCCAGCACGGGCGCGGCCAGCCAGAGCCATCCAAGCGGCAACGCGAGCGGCCAGGACGCGGGCGCGAAGGCCAGCGTGCCCGCCAGCAGCGCCAGCGTCAGCAAGACGCCGCCCGCCATCTGGCGGTAGGAGCCGGCCAGGTCAAGCCGGGGGCTGGTCATGGACTGGGCGGCCGTGGTCCACTCCAGCAGGTGGCGGCGGGTCAAGCGCAGCCGCGCCAGCGTGCGCGCGATGGCGTCGCTCATGCGCCAGGCCACGTCGGGCAGGAACGCCAGCGTCAGCAGCACTTGCGCCACGGCGGCGCGCAGGTCGTCCCACAGTATCCTCACATGAGTGCGCAGCTGGATGCCGGCACGATGGGGAATGACGGAAAACACACCGGGCAACAGGGCGGGAATCGCCATGGCCGCCAGCAACAGCAGCGTGCCGCGCAAAGCCGCCCCCGGCGGCAGCAGCCAGCACGCGCCAAAGCACAGCAGCAGCGACGGTGCGAGCACGGAGCGCCGCAGGTTGTCCAGCATCTTCCAGCGGCCGAGCATCGGCACCGCCTGGCTGCCCTTGCGGCCGCGCACGATCCAGCCAAGGAGCTGCCAGTCGCCACGCGTCCAGCGATGCTGGCGCTTGGCCGCCACGTCATAGCGCGCGGGAAAATCCTCGACTACCTCGATATCCGAGGCCAGCCCGGCACGGGCGAACATGCCCTCGAACAGGTCGTGGCTGAGCACCGCGTTCGCCGGCACGCGGCCGCGCAGCGCGGCCTCGAAGGCATCCACGTCATAGATGCCCTTGCCGGTATAGGAACCCTCACCGAAGAGGTCCTGGTACACGTCCGACGCAGCCGCCGCATAGGGATCGATGCCGCCGGGCGCGGAGAATATGCGCTGATAGAACGAGCCCTCGCTCCCCACCGGCAGAGATGGCGTGACGCGTGGCTGCAGGATGGCGTAGCCGCCAATGACACGTTGCAGCGTCGCGTCGAACCTTGGCCGGTTCAGCGGGTGGGCCATCTTGCCGATCAGCCGGAGCGCCGCGTCGCGCGGCAAGCGCGTGTCGGCATCGAGCGTGATCACGTAACGCACGTCGGGCGGAACCTGGGGCGGCGCGCCATCGACAGCAACAAAGCTGGTGTCCGCGGCGCCGCGCAGCAGGCGGTTGAGTTCATGGAGCTTGCCGCGCTTGCGCTCCCAGCCCATCCACTTGCCTTCTCCGGTGTTGAACACACGGTGCCGGTGCAGCAGCAGGAAGCGGTTGCCGGCGGGGCCCGGCCCGTAGCGGCGATTCAGCGCGCCGATGGCATCGGCCGCCACCGCCAGCAAGGCCGCGTCGCCGGGCATGACGGCCTGGTCGGCGTCGGTGCCGTCGGTGAGCAGCGCGAAGGTCAGGTCACCACCGGCGCCGGCGAGATGGTGCACCTCCAGGCGCTCGATCTGCTCGCGCAGGCTGGCTTCGCCCGATAGCAGCGTAGGCACCGCCACCAGCGTGCGCAGCGCGGGCGGCACGCCTGCCGTGAGCTCAAGCCCCGGCAGGATGGATGCGCCAAAGAGCCAGGCGATGCCGCGGTTGACCACCGCCGTTGCCACCTCGCTGGCGGGGACGAAGCCCAGGCAGCCGATCAGCGCAAGCCAGCCGCCGGAGAGCGCCGGCATGGCCGCCGCCGCAAGCACCCAGAGCGATCCACCGAGCAGCGCAAGGGTGACCAGCAGGATGGCGCCCACATAGCCACCAATGCCCAGCGCGATATTGAGGCGGGAAAACCGCAGCCGCGCCGGGGGACGAAAGCCGATTGCGCGCTCGAAGGCGCGCCGGCCCTCCGCGATCAGGTGATATCCCGGGTCCCCGATGCGCTCCGCCTGCGCCGCATCGGTGGTGCCTGCCGCCGCGGCGCGGGCCGTGGCCAGCGCTAGATCGGCAATCTCCAGCTCCGAGGCGGGCGAGCCACGCGCGAGCTGCTCGATGGCGCTGCGGTAAAGATTGCGCGTGGGGAAGTCCATGTCGGCGTAGCCGCTGCCATCGCGCAAACGCGCGTCGACCAGGCTCACGCTCTCGAACAGTTCGGCCCAGTCGATATCCGAAATCAGCCGCATGCTGGTGATGACATTGCGCACGGTCACGTTGGATGCGCCCTGGCGCTGCTGGGCGTGGCGCACCACGTCCTCGATGGACGCGCCCTGCCGGCCGAGCCGCTCTTCCAGCCAGCCCAGGGTTGGCGTGGTCCGTGGGTCCTGGTCCCGCAGGCGCTTGGCCAGTTGCGCGGCGAACAGTTCCGACAATGGCGCGGCGGCGCGCGAGGCGATATCCGTGTCGAGCGCCGAGCGGGCGCAGCCCGACTTGAGCAGTTGCCTGGACAGATCGTCCGCGTCGGCGCGGGCGATGCGCCCGGCGGTCATCTGCTCGGCCAGGCGGCGCAGGTTCTCGATCAGCACGATGCGCAGCGTGATGGCCACGGCCCACAGCTCGCCGATGGTCAGCGGCTGCACGCGCTGGTAGGCGGCAATGAAGCGCCGCAGGGTGTCCGGGTCGATATGGCTGTCGGTATGCGCGACAAAGGCCCAGGCAAGCCCAAATACGCGGGGATAGCCGGCGAAGGGACCCTCGCTGAGCTTGGGCAGCTGGCGATAGTAGCCAGGCGGCAGGTCATCGCGGATCTCGCGGATCTGCGCTTCCACCAGGTGGTAGTTGTCCAGCAGCCATTCGGCCGCGGGCACCACGGCCCTGCCGCTCTCCAGCTCCGCCGCGCTGGCCCGGTAGGCCGCGAGCAATACCTCGGCATTGTCGTTGAGGCGGCTGCGCAGCGTGCGCACGCGCGGGGGCGTCGGGGTAACGGGCTGGGCGGCGGCAAGGCTCTGCGCATGCTGCTCCAGCCGCTCGATGCCGAACAGTTCCTCCCGCACTGGCGCCTTGCTGTCCCACGGCGAAGGGGTGGATGTGTACTCGAACGTACGGCCTAGCACTGAATACATGGGCGCCTTGGTTGCCAACGGGGATCGGGAGACGGGTTCGCCTCCTTAAAAACGGCTGGCCGGCAAGCCCGGGGCCCGCCGGCCATCACGCGATCGCTGCGCGGACTGGTGCGCCAAGGCGAGCTTTCTCGCCTCTTTCTCGCCTCTTTCTCGCCTATAAGCGGCCCATCAGCACCAGCACAAGCACCACAATCAGCAGCAGGCCCAGCACGCCGCTGGGCATATAGCCCCAGGAACGGCTATGTGGCCAGGTCGGCATGGCACCGAGCAAGACAAGCACCAGCACGACCAGTAATACGGTTCCTAACATGGAACGCTCCTTTCCCGACTCCGCGTGATGGGCCAGGCCGCCGCCGATACCTCGCCAGGGGACCGGAATCTTCGAGCCCGATGCGAATGTAGCCGCGCCGTTTGGCATGGACCTGACCGCTACCGGCACGTTGCCATGGATGGCGTGCGGTGTCGGTACGATGACGGACAATTGGCGCCCGCTACCGGGCTTGACGGTTAAGGCTTGGCCGTTGAGCGGCGCAGGGGAGAGAGCGAGCGGAAAACGCGACGGGCACGACAGCCATGGTGGCCTTGAGGCCAGCAGCCAGGCAGCATGCTTCGGGAAAGAACTGAACCAGGGGCAAGGCCGCAGGCGGAAAGTCGTGGGGTGCGACTGGGGTCAGGTCCAGACAGCCGGCCGCGCGTATTCGCAGCGCCGCTGTGCGCGCATCTTCGCATACTCCAGCCCGGAACCCTTCTTATATTTCCGGCGGCGGCGTTTCTGCGCCCCGCGAGCACGCCAGGCCGCGCTTGCTCGCTCGCCATGTGCCAAAAGAGACACATGGACACCCTGGCCGCCTATCCCGACGCTGGTTTTTCTGCACGCCACCAAACCGTGCGCCGCGCCCCATTCCCGCTCGCCAATCCCGAAACCCGGCTGCCGGCGCCCATTTTTTGCGCATGGCACCATTCCCCGGCAAGCCGCCGAAGCCGCCCGGCAGCCCGCCATCCAAGCCAGGGCAAGCCCGTATTCCTTTGAAAATCAACGCTTTGCACATCGCACCGCAACATATCCGGCTGCAAATTGAACACGTGGCCTGAACTTTGCGTAATCGGTATAAGTGCCAACTGTCGACAGCTGACCATCGACCTACAGTGACCTAATCGCCAATCCAAGGAAACACAAACATGGGCAACAACGTCTCTTCCCGCCTGGTTCCCGCCATCTCCGAGGCCGAGCAACGAGTGCGTGAGGATCTCGCCGCCGCATACCGCCTGGTCGCCCTGTACGGCATGGACGACAGCATCTACACCCATATCTCGGCCCGGGTGCCGGGCACCGAGGACCGCTTCCTGATCAACCCGTTCGGGATGCTGTTCCGGGATATCACCGCGTCTTCGCTGGTGTGCATCGACCTGGACGGGAACATCATCAGCGGGCCGCCGGGGCAAGACGTGAACCCGGCCGGCTTCACCATCCACAGCGCCGTGCATGCCGCCCGGCATGACGCGGTCTGCGTGCTGCATACGCATACCGTCGCGGGCGTGGCCGTATCGTCGCTGGCATGCGGCCTGCAGCCCTCCAACCAGTGGGCGCTGCAATTCCATGACCGCGTGTCGTACCACGACTTCGAAGGCATTGCGCTGGACCATGAGGAGCGCGTGCGCCTGGTGGCCGATCTCGGCCCGGACAAGCGCGCCCTGATCCTGCGCAATCACGGCTTGGTCACGCTGGGCCGCAGCGTGGCGGAGGCCTTCATCCTGATGCACAACCTGGAGCGCGCCTGCCGCGTGCAGGTGGCGATCCAGTCCAGCGGCCAGCGCGTCAATCCGGTGCCGCCAGCCATTTGCGAGAAGACCGCGCGCCAGTACGAGAGCGGCGACACCAACCGCCTGCCCGGCGCGGCCGATCCGTACGCGCGGGAATGGCGCGCCTTGCGGGAGCGGCTGGAGCCGGCCGCTGCCACGTCGTTCCGCGACTAGCGCCCTGCCTGCCCTGCCCGCCCTGCGCGCTTTCGCCATTTTGTGTTGCCAGTTCCGTCTTGCCAGTTACCCATCCCTAGCCCCCAGGAGAGTTCCGCAATGAATCGTCGCCAACTGATCAAAATGGGTGTTGCCACCACCGGGCTGTCGCTCGCCGGTGTGCCTTTCCACGTCCTCGCGGCCGGCAAGAAGGGCGGCGTGATCAACGCGCTCGTCCAGCCTGAGCCTTCCGGCCTGATGATCGGCATTACCCAGAACGGCCCCACCCAGCTGATCTCCGGCAACATCTACGAGGGCTTGCTGCGCTACGACGAAAAGCTGGAACCGCAGCCAGCGCTGGCGACCTCCTGGACAGTGAACCCGGCCGGCACCGTGTACACGTTCAAGCTCAAGCCCAAGGTCACCTGGCATGACGGTAAGCCGTTCACCGCGGCCGACGTGGTGTTCTCCGCCGACGTGTTCCTGCGCAAGACCCACGCCCGGCTGCGCGCCAACCTGGCGGCGGTGGAGAGCATCCGCGCGGTGGACCCGCTCACGGTGGAGTTCAAGCTGAAGTACCCGTTCAGCCCGTTCCTCGGCATCTTCGAAGTGGGCACCATGCCCATGGTGCCCAAGCATATCTACGAGGGCACGGATTTCCTGACCAACCCGGCCAACGCCAAGCCCATCGGCACCGGCCCGCTGAAGTTCAAGGAATGGGTGCGCGGCTCGTACATCCAGCTGGTGCGCAACGATGCGTATCACCAGCCCGACGTGCCGCTGGTGGACAGCGTGTACTTCCACGTGATCCCCGATGCCTCGGCGCGCGCCGCGGCGTTCGAGTCCGGCAAGGTCGACCTGGTGCCCGGCGGCGCGGTGGAGTACTTCGACGTGGCGCGCCTGAGCAAGCTGCCCGGCGTGCAGGTCACCACCAAGGGCTGGGAGTTCTTCGCGCCGCACTCGTGGCTGTGGGTCAACAACCGCAAGGCGCCGATGGACAACATCAAGTTCCGCCAGGCGCTGGCCTTTGCCATCGACCGCGACGCGATCGCCAAGGTGGCATGGCAAGGCTACGCCAAGAGCGCCACCGGCCCCTTCAACAGCCATATCAAATACGCCAGCACCGACGTGGCCAAGTATCCGCGCGACCTGGCCCGCGCCAAGCAGCTGCTGACCGAATCCGGCTACAAGGGCGAAACCCTGCGCCTGCTGCCCCTGCCCTACGGCGAAACCTGGACCCGCTCGGCCGAGATCGTGCGGCAGAACCTGCAGCAGGCCGGCGTGAAGATCGAAATGACCCCTACCGACGTGGCGGGCTGGGGCGAGCGGCTGAACAAGTGGGACTACGACCTGGCCTTCACCTACGTCTACCAGTATGGCGACCCGGCGCTGGGCGTGGCGCGCAACTACACCTCGGACAACATCGCGCAGGGCTCGCCCTTCAACAATGTGGAGGGCTACCGCAACGCCAAGGTCGACGAATTGTTCCAGGCTGGCGCGCGCGAGATGGACCCCGTCAAGCGCGCAGCGATCTACCACGAAGTGCAGAAGATCCTGGTGGACGAGATGCCGGTGGTGTGGCTGCACGAGCTCAACTTCCCCACGCTGTACCGCAGCCGCATCAACAATCCCATCAGTTCCGGCATTGGCCTGAACGACGGCATCGGCCGCGCCTGGCTGGCGTGATGGCAGTCATCTTTATCTCTGGGGCAAAGTCATGAGTCGTACGCAGCGCATGCTAGGCCGGGTGGTACAGGGCGTGATTGCGATCCTGGTCATCGCGACCGTCAACTTCCTGCTGATCCGGGCCGCGCCGGGAGACCCTGTCTCGGTGATGGCTGGCGAGGCCGGGGCCTCCGACCCGCAGTTCGTGGCGCAGTTGCGCACGCAGTTCGGGCTGGACAAGCCGGTGCCGGAGCAGCTTGCCACTTACCTCGGCCATGTGGTGCACCTGGACCTGGGCTACTCCTACCGCCAGCAGCAGCCGGTGCTGGACCTGATCCTGCAGCGCCTGCCCGCCACGCTGATCCTGACCGGCAGCGCCTTCCTGCTCTCCGTGCTGTTCGGCGTGGTGCTGGGGGCGTGGGCTAGCCGGCGCGCGGGGAGCTGGGTGGACAACGCCATCACCCTGTTCGCCCTGGTGTTCTACGCAACGCCCTTGTACTGGCTGGCGATGATGGCGGTGCTGCTGTTCTCGGTCAAGCTCGACTGGCTGCCCGGCTTTGGCTACTTCACCGTGGGGGCGGACCTGCATGGCCTGGCGCTGGTGTTCGACATCGCCACGCACCTGGTGCTGCCCGCGCTCACGCTGGCGCTGTTCTACATGGCGGTGTATGCGCGCATGACGCGGGCCTCGATGCTGGAGGTGGCGCAGATGGATTTCGTCAAGACCGCGCGCGCCAAGGGTGTGCGGCCCGGGCGCATCCAGCGCGCCCACATCCTGCGCAACGCCCTGCTGCCGGTGGTGACGCTGGCCGGCATCCAGGCCGGCGGCATGATCGGCGGCGCGGTGCTGACCGAAACGGTGTTCGCCTGGCCGGGCATTGGCCGCCTGATGTTCGACGCCCTGCTGCAGCGTGACTACAACCTGCTGCTGGGCTGCTTCCTGGTCACCGCGGCCATGGCCGTGTTGTTCAACCTGTTGACCGACTTTGTCTACACGCTGGTCGACCCGCGGATCGAGATGCAATGAAAAACACTTTCTGGCGGCGGTTCTGCCGCAACAAGGCAGCCGTGCTCGGCATGGTGGTACTGGTGGGCTTTGCCGTGCTCGCGCTGTTCGGGCCGTGGATGGCCGGGCATGATCCCTGGGACATGGTGCAGCAGCCGTTCCTGCAGCCGATGCAGGAACCCGGCTTTGCCATGGGCACCGACACCATGGGGCGCGACATCCTGGCGGGCGTGATCCACGGCGCGCGCATCTCGCTGCTGATCGGCGTGGTGTCCACGGTGGTCTCGCTCTTGATCGGCGTGACGCTGGGCGCCATTTCCGGCTACTTCGGCGGGTGGATCGATGCGGCGCTGATGCGCTTCACCGAGCTGTTCCAGGCGGTGCCGAGCTTTGCGCTGGCGCTGGTACTGGTGGCGATCTTCGAGCCGTCCATCGGCTCCATCGTAGCGGCGATCGCCATCGTGTCCTGGCCGCCGGTGGCGCGCCTGGTGCGCAGCGAGTTCCTCACGCTGCGCCAGCGCGACTTTGTGCAAGCCGCGAAGCTGGCCGGGCAATCGACACCGCGCATCATCCTGTCGCAGATCCTGCCTAATGCCAGCTCGCCCATCGTCGTGATGGCTTCGCTGATGGTGGCGACCGCCATCCTGCTCGAATCCAGCCTGAGCTTCCTGGGTCTCGGCGACCCGAACCACATGAGCTGGGGCTATATGGTGGGCTCGGCGCGCACCGTGCTGCGCCAGGCCTGGTGGATGGCGGTGTTCCCCGGCACGGCCATCCTGCTGACGGTGCTCGCGCTCAATATGGTGGGCGAAGGCCTGAACGACGCGCTCAATGCGCGCCTTGGCGGGAGTGGACGATGAGCACACCGGCACTAGATATCCAGGACCTGAGCATCCGCCTGCCTGCTGGCGGCGACCGCGCGCTGGCGGTGCAGGGAGCCTCGCTGACGCTGGAAGCGGGCCAGACGCTGTGCGTGGTGGGCGAGTCCGGCTCCGGCAAGTCCATGATCGCCAATGCGGTGATGGGCCTGCTGCCGCGGCCCCATGTGGAGCCGGTGGCCGGGCGCATCCTGTTCGAGGGCCAGGACCTGCTGCAGCTGGATGACGACGCCATGCGCGAGCTGCGCGGGCAGAAGATCGGCATGGTGTTCCAGGAACCCATGACGGCGCTCAACCCGGTCATGCGCATCGGCGACCAGATCGCCGAAGTGTTCGACGCGCACCAGCGGCTGGGCGCGGCCGAGAAGCGCAAGCGCATCGTGGCGGCGCTGGCCGATGTGGGCCTGCCCGATCCGGAGCTGCTGTACGACAGCTACCCCTTCCGCCTGTCGGGCGGGCAACGCCAGCGCGTGATGATCGCGTGCGCCATGGCGCTGGAGCCGCGCCTGCTGATCGCCGACGAGCCCACCACCGCGCTCGACGTCACCACGCAGGCGCAGATCCTGCAACTGATCCGCGAGCTGCAAAAGCGGCGCGGCATGGCCGTGCTGTTCATCACGCACGATTTCGGCGTGGTGTCGGAGATCGCCGACCAGGTGGTGGTGATGCAGACCGGCACCATCGTCGAGGCTGGGCCGGCCGCGAGCGTGCTGACCAATCCGCAGCATTCCTATACCCGCAAGCTGATCAGCGCCATTCCCGGCGGGCACCTGCGCCAGCCGCCCGTGCAGGTGGAGGTCAACCGCGTGCTGCAGGTACAGGACCTGTGCAAGACCTACCGCACCGGCGGCGGCCTGCTGCGGCGCGGGCGCGAGGTGCAAGCCGCGCGCAACGTGAACTTTGAGCTGCTGCGCGGGCAAACGCTCGGGCTGGTGGGTGAATCGGGCTCCGGCAAATCGACGGTGGGCCGCTGCATCGTGGGCCTGGCACCGTTCGACAGCGGCCGCATCGTGATCAACGGGCGCAACCTGTCGCAAGGCGGCGGGCTGCTGCAGCGCGCGGGCGGCAAGCTGCAGATGGTGTTCCAGGACCCTTATGCCTCGCTCAATCCCCGGCATCGGATCGGTGCGGCCATCGCTGCCGGCCCCATCGCGCAAGGCGTATCGCGCCAGGAGGCACAGGCGCGCACGCTGGAGCTGCTCGGGCTGGTCGGGCTGGGGCCGGAGGCGGCCGAGCGCTACCCGCATGAGTTTTCCGGCGGGCAGCGCCAGCGCATCGGCATTGCCCGGGCGCTAGCGATGCAGCCGGAATTGCTGGTGGCCGACGAGCCCGTCTCCGCGCTGGATGTGTCGGTGCAGGCGCAGGTGCTGGAGCTGTTTGCCAAGGTGCGCGAGCAGTTCAAGCTGGCCATGGTCTTCATCACCCACGACCTGCGCGTGGCCGCGCAGATGTGCGACAAGATCGCCGTCATGCAGCGCGGCGAGGTGGTCGAGTACGGCGAGACGGCCCGCGTGCTGAGCGCACCCGAGCATGCGTACACGCGCAAGCTGATCGAAGCCATCCCGCGCCTGACCCGGGTGCACGAGGCCGCGCAGGCACCCGAGGCACCAGAGGCACCAGAGCCAGCCCGCCTGCAAGCGGTCGGGGGCTACGCATGACCCGCACCGACCTCGACAATCCGGCCGGAACACGCAACGAGATGGACATGACGACGACCAAGCCCACCTGCGTGGCACTGCTCAGCAGCGTGCTCGACATGCACTACCTGGTACCCGCCTTCCGCGCGGCGGCGCCCGGGCTGGACCTGCGCGTGGGCGCCGACCTGGGCGCGCTTGGCGACATCGATGCCGCGGTCTGCTGGGCGCCCCCGCCCGGCTTGCTGGCGGCCATGCCCAAGCTGCGCCTGGTGCAGTCGCTGGGCGCGGGCATCGACCACCTGCGCAGCGATCCGGACCTGCCGCCCGGGCCAACCGTCTGCCGCATCGTGGATACCGCCATGGCCGGCACCATGACGGCCTACGTGACGTGGGCCGTGATCCAGCACCAGCGCAGCATGGGCGCCTATCTGGCCAGCGCGGCGGCCGGGCAGTGGCAGGAGCAGCCCATCGTGGCGCCGTCGCGGCACCGGGTGGGCATTGCGGGGCTGGGCACGCTGGGCATTGCCAGCGCCCGCGCGCTGCAGGCCGTGGGCTATGCGGTGCGCGGCTGGAGCCGCAGCCCCAAGGCGGGCCTGCCTGAAGGCGTGGAAGCCTTCCACGGCCAGGACAGCCTGGATGCCTTCCTGGCGGGCTGCGACGCGCTGGTTTGCCTGCTGCCGCTCACCGCGCAGACGCAGGGTTTCCTGTGCGCGGACCTGTTCGCCCGCCTGCCGCGCGGCGCGCACCTGATCAACGTAGGCCGGGGCGGCCACCTGGTCGAGGCTGACCTGCTGCGCGCGCTGGACGACGGCACGCTGGGCGCGGCCACGCTGGATGCCTTCCAGCACGAGCCGCTGCCATCCGGGCATCCGTTCTGGCAGCATCCGCGCATCAACGTCACGCCGCACGTGGCGGCCCGCACCGATCCGGCCACGATCGCGCGCCAGACGCTGGATAATCTGGCCCAGCTGCGCCGCGGGCAGCGACCGGCCGTGGCTGTCGACCCGGCACAGGGATATTGATATTGACGCGTTTGACCTTGGCATGCCGCTGCCCCAGCACTCCGACACACCCGATACCAACAACAGGACGTCACTGACATGACCGTCGCCTTGCCCTCCCACGCCGCCCTTGCCGCAGACGATATCGCGGCCCATCTGCATCCCTTTACCAACCTGGCCGCCCACCCCGGCGTCGGCCCGCTCGTCATCACCAAAGGCGACGGCATCTATGTGGAGGACGACCAGGGCAAGCGCTACCTGGAGGGGATGTCCGGCCTGTGGTGCAGCTCGCTCGGATTCAGCCATGCGCGCGTGATCGAGGCCGGCGTGGAGGCCATGCGCACGCTGCCCTACTATCACACGTTCAACCATCGCTCCAACCCGGCGGCCATCATGCTGGCCGAGAAGCTGGTGGCGATGGCGCCGGTGCCGATGTCCAAGGTGTTCTTCGCCAACTCCGGCTCGGAGGCCAATGACACCGCCGTGAAGCTGGTCTGGTATTACCACAACGCCATCGGCAAGCCGGACAAGAAGAAGATCATCGCGCGCACCAACGCCTATCACGGCGTCACCGTGGCGGCGGCGAGCCTGAGCGGCCTGCAGGCCAATCACCGCGATTTCGACCTGCCCATCGACCGCATCCTGCGCGCCGGCTGCCCGCACCACTACCGCTACGGCGCGCCGGGCGAGAGCGAGGCGGCGTTCGCCAGCCGCCTGGCGCAGGAGCTCGAAGCACTGATCCAGGCGGGGGGCCCGGACACCATCGGCGCCTTCATCGCCGAGCCAGTGATGGGCGCGGGCGGCGTGATCGTGCCGCCGGCCACCTACTTTGCCGAGATCCAGGCCGTGCTGCGCCGCCATGACATCCTGCTGATCGCCGACGAGGTGATCTGCGGCTTTGGCCGGACCGGCGCGATGTTTGGCTCCACCACCTACGGCATGCGGCCCGACATCCTCACCTGCGCCAAGGCGCTGTCCTCCGGCTACATGCCGATCTCGGCGGTAATGTTGTCGGAGAAAGTGCATGCGGCCATTGCCGCCAACAGCGGCAAGATCGGCACCTTCGGCCATGGCTTCACCTACTCGGGCCATCCGGTCACCACGGCGGTGGCGCTGGAGACGCTGCGCGTCTATGAGGATGACCACATCCTGGATCATGTGAACGCCATCGCGCCCCGCTTCCAGCAAGCGCTGCGGGCCTATGCCGGGCGAGCGCTGGTGGGCGAGGTGCGCGGGGTCGGCCTGCTGGGCGCGGTCGAACTGGCGGCGGATCCGGCGGCGCGGCGCGCCTTCGACCCGGCCCTGAAGGCTGGCCCGCGCCTGGCTCAGCTGGCGCAGGAGCACGGCCTGATCGTGCGCGCCATGGGCGACACCATCGCGTTCTGCCCGCCGCTGATCATCACCGAGGCGCAGATCGACGAGCTGTTCGCGCGGTTCGAGCGCGCCATGGTGGCGCTGGAGCGTGAGCTCCCGGCCGGCAGCAAGGGAAGCAATGGCGGCCATGGTGGCAACAAGGCTGCAGCCTGATGACCGGCCCGGCAAATCCTTCGCTACGGCTCACCACGGCGAGTGCGCGCCGCGATGGCATCGCGCTGTTCTTCTGCGCGCTGGTGGCGTTTGCCAGCTACGACGCCTTCTGCAAATGGATGCTGCGCGACCACTCGGCGCCCATGATGAACCTGACCCGCTATGTGTCGGTAAGCGTCATCGCGCTGGTGTGGCTGCTGCGCGAAGGCGGCCTGAAGCTGTGGCGCACGCCCTGCAAGTGGCTGCTGCTGGCGCGCGGGCTGGCGCTTGGCATCGTGGCGAGCTGCTTCATGGCCGCGCTGGTGCACATGCCTCTGGCAGAGGCCACCGCCATCTACTTCACCGCGCCCCTGATCATGGTGGCGCTGTCGCCGGCGGTGCTGGGCGAACGGGTGGGACGCGCGCAGTGGGCGGCGGTGCTGGCCGGCTTTGGCGGCATGCTGTTGATCGTGCGGCCCGGCGGCGACCTGCCGCTCGTGGGCACGGTGCTGATGATGGTATCCGCCGTGTGCTACGCCGCCTTCCAGCTGCTGACGCGCCGGCTGGCCGGCGTGGTCGCCGGGCCGGTGCTCTATGCCTGGACCGCGCTGATCTGCCTGGTGGTGACCGGCGTGCCGGCGCTGGCGACGCTGCCTGAGGTCATGCCGTCCGCGCCCGACATCTTGCTGATGATGGCCGGTGGCGCCTGCAGCGGCCTGGCCCAGTTGCTGCTGCTGGCCGCCTTCCGGCGCGTTGCCGCCTCCACGCTCGCGCCGCTCAATTACTTTCAACTGCTGCTCGCCGTGCTGATCAGTACCTTTGTCTTCCAGCGCCCGCCCGATGGCATCGCGCTGGCGGGCATCGTGCTGATCATGCTGTCGGGCGGCTACCTCGCATTGCGCGGGCGGCAGGCGCCGCCCGCACCGCTGGTAAAGCCGGTCGTAGCCCGACCCAAGGACTAAGCCCATGTCTGATTCCGCATTCGACGAATCCTCGCCCTTTGCCTCCATCGAAGTCTCCGACCTGGTGGCGGCGGTGGAGGCGCAACTCACCCAGGCCATCGTCGAAGGCCGGCTCCCGCCCGGCAGCCGCATCGTCGAGGCCGACATCGCCCGCCGCATGAATGTCAGCCGCGCGCCGGTGCGCGAGGCGGCCCGGCGGCTGGAGCGCCAGGGCGTGCTGGTCTCGCGCCCGCGCCATGGCTTTGCGGTGCGCACGGTGACGGTGCGCGAGATCGACGACCTGTTCCAGGTACGGCTGAACCTGGAGCTGATGGCCGCATCGCTCGCCTGCAAGCAGGCGCCGGAGGCCGGGCTGAAGCAGCTCGTGGCCATGGTCGACCGCATGGTGCAGGAGGCCGAATCGCTGCCGCAGATCGAGCGCGTGGCGCGCGACCTGGCGTTCCACACGGCCATCTGCGAGCTGTCCGGCAATGCTTACCTGCATCGCATGTTCTCCATGATGCAAACGGAGATCCGCATGATCGTGGCGCTGATCGACAGCGTGTACCACGACCCGAAGGCCGTGGCCGAGACCCATCGCCCCATTGCCGAGGCGATTGCACGGCGCGACGAAGCCGCCGCGCAAGCCGCGGTGCGCTTCCATATCGATGACGCCTGGGTCCATGTCCGGGCGGTGTTCATGCAAAAACAAGGCGCCGCCGAGGCGCCCCCGATGGAGTCCGTCCTATGAAAGTCGTCTACAGCGATCTGCATCTCGACCACGACCCGCACGCGTTCATGGTGCGCGGCAAGATGAAACGCAGCAACGAGCAGCCCGAGCGCGCCCTGCGCCTCTTGGCAGCGGTGCGCGCCGATGGCCACGACGTGATCGCCCCCGCCGATCACGGCCCCGGCCCGCGCGCCGCGATCCACACGCCGGAATACCTGCGCTTCCTGGAAACCGCGTACGACCGCTGGCAACTGCTGCCCGACGCCTCCGAAGAGGTCTTGCCCAACATCCATCCGTTCCCCGGGCAGCCCTGCACCTATCCCGACAGCGTGGTCGGCCAGGCGGGCTTCCACATGGGCGACGCCGCCTGCTCCATCGGGCCCAACACCTGGCGCGCGGCGGTCGGCTCGGCCGACGTGGCCACCCACGCCGCGCAACTGGTCGCCGACGGCGAACGCGCGGCCTATGCGCTGTGCCGCCCGCCGGGCCACCACGCTTATGCGGACCGCGCCAATGGTTTTTGCTACCTGAACAACACCGCCATTGCCGCGCAGCACCTGCGCCGCCACCATGACCGCGTCGCCATCCTCGACATCGACATGCACCACGGCAACGGCACCCAGGGCATCTTCTACCGGCGCAACGATGTGCTGACCGTGTCGCTGCATGGCGACCCGATGCTGTTCACGCCCTTCTTCACCGGACACGCGCACGAGCGCGGCGAGGCGGAGGGACTTGGCTACAACATCAACCGCCCGCTGGCGCGCGGCACCGGCGACGAGGCCTACCTGGCAGCGCTGCGCGACGTGTGCCAGAGCATCCGCGCCTTCGCGCCCGGGGCGCTGGTGGTAGCGCTGGGGCTGGACGCGCACGAGCGCGACCCGTACCAGGCGCTGGCCGTCACCACGCCCGGCTTCGCGCTGATCACCGCGGAAATTGCGCGGCTGGGCCTGCCGACGGTGCTGGTGCAGGAAGGCGGGTATCTCTCCGACGATCTCGGGCCCAACCTGTCCAGCGCGCTGCGCGGCTTCGCGAGCGCGGCATGAACGGGCCGGCAAGCGCGGCACTGGCGGCCGCCGATGTGCTTAGCGAAGGCTCGCCCGAAGTCCCTGTGACGTGGGCGATGGCGCTGCTCACGCAGCACTACGGGCTGGCGGGCCGGCTCTCCCCGCTGAGCGGCGAGCGCGACCGGAACTTCCTGCTGGAAACGCCCGCGGCAAGCTACATGCTCAAGGTATCCCACCCGGCCGAGCTGCCGCTGGTGGCGGACTTCCAGACCCAGGCGCTGCTGCACATCGCCGCGGCCGACCCCGCCCTGCCCGTGCAGCGCATCGTGCCAACCCTGGCGGGCCAGCCATCGCTGATCGCCCAGCCACCCGGTGGCGAAGCGCGTGTGGTGCGCCTGTTCAGCTACCTGCCTGGCGTGCCGCTGCCCAAGGCGCAGCGCTCGCAAGCGCAGGCACGGGAGCTGGCGCGCACGCTGGCCCGGCTCGACCTGGCGCTGCGCGACTTCCGCCATCCCGCCGGCGAACTGGAGCTGCCGTGGGACATCCAGCGCGCCGACCGCGTGCGCGGCCTGCTCGACAGCGTCCCGGACGCGGCGCGCCGCACGCTGGCAAACCGCGCGCTGGATCGCTTTGCCGCCAATGTTCGGCCCCGGCTGGCGCACCTGCGGGCCCAGCCGATCCACAACGACTTCAATATCTATAACGTCCTGGTCGACCCGCAAGACCATGCGCGCATTGCGGGCGTGCTGGATTTTGGCGACATGGTCCACGCGCCCCTGATCGACGACCTGGCCGTTGCCGCCGCCTATCAGGTTGACCCCACCGGCGACACGATGGCCACGCTGGCGGACTTTGCCGCCACATATCACGCGGTACTGCCGCTGCAAGCCGATGAGGTAGACGTGCTGTTCGACCTTGTGCAGGCCCGGCTGGTGATGGTGGTCGCCATCAGTGGCTGGCGCGCCGCGCGGCATCCGGAAAACGCGCCTTACCTGTTGCGCAACAACGCCGTCTCCTGGGACCGGCTGGCAGCCTGCGACGCGATCCCCACCGAACAAGCACGCTCCGTCCTGCGCCGCGCCTGCGGGATGGCGTGACCACGACACCAAGGAATCCGATGACCACGGCAGCAGCCACCCCTAGCGTTGCAGCACTGACCGAGCGGCGCGCCCGCGTGCTCGGGCCGGCGTACCGCCTGTTCTACGAGGAGCCGCTGCACATCGTGCGCGGCGATGGCGTCTGGCTTTACGACGCCAGCGGCGAGCGCTACCTCGATGCATATAACAATGTGGCATCGGTCGGCCATTGCCATCCACAGGTGGTGCAAGCCATTGCCCGCCAGGCGGCGCAGATCAACACGCACACACGCTACCTGCACGAGGGCATCCTGGACTACGCGGAGCGCCTGCTGGCCACCATGCCGGACGCGCTGGGCCATGCCATGCTCACCTGTACCGGCAGCGAGGCCAACGACCTGGCGATGCGCATCGCGCGCGCCCACACCGGCGCGCAAGGGCTGATCATCACGCGCTTTGCCTACCACGGCGTGACCGCGTCCATTGCCGAGGCATCGCCCTCGCTCGGGCGCTACGTGAAGCTTGGCGACAACGTGCGTACCGTACCGGCGCCGGACAGCTACCGCGTTGCGCCGGCGCAGCTCGGTGCAGTCCTTGCCGACGGTGTGCGCCACGCGATCGAGGACCTGCGCGCGCATGGCATCCGCCCCGCCGCGCTGCTGGTCGATACCGTGTTCTCCAGCGACGGCATCTTCTGCGATCCGCCCGGCTTCCTGAAAGATGCGGTCGCCGCCATCCGCGCGGCCGGCGGCGTGTTCATCGCCGACGAGGTGCAGCCCGGCCTGGGGCGCACGGGCGAGGCGTTCTGGGGATTCCAGCGGCATGGCGTGGTGCCGGACATCGTCACCATGGGCAAGCCAATGGGCAACGGGCATCCGCTGGCCGGGCTGGCCGTGCGCCCCGAAGTGCTGGCGGCGTTTGGACGCGAGTGCCGTTACTTCAATACCTTCGGCGGCAACCCGGTGTCTGTCGCCGCCGGCATGGCGGTGCTTGACGTCATCGAGCAGACGCAGCTCATGGCGCAGGTGCGGCGCGTGGGCAAGTACCTGCGCGAGCGGCTGGCAGGCGTGGCGGCGCGGCATCCGCTGATCGGCGATATCCGCGGGGCCGGGCTGTTCGTCGCGGTGGAGTTTGTCGAAGACGGCGATGCCGCGCGGCCCGCGACCGCGCGGACGGCGCGCATCGTCAACGGTCTGCGGCGGCGCCACGTGCTGGTGGGTGCCACCGGCGAAGCAGCCAACATCCTGAAGATCCGCCCGCCGATGGTGTTCACCGAAGCGCACGCCGACCTGCTGGCCGACACCCTGGACGCAGTGCTGGCCGAGCTGGAGAACGAGCGAGCGGCCTGAACCTGAACCCGCCCGCCTGCCATCCGGCCACGGCCAGCAGCCCGGCTAACGCGCCGCGAGCCTGGCGGCTATGCCGGCCACGTGCCGGCCCTGATACTTTGCGATCGCCAGTTCGTTCTCGCTGGGCTGGCGCGAGCCGTCGGCGGCCGTCAGGGTGGAAGCGCCATAGGGTGTGCCCCCCGTGATCTGGCTCATGTCCAGCAGCCGTGCTTCGGCGTAGGGCACGCCGACAATCACCATGCCCTGGTGCAGCAGCGTGGTGTGGAAGCTGGTAATCGTGGTCTCCTGGCCGCCGTGCTGGGTGGCGGTGCTGGTAAAGACACTGCCGACCTTGCCCACCAGCCCGCCGCTCATCCACAGCCCGCCGGTCTGGTCGAGAAAATTGCGCATCTGCGCGCACATATTGCCGAACCGCGTGGGGGTGCCGAACAGGATGGCATCGGCGTCGGCCAGCTTGTCCGGCTCCGCCACCGGCACATGGGCGAAAGCCGCCCGGGCGGCCTTGGCGCCACTCTTTTCCAGCACGGCGTCGGGCACCAGTTCCCGCACCTGGAGCAACGTCACCTCGGCGCCATCGACTTCGCGCGCGCCCGCCGCCACGGCCTCCGCCATTTTGTAGACGTGCCCGTACATGCTGTAGAAGACCACCTGGATCTTGCAAGTCATGACATCCTCCTGAGTGCAATGCCAAATACGAAATGAAAAATGACGAAATACGAAATCGGGACTTCAGGCCGCAACAGGCCATCCGTTGAGTCTAGGCGACGCAAGCGCGCCGCGCGGTGACTGCCGCGCTTCCCTTCGCATCTTCGCCGCCTACAATAAAGGACCCAGGCTCATCCGCGCGGCACGGGCCCGCCCTGCCGGGGCCAACGTTGGAGTACCGCAATGACAACGGCGTGTGCGCACCTTGCATTGAGCCATCCCGTCACACCCAGCGCAGAAGGCTGCGAGGAATGCCTGCGCAGCGGCGACGAATGGGTGCACCTGCGCTTGTGCCTGTGCTGCGGCCATGTCGGCTGCTGCGACGACTCGCCCAACCAGCACGCCACCCGGCATTTCCTGGCCACGGAGCATCCGGTGATCCAGTCGTTCGAGCCGGGCGAAACCTGGCGCTGGTGCTATATCGACAAGCTGTTCATTCCTTGACGGGTGCCCGGCGCCCGGCGCGTGCGCAAGCCATCCCCCATGCGCCAATCCTGCAAGGAGAATGTCATGCTGTCGACACCCGTTGAAAAGAGCGACCATGTACTGGGGCCTGCCGCGGCCCACGTCACCGTGGTCGAGTACGGCGACTTCGAATGCCAGTATTGCCGCCTGGCCTATGGCGGCGTGAAGATCCTGCTTGCCCGCTACCACGACCGCGTGCGCTTTGTGTACCGCCATTTCCCGCTGACGGCCTGGCACCCGCTGGCGCTAGCCGCCGCGGAGGCTGCCGAGGCCGCGGCGGCCCAGCACAAGTTCTGGCCGATGCACCAGCAGCTCTTCGAGCAACATCACGGCATCAAGCCGGCGATGCTGCGGGAGTACGCCGCTACGCTGGAACTGGACCTGGAGCGTTATGACTACGACATGAAGGCCCACACCTACCTGCAGCGCGTGCGCGAGCACCAGCAAGGCGGCATTGCCAGCCATGTGCGCAGCACGCCGGCATTCTTCGTCAATGGGACAATCCAGGACGTGACCTTCGGCATCGAACACCTGGACCATGCCATTGCCGTGGCGCTGCGTCACTGAGGGGCTAGGGCCTAGGGGCTAGGAGCCTAGGCTTCCGGGCCAACAGGCGTGGCCGCTTCCGCCGCGCTGTACACATGGCGCGTGGCGAGCAGTGACGCAAGGTCGGCGTCGCCGGCAATCACCGCCCGCAGGATCTGCGCGTGCTCGTCCCAGTTCTGCTGCGCGCGCTGCCGGTGCGCGGGCGCAAACACCAGTCCGGTGCGTTCGCGCAAGGAGCGCATCATCTCCTGCAGCACGCTGTTGGCGGCGATATTGCCCAGCACTTCGTGAAAGCGGAAATTGAGCGTGAGCAGGCGCGCATCCTCGCCGCCGCATGCCGCCGCGCTGCCCTGGCGCAGGACCTCCTGCAACTCGGCGACCAGCCGGGGATCGCGCCGTTGCGCGGCCAGCTTGGCGTTCAGGCCTTCGAGCGTGGCGCGCACCTCCACCATCTCCCGGGCCACATGCTCCGACAGGCACGCCACTGACGCGCCCCGGCGCGGCTCGATGCGAACCAGCCCCTCGGCCGCCAGCGCGCGCAGCGCCTCGCGCACCGGCACGCGCGACACGCCCAGTTCGGCCGACAGCGTGTGCTCCACCAGGCGGTCGCCCTGGCGGTACACGCCACCGACAATGCGCTGGCGCAAGGTATCGGTCACCTGCGAAAACAGCGGCGAATGGCGCGAGCCGAGGCTGGCGCCGGGATGGCCCGCCGGGTGGGCGGGTGGAACACTGCCGTGGTCGTCGGACATGTTCGTCTTGTGGGCGCGCGGGCTGGCCAGCGCATTGGCCGGCCCGCGCGCGATGGTTCAGCTGCGCTGGAATGTGAAGCTGTCGGCGTAGATATGCGCGCCGCTGGCGCCCAGCCCGAGAAAGGTCTCGCGGGCGTCGCGGATCATGTCGGGCGAGCCGCACAGGTAGATGGCGTGCTCCGACAGGTCCGGCAGGTCAGCGGCAACGGCGTGCTGCACGTGGCCGCGCCGGCCGCTCCATGCGCCGTCGGCACGCGAGAGCACCGGCACGTACTGGAAATCGTAGAGCCGCGCGCCCCACGCCTGGATCTGTTCGTGCAGGTACAGGTCCGCCTGGGTGCGCATGCCCCAGTACAGTGAGACCGGCGGGCAATCGGGATCGTCCATCAGCGATTCGAGGATGCTCTTGATCGGCGCCAGCCCGGTGCCCGTGGCCACCATCACCAGCGGGCGATAGTCGTCCTTGCGGAAATAGAAGCCGCCCAGCGGCAGCTCCACGTCGAGCTGGTCATCGGAGCGCAGTCCCGCCAGCAAGCGCTCGGTGAAGTAGCCGCCAGGAATACGGCGCACGTGCAGGTCCACCGTACGGTCCTTGGGAACCGACGCCATCGAGAAACTGCGCGCGATGCCGTCACCGGTAAAGATCTTGAGGTACTGGCCGGGACGGTAGTCAAGCGCCTGCGCCTGCGGCAGCTCCAGCGTCAGGTGCACCACGTCGGCGCTGAGCGGCGCGATCTTGCGGATCACCGCGGTGTGGCGCGCGGGCTCGGCGCATGGCTCGCCTGGCCGCGCGGTGCTGATCACCAGGTCGCTGGTGGGCCGCGCCTGGCACGCCAGCGCAAAGCCTTCGGCCTCTTCTTCCGGGGTCAGGCCCATGGGGTACTCGTCATAAGCCACCGCGCCTTCGACCAGCCTGACGCGGCACGTGGCGCAGCCGCCGAAGCGGCAGTCGTGCGCCATCTGCACATTGGCGCGCAGGGCGCCGTCCAGTACCGACTCGTCGGCATCGACGTCGAACGATTGCTGGGATTCGATGAGATGGATGCGGTAGGACATGGCTGACTCGGAATGCGTTGGGGGACGGACTTTGAAACCTAAAACCTAAAACCTGAAGTCAAAGATCTAAAGTCAAAGGCAGTTTCACCACCCCTGCGGGGCGGCGACCTACTTTCTTGTCTTGCCAAGAAAGTAGGCAAAGAAGGCGCGCCGGATGGGGCGACACCCCCTCGTCGGCAGGCGCCCCATACGGCCTGGTACACCTTGACGGCTCGCTTCGCATCGCGTGACATTTGCGGTTTGCGGCTGTTGCTGGGTCTGGATTTACTTCTTGATCTTTACTTTTTGATATCGGCTTCTGCCAGCACCTTCAGGTCGTCGCCGGCCAGCAGTTCCTGCAGGGCCTGCAGCGCTGCCACGCCTGCGGCGGTGTCCTGCTCGCCGTTGCCGCCGCTCAGGCCGATGCCGCCGATGACTTCGCCGTTGACCACGATCGGGAAGCCGCCTACGAACACGGCGAACTTGCCTTCGAAGCTCCACTGGATGCCAAAGGCTTCATTGCCGGGTAGCGCGGGGCCGTTGGGGGCCTGGTTGAACAGGTGGGTGGAGCGCTTGTGGCCGGCGGCGGTGAAGGCCTTGTTCCAGGCGATCTGCGGGCCGGTGATGCGCGCGCCGTCCATGCGCTCCAGCGCCAGCGGATAGCCGCCGTCGTCGACCACGCAGATCGATTCCAGCACGCCGATTTCCTCGGACTTGCGGATGGCTGCCGCCACCATGTGACGGGCTTCCTTCAGTTCCAGCTTGATGGCTTTTCTCATGTCCTGCTCCTGCTCGATACGTGAATGCTGCGTGAATGCCGGTTGGTTTGCGAGCGCGCTGGTTCAGCAGCCGCGGTAGACGGTCTTGATCTGCGTGTAGAACTCCAGCCCTGCCCGGCCCGACTCGCGGAAGGTGGAGGTGCTCGATTGCTTGAGGCCGCCGAACGGCGCGTTGATCAGGTTGCCCGTGGTGGTGCGGTTGATCTTGACCGTGCCCGACTGGATGTCATGCGCGAAGTCATGCGCATAGCGTGGGTTGCTGGTCACGATGGCGGCCGACAAGCCGTACTCGGTGTCATTGGCCTTGGCGATGGCGTCGGCGTAGCTGCTGACCTCGATGATGGCGATCACCGGCCCGAAGATCTCCTCGCGGGCAATGCGCATCTGCTGGGTAACGCCGGTGAAGACGGCCGGCGAGACATAGAAGCCCTTGTCATATGGCTCGCCGCCCAGGCGGTCGCCACCGCACAGGTGTGTGGCTTCGGCCTTGCCCGCTTCCACATAGCCGAGCACCGTTTCGAGCTGCTTGCGGGTGGCGAGCGGGCCCACGTCCATGCCGGGCGTCATGCCGCTGCCGATCTTCAGGGTCTTGACCTTGGCCAGCAATTTCTCCGTATAGGCGGCCTTGACCGAAGCCATCACCAGCACGCGGCTGGTGCCGGTGCAGGCTTGGCCGCTGAGCGACAAGCCACCCTTGATGGTGAGGTCCACCGCGCGGTCCAGGTCGGCGTCTTCCATCACGATCAGCGGGTTCTTGCCGCCGAGTTCCATCTGCGTGCGCGTGCTCAGCGACACCGAGCGATGGATATGCTGGCCGGCCGCCGTGGAGCCGGTAAAGGAAATCGCACGCACCGCCGGTGCTTCGGTAATGGCCGCGCCCACGTCGCCGGCACGGCCGGTGATGAAGTTGAGCACGCCCTTGGGGATGCCGGCTTCGACAAACGCCTGCGCCAGCCGGTAGCCGCTCAGCGGCGCGTCCGACGAAGGCTTGAACACCACGGTGTTGCCCGCGATCAGCGCCGGAGCAATCTTGCGCGCCGGGATCGACACCGGAAAATTCCACGGCGAGATCACGGTCACCACGCCCAGTGGCTCGCGCTGGCTGTAGACGATCATGTCGGGATCGTCCTGGGGATAGGTCTCGCCGGAGAAGGACTGCCCTTCCACGGCATAGAAGCGGATGGTCTGCGCCGAGCGCAGCACTTCATCCTTGCTCAGGTTGAGCGCCTTGCCTTCTTCGCGGGTCAGTTCCTCGGCGATCTGTTCGGCGTTGGCTTCCAGGTAATCGGCGGCGCCGTTGAGGATCTTGGCGCGCTTCGAGATGGGGGTTTTCTTCCAGGCGTCGAACGCGGCTGCGGCAGCGGCCACGGCGGCCTGCGCGTCATCCGCGGTCGAGGCCTGGAAACGGCCGACGATATCGCCGGTATCGGCCGGGTTGACGTTGTCGAAGGTGCGCCCGCTGGTGCTCTTCGACCATTCGCCGTTGATGTAGTTGTTGAATTCGTCAGTCTTTGCCACTGCCATGATGTCCAAGCCTTTCATCCGGTCAGGCCCCTGGCGGGGCCGTCAATACCAATGCAATGCCGCGATTCCGCCCAAGGGCAGGCTCAGGCAGCCATGTCCAGTTCAGGCAGGGGGATTTCCTGCGCGACATAGTCGTGATAGAGGGCGGTGGTGTAGAGCAGGCGCATCTGGGCACCGATCTCGCAGATCTTGAGGCAGCGCTGCTGCAGCTCCGGGGTGTTGGCGTGTTCCA